>JAIBCE010000035.1 GCA_019694315.1 Sandaracinaceae bacterium
TTCGCCAACGACAACTGCCGCAGGCTCAACGACAACTACGAGCCCCGGCAGATGGACATCACCAACCTGGCGATGACCGGCAGAAGTAGTTGTCGTCGACCGGCAATTCTAGTTGACGTCGATCACCAGTCCACGCCGATTCGCTCTGGAGCGCAAGCGCGACCGATCACACCGAGGCGAGCTCCTCTTCGTACGCACGCGCGCGCTCGTAGGCGGCAGCGCCGTCGAGCAGCCGATTCAGGATGGCGGGTCGGAAGAAGTGGCTCGATGGAGAGAGCTGTCCTCGCAAGCGCTCGAGGCCCGTCGTGGCGGCGCGCCATCCACCGAGCCAGCTCTCGCGCACACGCACTCGCTCGCCCACGATCTCCACATCGATCCATCGCGTCCGCGCGAGGACGAACGGGCGGATGGCGATGAGGCCGAGCGCGACGAGCGCGGCCGCGATCGGCGCGGTCACGGTGTGCAGCACCACGAGCGTGATCGTGAGCACGAGCGGTCCCGATGCCATCGCGGCCGCCGAGGCGCTCTGGACGTGCTGGGTCACCACGCAGCGACCGCGAACGCGGAGGCGGATCTCGAGCGGCGCCAGCGAGCTCCGCGCCTCGCGAGAGCCCTCCCGATAGCTGGCGACCGCGCGCTCCGCGCTCTCGAGGCGCGGCAGTGTCACCGGCGCCACGCGAACGCCTTCCTCGTGGCGCAGCGCCTCGAGCGCTCGCTCGAGCTCTTCGCGCGCAGCCGCGAGCGAGGCGCGCCCGTCGAAGATCCCATCGACGTCCGTCACGTTCGAGGTGCCCTGACGCCACATCTCCGACGAACCGGTCGCGGCTCTTGCGCATTCCGACCGGCCCCCGAGCCCGCCTCGTGGCGCGCGGCGGGTGCGGCCCCTCTCTCGACCCGTCTCGAGACGAGACGTACATCGTGTCGATGGCGTTCTGGATCGGGCTCGTGATCGCTGCGGTCGCTCTCGTGATCGTGACCGTCGTCGGCGGCTTCGACGCGGGGATCGTCGTTCCCTGGTGCGCCGCGCTCGTCGTGGCCGTGATCGTGAGGCTCGTCTGGATGCGCGTGCGCTTCGCGTGCCCCTCGTGCGGCGCGCGCCGGTCCGTCGCGACCGGCGAGGTCACGAGCACCACGCTCGGCTCGCACGTGGTGCACCACGGATCCGGGCTCTCGCGCCACGACGTGCTGCGCCGCCACGTGGAGCGACATCACCCTCGGCGCTGCCTGGCGTGCGGCGCGGAGTTCACAGCCGTGGTGGAGAGCCATCGCCGACGTCGCGTCCCGTGAAGCGTTCGTCGGCAACTCCCCCGATCGCGATCAGATGTCGAGCTCCTTCACGTCGAGCGCGTGCGTCTCGATGAACTCGCGACGCGGCTCCACCTCGTCACCCATGAGCAGCGAGAAGAGCTGATCGGTCTCCATCGCGTCGTCGATCTTCACCTGCAAGAGGATGCGCGCCTCCGGGTTCATCGTGGTCTCCCAGAGCTGCTCGGCGTTCATCTCGCCCAGTCCCTTGTAGCGCTGGATCTGGAGGCCCTTGCGGCCGCGCGCATCCACGTACGCCACGAGCGCGTCGATGGGCCCGATCTCCTCGCTCGTCTCGTCGGCGCCCTCGGCGCCCGCCTCGATCGCCATGAAGGGCGGCTCGCCCAGCGCCGCGATGCCCTCGTGGATCGCGCGCAGCTGCGAGACGTCGGCTCCCTCGAGCAGGTCCTTGTCGATCGTCGTGACCTTGGTCGACACGCCCGCGCGCGTCTTGACCCGCACGCGGTGGCTCGAGTGCTCCGTGTCCTCCTCCACCGCGAACACGAGGGGCAGGAGATCCGGCGTCTTCTGGCCCACGTAGGCCTCGATCTTCTTCGTGGCCTCGTCGATCTTCGCGCGATCCTTGAGCGTCTCCTTGTCGAGACCGCTCACGCGCACGAGCGCCTCGATCACGCTCGGCTCCGTGCGTCGCTCGAGCGAGCGCAGGAGCTTGCGCCACTTGGTCATGTCGTCGAGGAGGTTGCGCAGCGGCGTGCCCGAGAGCGGCACCTGTCCCGTCTTGGTGCGCACGACGAGCCCGTCGATGCCGGCCTCCACCACGAAGTGCGCGAGCGCGTCCTCGTCCTTGAGGAACTGCTCCTTCTTCTTCTTCGTGACCTTGAAGAGCGGGGGCTGCGCGATGAACACGTAGCCCTGCCGGATCGCGTCGGGGATCTGGCGATAGAAGAAGGTGAGCAGCAGCGTGCGGATGTGGGATCCGTCCACGTCCGCGTCGGTCATGATCACGATCTTGTGGTAGCGGAGCTTGGAGATCTCGAAGGCGCCGTTCTGGTCGAGGCCGATGCCGAGCGCCGTGATGAGCGTGCCCACCTGGTCGTTGCCGAGCATCTTGTCGAAGCGCGCGCGCTCGACGTTCAGGATCTTGCCGCGTAGCGGGAGGATCGCCTGCGTGCGCCGATCGCGGCCCTGCTTGGCCGAGCCTCCGGCGGAGTCACCCTCGACGATGTAGATCTCGCTCTTGGCGGGATCCTTCTCCTGACAGTCGGCGAGCTTGCCCGGCAGGTTCGACGGATCGAGCACGCCCTTGCGCTGCACGCTCTCGCGCGCCTTGCGCGCCGCCTCTCTCGCGCGCGCGGCGAGCACGCACTTCTCGACGATCTTCTTCGCCTCGACCGGGTGCTCCTCGAGGAAGGTCGCGAGCTTGTCGTTCACGACGCCCTCGACGATGCCCTTCACCTCGCTCGAGACGAGCTTGTCCTTGGTCTGCGAGCTGAAGCTCGGATCGGGGTGCTTGATCGACACGATCGCGGTGAGGCCCTCGCGGATGTCCTCGCCGCTGAGCGTCTCGCCCTTGCCGAGATCCTTCAGCAGGTTGTGCTCGGTCGCGTACTGGTTGAGCGTCTTGGTGAGCGCGCCGCGCAGGCCGGTGAGGTGCGTGCCGCCGTCCTTGTTGTGGACGTTGTTCGTGTAGCAGGTGACCTGCTCCTGGAACGCCTCGCTCCACTGCATCGCGAGGTCGACCTGCACCTTCTCGCGCTCGTCCGAGATGTTGATGACGTCGGCGTGGAGCGGCGTGCGCGTCTCGTTGAGGAGGCGGACGAATTCCTGGATGCCGCCCTCGAAGTGATAGTGCTGCTTGCGCCCCTCGCCGGCCTCCTCGACGAGGTCGATGTGGAGGCCCGCGTTGAGGAACGCGATCTCGCGCAGGCGGTTGTGGAGGATCGACCACTGGAACTCGCGCACCGAGAAGATCTCGGTGTCGGGCTTGAACGAGACCTTGGTGCCCGTCTTGTCCGTGGTGCCGACGGAGGCGATCGGCGCCTGCGGCGCGCCCTTGCGGTATTCCTGCTGCCAGACCTTGCCCTCGCGCCGGATCTCGAGGCGCAGCCACTCGCTCACCGCGTTCACCGCCGAGACGCCCACGCCGTGGAGGCCTGCCGAGACCTTGTAGGAGTCGTTGTTGAACTTGCCGCCGGCGTGCAGCACCGTCATCACGACCTCGGCCGCGCTGACGCCCTTGTCGTGCATGCCGACCGGGATGCCGCGGCCATCGTCGGTGACCGTGACGGACTGGTCGGAGTGCACCGTGACGGTGATCTCCTTGCAGTGACCGGCGAGGTGCTCATCGACGGCGTTGTCCACGACCTCCCACACGAGGTGGTGCAGGCCCGTGCCGTCGTGCACGTCGCCGATGTACATGCCCGGACGCTTGCGGACGGCCTCGAGGCCCTCGAGCACTTGGATGCTGCTCGAGCCGTACTCGGCGGGCGGCTGCGACGCGGGCTTGGTCTCGTTCTCGCTCATGATCTTCTCTCGGAACAGGGCGCGCCTCGCTCGAACACACGCGCGCGCTCGTGACGGCCGCAGCCACTCCGCCGACACGCGAGGGCTCCTCGCGCAGCGAGGTGTCTCGTGCTCCGCACCGCCACGCGAGGTCGGTGGAAGCGCGGGTCTCGGCGGAGGGGCGGGATGATAGCCTGTTCAGGCCCACCGATCAATCTCGGCAGTGCCGTGCAACAGGCCGGAATCCAAGAGGAATTAGGGCGATCGTTCCACCGCGTCGCGGCGGTGGGATCACTCCTCTTCGTCTTCGCCCAGCTGGTAGGCCTGGAGACGGCCCGTGGCCGTCACGCCGCTCGCTGCCAAGGAGAGCGTCTGGTGCGCTTCGATCAGCGTGGGGCCCACGTCGGGGCAGTAGATCGTGCGCATCGCGAGGCCGGACTCGCCGCCCTCTTCGCGGATCTCCACGCAGTGATCGAAGTGGCCGGTGGGCACGTCGACGGAGGCGTCGATGTCGCTCACGCGGGCGGTGCGTCCGTTGGCCGACGGCCACTCGGCGCCGAGCGTGATGGGCGCGTGCAAGAGGTACACGCCCGCATCCACCCAGAAGAGACCATCGTCGCGCAGCTCGTACGAGCGCGCATCGCCGGTGGCGAGGCTCTCGACGCGCGCGCCGCCTGCGCTGAACGCGCTCACGCGGAGCACCGACGTCTGTCGCGGCAGGCCCATGCCCGGATCGTTCTCGTAGGCCCACGAGTAGCCCGCGCCCATCGGGAACAAGCGGCGCGGCTCGAGGCGCGTCGGATCGTCGGCACCGCCGCGAGGGGCGGCTGCGCCGCAGGCCGCGAGCGCGAGCGAGACGAAGGGGGCCGAGATCCACATCGCCCGAGGGCGGAGCGCGCGCGTCATCCGTGGAGTCTGTGCGATGACGTGAGCCCGCGCACCTTCAGCTGCGCGCGATTGCCGCGTTTGCGGGCGAATGCCTGGGTCGTGTTAGCGTTCGCGTATGCAACTTCGGCTTGGATGGGTGATCCCGTGTCTCGCGCTCACGCTCGCAGCCCCGGCGCTCGCGCAGCAAACCGATGGCAGCACGACCGCCGACGCCGTCCCTCCGCCTCCGAGCGCGACGGTGAGCGAGGTGCCGCCCGCACCGCAGCAGCAGGTCGAGGTCGCTCCGGCGCCGCAGGTCGTGACGGTCGCGCCGCAGACCGCCGTGCCCGATCAGTCCGCGACGGCCGCGGCCTACGGGCAGCCCGTGTATCAAGGCACGCCGCAGGTCTATCCCGAGGTCGCCGCGCCGCGACGGCGTGGTGATCACCTCGAGGACACCGCGAACGCCGGCGAGGTCGTCGATCTCATGATCACGGGCGGCGCCTACGGCGTGTTCCTCGCGAACTCGATCATCACGTGGGCCGATCTCGACGATACCTCGTTCGATCCGATCACGGGCACCTCGCGTCGCTCGTCGGACGACGTGGTCCGCATCCGCTTCGTGGGGACGCTGCTCGGCGCGACGCTGAGCCTGACGGGCCTCCTGGCCGCCGACGCACCGCGCGGCGTGCCGACGACGATGGCGATGGGCCTGCGCTACGGCACGGCCTTCGCGGGCTTCGGTGCTGGGGCAGCCGGCGCCGACGGGGACGCGATGCTCGCCGCGATGTCGCTCGGCGGCGTGATCGGCCTCGGCATCGGCGCGGGCCTCGGCTTCGGCCTCCGCCCTCACACGTCGCGCTCGCGCTTCGTCGAGAGCGGCTTCCTCTGGGGCACGGCCTTCGGCGGCATGCTCGCCGGCGCCTTCTCGAACACCGATGGCCGCGCCGTGCTCGGCGGCATGCTCGCGGGCAGCCTCGGCGCGATGCTCGCGCACTCGCTCGTCGCCAGCCTCACGCCCGTGCACGTGGGCCGCGGCTGGCTCATGAACGCCGCGTTCGCCGCGGGCTCGGGCCTCGCCGCCTTCTTCACGTGGGGCTTCGGCGGGAGCGGCGTCTCGGGCGAGACCTACCTCGCGACCATGAGCGCCACGGGCTTCGTGGCGCTCGCCGTGGTGTTCGCCGTGACCGACGGCATCCAGGACGCAGGCTGGGACGAGAGCGAGCTGCCCGAGGTCGTGCGCAACATGAGCCTCGATGTCTCCCCCACGCAGGGCGGCGCGGTCGGCACGATCCGCGGCCAGTTCTGACGCGCGGCCGATTCGAGATCCGCGATCGAGTCCCTCCCAATCGAGTCCCCCGTCTCGGTGAAGTCTTTTGATCGACTTCACGGATCCGGGGGACTACACATGATCGGCGAGACGCCGAGTCATGTGTAGCCTTCCTTTCGGCGGGTCTGATGCAGACCCGCCCCCCGCCCGGCGAAGCCGGTTCGGGGCCCCCCACCCAACTCCGCTCCGCGAAACAGAATCGCCTCGACGCGGATGATCCACTGTCTCGGCGATTCTGTTTAGAGCATCTCGACGTGCCATTCGGGCGTGGCGTCGAGGTGCTCGGCGCTCACGCGGACGCGGCGCTCGCCCGTGATCGCGCCGAGCTGGATCGAGCCGAGCACCGGCAGCTCGAGGCTCGCGTCGACGACGCCTTCGAGCGATCCGTGCGCGTGATCGGCGAGCACCGCGACCGTGCGCAGCCGCGGCGTGGCCGACACGCCGAAGGGCCCCGCGCCCGCGGCGAGCGAGAGCTCGCGCACCTCGAGCGCGACGGGCGTGCCTGCGCTCCGGGCCGGCGCGATGAGGCCCTCGAGCGACAGCTCCTCGGCGTCGCTCCCCTCGCGCGTGACCGCGAGCTGCTCCACCGAGATCGCAGGGCTGTCGATCTGCGAGAGGCGTGAGGCGAAGTGCACGAGGCCGCTCACGCGACGCGGCGCCTCCATCCACACGCCGGCCGCGCCGCTCGCAGACACGTCGTCGGCCGACGCACGCCGCGTGATCGCGATCGACCGAGCGCGCAGCGCCGAGACCGAGCCGGTCTCGAGCTCGGCGCGGAGGGGCGCGTCCCACGCCACGCGCGCGATCGAGCCCTCGGCGACCTCGCACGTGCTCGGTGCGATCTCGAGCGCGCCGAGCATCGCAGAGGCCGTGATCGCGAGGCCCTCACAGCGCACGCCTCGCTCCTCGAGCGACCCTGCGACGATCGCCGTGACGATCGCGCTCCGCGCGAGCCAGAGCACCGCGACGAGGGCGAGGCTCGCGATCACGAGGCCCAGGGCGATCGCGCGCCATCGACTCGGTCGCGCGTGGCTCGGCGTCGTCGCGCGCTCGACGCGCTCGTCCTCGCTCACGGCAGACGCCTCGGTGCGGGCCCGCGTCGCTGGGCCGGCGGACGCTGCGTGTCACGCGGCTCGGTCGGCGTGGCCTGCGTCTGGCCGAGCCCCTGGATCTCTCCGAGGCGCGCGCGGATCGCGTCGTCGTCCACCTCGCCGCCGCCGAGGAGCGCGCGCAGGTCGGCGCCGTCTTCGCCACCGCCCCCGCCACCCGCGCCACCGCCCGCGAGCATCGAGCCCATGAGCTGACGAAGGAGCGGGCCCATCGTCGGGTCGTCGAGCGCCGCCGCGAGCTCGGGCGGCATCATCGTGCGCAGCACGTCGGCGCCGTCGCTCGGGCCGAGATCCTCGTCGCCGTGACGCTCGTGGAGCCAGCGTCGCGCGAGCGCGCGCACCTCCGCCTCGTGGCCGCGGCTCTCGTGCGCGAGCGCGTCGACCACGTCGCCAGGGCCTGCCTCGCGGAAGCGGTGCTCGGTGACGTAGCGCGAGAGGCCAGCGAAGAACGCGTCGTCACCCACGCGCTCTCGCACGGCGCCGTAGAAGTACGGGCCCTTGCCGTAGACGAGACCCGCGTACGCGATGGGCGCTCCGAACGCGGACGCCGGGCGATCGACGACGTCGTCGGGCAGGCCCTGGATCCGCATCATGTGGTAGTTCATCGCGACCTGTCGCTCGCCCTCTTCGCGTGCGCGCGCGGCCCCGTGACGGTCCTCCACGTAGAGCATCGCCGCGTACTGCGCGAGCGATTCGTCCACCCACGGATGCGCGCGCGAGTCGCTGCCCACGAGGCCGTGCCACCACTGGTGCGCGACCTCGTGCGCCGTGACGAATTCGCGCATCGATGCGCTCATCTGCGCGAGCCCGTCGAGGCCTGCGGTGGCGTCGGAGCCGTCGCCGCCACCGAGCGCGCCGAGGGCGCCGAGCATGCCCGCGGCGCCGCCGCCACCGTCGAGCGCGCCTCGGTAGAACATGAGCGCGACCGTCACGAGGCCCGAGAATTCCACGCCGCCCGCGCCGCCCACGAGCGGCGCCTCCACCACGTCGAGCTCCGTGTACGGGTAGGGGCCGAAGCGGCGCGTGAACACGCGAAAGGCCGCGCACGCCACGTCGGCCACGTGCCGGCCCGCGTCCTGGTCGCGCATGAGGAAGAACGAGCGGATGCGCGTGCCGTCGGCGGTGCACTCCTGCGTGACGAAGCGCGGGCTCACGAGGATCGCGAGCTCGCGCACCGCCGCCGCGTGGATCGTGATCTCCTTGCGCGGGGCGCGTCCGGGCGCGTCGGCCACGTCGGCGACCGAGACCTCCACGCCGCTCGAGGCCACGACCGCCTCCTCGGGCACCACGATGCGTGCGCGCACGTGGTGCGGCGCGTCCGTCGAGAGGTCTCCCATGGTGCCGCCGTCGTCGGTGACCCAGCGCGTGCCGCGACGGCGTGCGAGGACTGGATAGAACGCCGCGAGCGAGCCGATCCCGCCGCCGTGCGCGACGAGACCGTAGTCCCCGGGTGTCGAGGCCTGTGTGCCCTCGAGCGCAGCGAGGCCCTCGAGGCCCTGCCCCATCATCGTGAGCCGATCGTCCTCGAGCTCGCGCATCGTGCCCTGGAGATCGAGCTCGAAGCGGAGCTGGGCCCCCGGCGCGATCGGCGCGTCGGGACGCACCACGATCACGCTGGGTGAGCTCTGCTCGAAGCCGCAGCTCCGCCCGTCGAGGCAGCGTCCCTCGAGGAAGCGGACGTCGGGATCGCGACCGGGCGCCACCGTCGCGTTCACGAAGACGCGCATCACGACCTCGCGCCACGGGCGAGCCTCGGTGTTGGTGACGACCACGCTCTCGCGGAGGCCGAAGCCCCGCAGCTGATCATCGATCGCGACGTGCAGATCGTAGAGCGGCAGCTGATCGAGGGCGTCCACGCCGAGCTCGGACGCCAGCGCTGCGCGCTCCGAGGGCCGCACGTGATCGAGCAGCGCGCTGGCGTCGTAGGCGGGGGCACGCGCCACGTCCTGGGCTCGCACGACGCTGGGCGCGAGCAGGGCCAAGAGCGCCGCCGTCGTCGAGCGGAGGGGGGAGGTCACCCAGGAAGTCTACGCGACCGAGCCGTCGACCGGGGTCCGCGCGGCTCGCTTGGCGCGCACGCCCGTCCCGTGCGCGCGTGACGGATCGAGCTCGGCGCTGCACACGCTGCAGGACGGAGGCTCGCTCTTGTAGCGATAGATCGGGCCGCCCGCGACGATGATGCCCATCATCGTGGGGATCATGCAGAAGTAGTCGGCGCCCATGATCGGCGAGAGCACGGTGATCACCCCGATCGCGCAGATCCAGACGATCCAGATCTTGCTCCAGTGCGGCCACGGCGCGATGGGCCGCACGACGTCGTCGCATCGCCAGCAATACATGGTCGGCTCGGCTCGGGCCGGTCCGGACGACGACATCGCGCGCCTCCTCGGTTCTCGATCGCCTACGCCTCGGCGTGAGCGAACGCAAGGACGCGGCGCGTCGGGTCAAGCCGAGGGCGTCGCCGGTCAAGCCGCGATCGACTTCTCGGCGACGCGGCCCTATACGAGCCACCCTCATGGTGGCCCCGCGCTCGAAGCGAGCTCCGTCCAGGCCAGCGCGCGCCGCGCTGGATCCGCACGTGAACGAGCTGCTCGCGTCGACCGACGCCTTCCTCGCCACGCGCACCCGCTGGCGAACGCTCGACCCCGCCGCGACGAGGCCTCGCACGCTGGTGGAGCTCGGCCGCGCGATCCTCCCTGCACGCGCCGATCGCCCGTCGATCCATGATCAACAGGCGATCGCGTGGGCGATGGCTCTGAGCGATCTCGCGCGCGCGATCGCCCGCGAATTCCCCGACAATATCTTCGCCGATCTCGATCACGTGGGGAGCGAGCTCCGGCGCGTGGTGGCCGAGGCCGGCCACGTGGCGCTCGAACGCACGATCGATCCGCTCGTCCGCATCCATCGCCTCTACGGCAAGTCCTCGCGCGTCCGCTTCCGGTACGTGCACGACTTCCTCTACGGCTTCGACTGGGCCAAGTGGGTGGCACGCGAGCCCACCACGCGCGCGCGCGTGCGCCCCTATGACCTCGCCTTCCTCGCGCACATCGAGGCGCGCGCTGGTGAGCTCGATGCGCTCGTGGCCGCGGGCGATCCGAGCTACCCGCCGCTCGCGCCGGGCGAGCACCGCAACCCCTTCTCGTTCGAGCGCGGGCCCGAGGCCGAGGCGCGCCTCTTCACGTGCTTGGTCGCCCAGGATCTCTTGCCCATCCGCGCATTCGATGCCGACGCCGCTCCCTCGTGGCAGCGGCCCTTCCACGCAGCGCGCGAGGCGCAGGCGCGCGCCCTCGGTCTCGCACGCTGACGTCGCGGCGGTCTCGCGAAGGGGCTCGCTCGCCCCTCGTCGAGCGAGGTGTATGCTCGGCCCCGCGCATGGAGCGGATCACGCAGACCCCGGCCGAGGCGTTCGTCGGCCGCACCATCGGGGGCCGATACCACCTGCTCGAGAAGGTGGGCGAGGGCGCGATGGGCGCGGTCTACAAGGCCCTCGACGCGCAGAAGCAGCCTTGCGCGGTGAAGATGATGCACGCGCAGGCGGTGGCCGATCCGGCGCTCCGCACGCGCTTCGAGCGCGAGGCCAAGGCCCTCTTCTCGCTCCGGCACCCGAACGTGCTCGAGGTGCGCGACTACGGCGTCGAGACCGGCCTTCCGTACCTCGTCATGGAGCTGCTCGACGGGCGCACGCTCGAGAACATGATCGTCGAGCACACGCCCGATCCGCAGACGGGCGTGGAGCTCGCGCGTCAGGTGCTGCGAGGCCTGGCCTACGCGCACTCGCAGGGCGTGCTCCATCGCGACATCAAGAGCGAGAACGTCTTCGTCACGTGGAACGGCTCCGCGTACCGCTGCATCCTCCTCGACTTCGGCCTGGTGAAGCTCGACGACTCGAAATTCGGGCCGGCGCAGAAGCTCACGATGGCGGGCTCGGTGATGGGCTCTCCCGCGTACATGTCCCCCGAGCAGGGCACGGGTGACGTCGTGGACGCGCGCAGCGACGTGTACGCGATGGGCGTCGTGCTCTACGAGCTCGTGACGGGCGAGTGGCCGTTCGCGGCCGAGAGCCAGGTCGAGATGTTCCGTATGCACCTGCTCGAGTCGCCGCCGCCGATGGCGAGCAAGCGCGAGGGCCTCGTCGTGCGCCCCGAGCTCGAGGCCATCGTCCAGAAGGCGCTCGCGAAGAAGAAGGACCAGCGCTGGGCCGACGCGGGCCAGATGCTCGCCGCGCTCGAGGCGGTGCCCTCGCCCGCCGCGTGGATTGGCAGCGCGCCCGTCGCCTCGGCTCCCGCCCCGCAGGTGGCGGCGCCCGTGGTGCCCGCCCCGGCCCGCGCGCCCGACGGGGGCATGGGTCGCAACACGCTGGTCGCGATGCTCGTGGCCGTGTTCCTGCTCGCCACGGCGATCGGCGGCGGCCTCCTCTGGTTCTTCACGCGCTGACGCGTCACCGCGTCTCGGCGCGAAGCGCTCGTGCACGGCTCACTGCGTCGCAGGAGCGACGGTGCCCGTGGCCGCGGTGCCCGCCGGCGGATCGACGATGAGCGGCGGTCGGCGCGGGCCGCGGAACAGGAAGCGCTCGCGCCGCGCCTGGTCGGCGAAGTCGGCGGTCTGGAGCTCGAAGCGCGTGCCGCGCTCGGCCACGTCGTTTCCGTTGCGCAGCGAGAGCTGGATGCGACCGTCCTCGTGCGCCTGGGTGATGAGCGCGCTTTGCTCGAAGGTCACCTCGAGCGTGACGCTCGTCGTCTGTCCCAGGCGGTAGCCGGTGCGCCCCTCGTCGGTCTCTTCCGTGTGGAGCTGTCGGCCCACGGCGAGGACCGTCACGTTCTCGAGCAAGAGCACGTTGTGCCAGCCCTCGGCGCGCAGCGGATCGCCGATCGTCAGGATGAGATCGACGTGATCTCCCGGCCGAAGGAGGCCGTTGAACGCGGAGGTCTGCGTCGCCAGGATCGTGATCGCGCGGCTGCCCTGCGGCACCTCGCCCGAGAGCGTGCGCTGCTGATCGGAGAGCGGTGAGAGATCGGTGCGCATGATCGTCTCGCCGCCGCGCACCGACTGGGCGAGCGGCAGACCGATCAGGTCGCGGATGCGGTTCGCGAGGATGTGACGGTCCTCGACGTAGTCCGAGGGCAGCGTCTTGGTGCCGAGCCACTCCGCCCGCACGGGCTCACCGAACGGGATGTCCTGCGCCGCGATGACCACCTCGACGGGCGTGCCGCCGGAGCGCTCCAGCCGGAACTGCTCCTGGTAGAGATACATCACGACGAAGCCCGACAGGATCAGGGCCACGCTGGCGATGAGGGGCGTCCGCTTCATGAGGCTGCCGAACGAATTGGTCGCAGGAGATCGATGCCCGGGTCAAGCGGGAGCAGAGGCCGCCGAGCGCGCCCGTGCTCCCTGCACCTCGGGCGGACAGTGCCGGTCGAGGAACGCGAAGGTGTCGCGCCAGCACTTCTGGGCCTGCGGCCGGAACACGAACGCGTGGAACGCGTGGACCTCGCCCGGATAGTAGAGGTCCTCGCAGAGCCCACCACGGCGCCGGAGCGCCGCGGCCAGTCTCCGCGTGTCGTCGAGCAGCGGATCGGCCGTCCCGCAAGGCGCGAAGAAGGGCGGCAGGGGCACCTTCGCGGGGCGCTCGCTCTCGAGCACCACGAGCGGATCGGCCAGATCGAGGGTCTCTCGACCATGGTGTGACGGATGATCGAGCGGCCCGAGGTAGGCCTCCCCGACCTCCTCGATGCGCTCGGCGACGACGCGCGCGAGGCCTGGCTTTCGTCGCGTGAAGCGCGCGGTGTCCGAGACCTGGAGGATGCCGCAGGCCGGCAGCACCGCCTTGGGCACGACCCCGCTCCGCACGATGGGCGCCGCCTCCGGCTCGCTCCGCTCGAAGCAGGCCGCGACGGTCATGGCCGTCACGAGGTTCGCGCCCGCGCTCTCTCCCGCGAGCACGAGCCGCGACGCATCGCCTCCCCACGCATGCGCGTGCTCGGCCACCCAGCCATACGCCCGCGCGCAGTCCTCGATCGCCGCGGGGTAGCGGTGCTCCGGCGCGAGGCGGTAGTTGATGGAGAAGACCACGTAGCCGCGGCGCGCGAACGCCAGGCCCATGACCCAGTGCGTGTCCTTCGAGAGGATGCGGAAGCCCCCGCCGTGCACGTAGAGCACCGCCGGTCGCAGCTCGCCCGGGCGGTGCCCCACGGGTCGGTACACGTCGAGCAAGTGCGCGCTCGAGCCGCCCGCCGCGTAGCGCACGTCGCGCACGACCTCGACGCCGTGGTGCTCGGGCCTCGCGCGCGGATGCAGTCGGCCCACGCTCGAGACACCGCGGAAGAACGAGTCCACGACCAGGCTGCCGGCCTGGCGACGCACACGATCACGCAGACGCATAGGCGGCCATTCTAGAGCAAGCACCGAGAGCACTGATCCGCTCGATTCCTTCGGGAATCAAACGGAATCACCGCGGGCGTCACGGCTCGACGCGGACCACGCCCACCATGCCGCTCGCGTGGTGCAGCGTGCAGTAATAGGGGTAGACGCCAGGCGCGGGGAACGCGGGCTCGTACAGCGCGCCGCTCGACTGCGGCTCGATGGGGCTCGGCTCGGTGCCGGTGCCCGACATGCCGGGCGCGACGCCGGGCGCGAGCGGATGCGCCGCGAAGTCCCACATGAACATCACGGACTGACCCACCGAGATCGTGATGCACGGGTTGTCGAAGGTCAGGGTCCCGCGCGGGACCATCACCATGCGCGAGTCGGGCGGGCCGCTGCGCAGATCCTGGAAGTCCCCCTCCTCGCAGCCGTGGAGCGCGGCCACCGCGCCGGTGTCGTCCGAGCTGCTCGCAGCATCCGTGGCGCTCGGTGCATCGGGCGCGCTCGGCGCATCGCGGCCGACGCTCGCGTCGGTGGCATCACCGCCGCCGCAGCCGAGGGGCACGACACCGAGGAGCGCGAGCACGAGCGAGGGCACGAGACGTCGAGACATGGGGAGCTCCTCTGAGGAAAGGGCGAGCAGATTCGGAGAAGGGCTTCCGTCGCATCGAACGCGACGAGGGTCAACGCGTCAGCTCGAGCATGCCCATCATCCCGCCGTGGGCGTGCTCGAGGATGTGACAGTGGAACATCCACATGCCCGGCCGATCGTCGGGACGGAACGCGATGCGCACGCGCTCTTCTCCGTGGAGCTCGAGCGTGTCCTCCCACGTGGGCGAGGCGACGGCGACGCCGTCACGCGACAGCACCTGGAAGAAGAAGCCATGCAGGTGGAAGGGATGGGACATCTCGCTCAGGTTCACGAGATCCCACACCTGCACCTCGTTCACCGTCGCCGCGACGGGCGTCACGTCGGGGTAGGTCTCGCCGTTCACGAAGAACGTGATCACGCCGCCCTCGAGGCTCTCGTCGAAGGTGATCTCGCGCGGTGTGACGCCTTCGACGTGGAGAGGCTCGAGGACCCGCGTGCGCGTGACGGGCGGCAGGGCCTCGAGCGGCGTGTCGCTGGTGGCCGAGAGCGTGAGCACGTCGAACGGCGCGAACACGCCCTGGCCGTGGCCGCGCTCGTAGATCTCCGCGACCAGCGGCGCGCTCGCGGTGGGGGAGAGGCTCACGTCGACGAGGACGTCGAGGCGATCGCCCGGCGCGAGCACGAGCTCCGTCGCGCTGGCCGGCACCGACCAGGGGCCCCCATCGGAGCCGAGCACCGTGAACGTGTGGCCCTCGAGCGCCAGGCGATAGATGCGCGCGCTGCCTGCGTTCACGAAGCGCCAGCGCTGCCGCTCACCCGCGCGCACCGCGATGCTCGGCGTGAGCGCGCCGTTGACGAGCTGCACGTCGCCCTCGCGGCCGCCATGGGTCTCGAGCAAGCCGCCGAACGGCGCGAGCGCGCCGGAGGCGTCGAGGAGGAGATCGTCGAGCAGAACGACGCTCTCGGTGTCGACGACGGGCTCGTCGTCTCCGCGCACGACGATCGCGCCGTAGAGGCCGCGCTCCATCTGCTCCGGCTCGTTCGCGTGTGGGTGGTACCAGAACGTGCCCTCGTCCGGCAGCGTGAAGCGGTACTCGAAGGCGCCTCCGGGCGGCACCGGCTCCTGCGCGTGCGGAGCGCCGTCCATGTCGTGCGGCACCCGCACGCCGTGCCAGTGGATCGTGGTCGGCTCCGAGAGCTCGTTGCGGAAGTGCACGACGAGCGTGTCGCCGACGTGCGCCTCGATCGTGGGCCCCGGGATCGAGTCGTTGTACGCGTAGCCGTCGATCGAGCGACCCGGCGCGAAGGTCCACACATGCGGGGCCGCGACGAGATCGAGCTCGATCACGTCGGGCGCGGCGCTCCGATCGGACGCCGAGGGCACCGGCGCCGCGCTCGACCAGCCATGCGCACCCTCGCGAGGCGCAGGCCCACACGCGGCGACGAGGAACGAGATCAGGACGAGCGAGCGGCGCATGGGACTCCGGGGCGCGAGGATCTCGAGCAAGCGCACCGCGCTCATGGGCGCCCGAGCGCCGAGATGTGACACGTCGGCCCCCGAGTGGGCGACGAGGCCCTCCGACCCGGTATCACACCCGACTCTTCCGCCCCGGACTTATCCCCAGTCTCGAACGGGATCACCCCCAGCCCACCCCCAATCCCTAGTGGAGGCCACGGACTGAGCCCCACCATCCCTCGTTCTTTTTCGTTGCGATCGCGGGAGGGGGATCGTAGAAGGGACGACCCTGCCGGGCGGCTGCTGGAACGACTCCAGGCGCGAGCTCGGGGGCCCCTCGCCACATGAAGATCACGAAGGTCGAGATCTGCGGGTTCAAGTCGTTCGTGGACAAGACCGTCGTCCACATCGACCACGACGTGACGGCGATCGTCGGCCCGAACGGCTGCGGCAAGTCGAACATCGTCGACGCGATCCGCTGGGCCATGGGCGAGCAGTCCGCGAAGAACCTCCGCGGCAAGGCCATGGACGACGTCATCTTCAACGGCTCCGAGACGCGCGGGCCGCACTCGTTCGCCGAGGTGACGCTGACCTTCGACAACGCCGACGGCCTCGCGCCCGTCGAGTACAAGGACTACGCCGAGATCGCGGTCACCCGCCGTCTCGATCGCACGGGCGAGAGCGAGTACCTGATCAACAAGACGCCGGTTCGTCTCATGGACGTGACGAACCTCTTCCTCGGCACGGGCGTCGGCACCAAGGCCTACTCGATCATCGAGCAGGGTCGCATCGGCTTCATCGTCTCGGCCAAGCCCGAGGATCGCCGCCACCTCATCGAGGAGGCCGCGGGCATCACGAAGTTCAAGGCCAAGAAGAAGGCCGCCGAGCGCAAGATGGAGCAGACGCGGCAGAACCTGCTGCGCATCGGCGACATCGTCTCGGAGCTCGATCGCAACCTCGCCTCGCTCAAGCGCCAGGCCCAGAAGGCCGAGCGCTACAAGGCCTACCGCAGCGAGATCAAGGACCTCGAGCTGCACGTGGCCTCGCACCGCTTCCTCGAGCTCACGGTCACGCGCCGCGTGGTGAACGCGGAGCTGCTCGAGGCCGAGGGCTCGCTCGACGGTCATCGCGCCGCGCTGCGCGTGCGCGAGGCCGAGCTCGAGGGCGAGCGTCTGCTCGTGGCCGACGCGGAGACCAAGGTCGATCGCGCGCAGCGCGCGGCGCACGACCTCGACAACCACACGAAGATCCTCGAGGGCCGTCTCCAGTCGGCGCAGCAGCGTCTCGAGGGCCTGCGCGAGAGCGAGCGCCTGGCGGAGCGCGAGATCGCGGCCCTCGCCGAGCGCCGCAGCGTCCTCTCCGAGGAGCGCGACACGCTCACCACGACGCTCGCGGAGCTCGAGGAGATCGAGCGCAACGAGGCCGACGAGCTCGCGCGCGAGGTGTCGGTGCTCGAGGAGCGCAAGCTCGCCGCAGCCGAGGCCGAGAGCGTGACGAGCCAGGCCCGCTCGCGCGTGAACGAGGCGCAGCAGCGCATCGTGCGCGCCGAGACGGTGCTCAAGGGCTTCGAGCGTCGCCGCGAGGATGCGCGCACCCGCCTCGACCGCCTCCGCAGCGATCGCGAGGAGCAGGAGGCGCGCGTCGTCGATCTCACGCAGGAGGTCGACGAGCTCCGCGTGCGTCTCGAGGGCCTGCGCGGCGGCAAGCAGACCACGGCCGAGCGCAAGGAGCAGCTCGAGGCCGAGCTCAAGGACCTCCGCATCCAGATCACCGACAGCGAGAAGGTCGTCGACAAGCTCCGCACCGAGGTCGCGGAGAAGCGCTCGCGCCTGCGCTCGCTCGAGGAGATCCAGCGCCGCTTCGAGGGTGTCGGCGGTGGCGTGCGCTCCGTGATGACGCGCTACGGCAACAACGACGAAGAGCGCACCAAGAAGGGCGTGCTCGGCCTCGTGGCCGATCGCATCGAGTGCCCGGAGGACCTCACGAACGCGCTCGCGGGCGCGCTCGGCGATCGCCTCCAGCACATCGTCGTCGACGACGTCGAGGCGGGCCTCAAGGTGCTCGAATTCCTCGAGAGTGGCGATCGTGGTCGTGCGACGGTCGTGCCGCGGCTGCCGCGTCGCGTGGTCTCGGCGCTGCCCGCGCTGCCCGACGATCCGTCGATCCGCGGCTGGCTCGCCGACCTCGTACGTTACGACGCGGGCGACGAGTGGCTCGTGCGTCACCTGCTCGCCGACGTGCTCGTGGTGAGTGACCTCGCGGCCGCGCGTCGGCTCTTCGATCGCGGCCTCTCGCCGACCTTCGTGACCGAGCGTGGCGAGCTGCTCTCGCACGGCGGCACCATGACGGGCGGCAAGGGCGAGCAGGCCTCCGCGCACATGATCGCCGTGAAGCGCGAGATCCGCGACCTCCACGGGATCGTGGGCAAGCTCGACGCGGAGATGGGCGCAGCGGTCACCCGTCACGGCGAGCTGCGCAGCGGAATCTCGTCGCGCCAGGCGGCGCTCGACGCGGCGCGCACGGAGGCGCACGACGCCGAGATCGCGATCGTCAAGGCCGACAAGGACCTCAAGCGCGCCGACGAGGATCTCGTCCGCACGCGGGCGCGCGTGGAGAAGGTCGCGCTCGAGGCCGACGATCTCGCGCAGGCGCTCGCGGACGCGCAGGGCGAGGAGAACGAGGCGCGGAGCGAGATCGAGAGCGCCACGGGCGCCAAGACCGACGCACAGGGCGCGCTCGAGACGAACGAGCAGATCTACGAGGAGCGTCGCGCGCTCGTGGAGCAGCAGACGCAGAAGGTCTCGGACGTGCGCGTGCGCGCGGCGCGCGCCAAGCAGCGCGCCGAGGGTGATCGCCAGGCCCTCGATCGGCTCGATCGCTCGATCGCCGAGCTCGGCGAGCGCGAGAAGCGCCTCCGCGGCGACCTGGAGCGAGGCGCCGTGCAGCAGGGCGAGACGATCGCGCTGCTCTTCTCGGCCAAGGAGGAGCTCGCCGACACCGTGCACCGCGCCTTCGCGGCGCACGAAGTGCTCACCGCGGCACGCACGCACTACGACGGCGTGAAGTCGCACCTCTCGGGCCGCGAGGCGGACCTCAAGGAGATCCGCCAGCGCATCGACGTGGGCGCCAAGCGCGTGAACGAGCTGACGCTCGAGAGCCGCGAGCTCGATCTCGCGCTCGACAACCTCCTCGCGCAGGCGCGCGAACGTCATCGTGTGGAGCTGCCGAAGGTCATCGGCGACTACCACATGCGCGATCTGCCCGACGAGAACGTCAAGACGCGCATCGACGAGCTGCTCCGCCTCGTGGAGCGCATGGGCGAGATCAACCTCACCGCGATCGAGGAGTACGAGGAGCAGGCCAAGCGCTACGACTACCTCCACGCGCAGCAGCGCGATCTCGAGGAGGCGCTCGTCCAGCTCGACAAGGCGATCAAGCAGATGAACCGCGAGTCCAAGCGCCTCTTCAAGGAGACCTTCGACTCGGTCAACGATCGCTTCAAGCTCGTGTTCCCGCGCCTCTTCGGTGGTGGCAAGGCCGAGCTCCAGCTCACGCAGCCCGACGACCTGCTCGAGACGGGCGTCGACATCGTCGCGCAGCCGCCCGGCAAGAAGCTCGGCTCCATCGAGCTCATGAGCGGCGGCGAGAAGGCCCTCACGGCCGTGAGCCTCATCTTCTCGATCTTCCAGCACCGCCCGAGCCCGTTCTGTCTCCTCGACGAGGTCGACGCGCCGCTCGACGAGGCGAACATCGGCCGCTTCGCGGAGGCGATCCGCGCCATGACGAAGCACTCGCAGTTCATCGTCATCACGCACAGCAAGAAGACGATGCAGCTCGCCGACGTGCTCTACGGCGTGACGATGGAGACGCCCGGCGTCTCGAAGCTCGTCTCCGTCGAGCTCAAGAAGGTCGAGCGGAAGGCCGCGCCCGCCCCGCAATCGGCGCCCGCCGTCGCGTGACGACGGGCTCGGCCACGGCGCGCTGGGAGGCCGTGGCCTTCGAGCGAGACGAGGCCTTCTGGGGCTTCGTCCTCCGAGACGACGAGGGCCGCGTCCACGTCTACGAGCGCACCTCGCCCGACGGCACGGTGCGCCGCGTCGCCCCTGCGTTCACACGCTTCGAGCACGCGCAGCTCTTCGTGGACGCATGGCCGGAGCGACCCGTGCTCACGCGAGGCCCTTCGTACGATCTCGGCGCGCTCGACGCGCTCGCCGAGGGCCGTGCCGTCGATGCGCGCGCGGTCGAGGATGCGTGGCTCTTCGCGCTCGACGTGCTGGACGCCGCGGAGGAAGGCGACGACCTCGAGATGCCGGACGAGGGGGTCACGCCGGACGAGGACGAGGTGCGCGAGGGGCTCTCGCGGCTCGCGCGCGTGATCGAGCAGCTCGATCGCTGATCGACTACTGAGAGAGGGAGAAAGAATCGCTGTTGGGGACGCCACGCGGCGGGGTCTGCGAAGCAGACCCCAGGAGCGCGCGAGAAAGCGAGGCTTGGGGAGCGTCGAGCAGGGGGGAATGGGGGGGAGTTGCCGACTCCCCCCGACCGCGCCGAAGGCGCGAGAAACACTGAGAGACCGAGAAACAATCCAAAACGACGCTCTGATGGGGGGAGCCGGCCGGCGGGGGAGCGAAGCTCCCCCTTGAGGCGCGAGCGCTGGAGGAGCGAAGCGACGACGAGCGATGGGGGCGCGGGGGTCGGGCCCCCGCCTCGAGCGCCGGAGGCGCGGGAAATACTGAGTGACACCTCACGTGTCGAGCCGACGGTGTTGCGGGTCGCGTCCGAGGTAGGCGCAGATCGCGTCGGCCGCACGCGCTGCTCCGTCGATGCCATCGAGCCACCCGCGGGCGCGTCCTGCGGCGGCGCGCGCCTCCTCGCTCGCGAGCAGTCGACGAACAGAGTCGGTCATACGCTCCCCGCTCGCCTCGTCCGGTGCGAGGCGCACGGCCGCACCCACACGCTCGGCGCACGCGACGTTCCAGTCCTGCTCGGGCTGGAGCGGGATGCCCACGAACGGCGTGCCGCACGCGAGCGCGGTCTGCACGCTGCCCTGCCCGCCCGCGATCACGCCGAGCGCGACACGACCGAAGATCTCGTGGCTCGGGAGCACACCGCCCACGCACACGCGCTTGCTCGCGAGCCCACCGAGATCGTGGAGCGTGCCGGCCACGAGCACGCGCGCGCCGCTCGCGGCGACGGCGCGCACCACGCCCTCGACGAAGCGGGCGGTGCACGAGGTGATCGCGACGTAGACCACGGGGCCCTCGCCCTCGAGGAAGCGCGCGACATGCTCGGGGATCGGTCGATCGAGCTGCGCGAAGAGCGGGCCCGTGTAGGTCATCCGAGGGCTCTTGCGGTAGGCGCTCGGCGTCTTCGGCGTCCAGCCCTCGAGCGCTTCTCTCGCGAGCCCCGTCAGCTCGGGCACGTCGGTGACGAGCGTGAGGTCGCCCATGAGCAGCGCCGCGAGGCTCGGCACCTCTTCCACGCCGAGCTCGCGGGCCACGACGTTGAGCTCGGTGCAGAAGCCCGCGACCCGTCGCGGGCCCTGGTTCGCGAGCCACGCGCGCACGGGCCGCGGCAGCCACCGCACGAGCGGCAGCGGAGAGCGAAGCGGCGCAGGTACGAGGCCAGCCTCCATCATCGGTGGCACGAACGAGCCCGCATGCTCGGTGACGAGAGGGATGCCCGCGACGCGGCTCGAGAGGAGCGCGCTGAGCGTGAAGCCCGTGACGACGGCCTCGGCGCCGTGCTGGCGGAGGTAGGCCGCCTCGGCCGGCACCATCGCGCGGAGCTCCTCGACCGAGAGCGGGCCCTTGGGCGGGCCAGCGCTCACGCCGGGCAGCTCCGCGACGAAGCGCGCGCAGCGCTCGTCGGACAGCGACGGCGCGAGCCGATCGACCTCCTCGCCCGCCTCGCGGAGCAGCCCTTCGTACGGACCGCCGTGCGTGGCGAAGCGCACGCGCGCTCCGCGCGCCCGGAGCGCTCGGCCGATCGAGAGCATGCGGCTCGTCTCCGAGAGGAAGCCGCAGTGCGGCAGGAGCACGATCATCTGGGCCTCCGCGGTGGTCGTCGAGCGGCCGTCGTCGACGCCACACGAGATCGACAATATATTGTCGATCATGAAGCGCCGCCAATCGAGGCCCGCCACCGCCCTCCACGCTGCCGCCCCGAAGGCTCGGAGGGCGCAGGTGGTCGCCCCGCTCGGCGTCGATGCGGACGAGGCGGCGCGCCTCGGTCGTACGCGCACGGCCCAGCTCCGCCTGGTGCGCGCGGTGCTCGTGCTCGCGGGCCACCTCCGCACCCGCATTGACGCACAGCTCGCCGCCGACGGGCTCACCACGCAGCAGGCTGCGGTGATGACGATCGTACGGAGCGCGGGGCGGCCTTCGTTCCGCGAGGTGGCCGAGGCGCTCGGCACGAGCCCGCAGAACGTGCGGCAGCTCGTCGAGGTGCTCGTGCGCAAGGGCTTCGCGCGCGTGATGGACGACACGGAGGACCGCCGGGTGAAGCGGCTCGTCGCCACCGCGAAGAACGCGCGCTACTGGGCCGCGCGCGACGACCGCGATCACGAGGCGCTGCTCGCGCTGCTCGACGATCTCTCGACGGCGGAGACCGAGCAGGCCCTCGAGGCGCTCGTCCGCGTGCTCGATCGCGCGCGCGCCCGGCCCGACCCGCCCCCGCCTCGCCGAAGGCCAGCGGTGCGGCGTGCGTCCCGCGGTCCGAGCCGCTAACTCCGTCGTCATGACGAGCATCGAGACGGCGCTGACGCGCGCGACGGGCATCGAGGTGCCGCTCCTCTGTGGGGCCATGTATCCCTGCTCGAACCCCGAGCTGATCGCCGCGGTCAGCGAGGCGGGCGGCATGGGGATCGTGCAGCCGATCTCGATGTCGTTCGTGCACAAGCACGAGCTGCGCGACGGGCTGCGTCTCGTGCGGCGGCTCACGAGCAAGCCGATTGGCTTCAACGCGATCGTGGAGAAGAGCTCGCGCGTCTACGAAGAGCGCATGCGGAAGTGGGTGGACGTGGCGCTCGAGGAGGGCGTGCGCTTCTTCGTCACGGCGCTGGGCAATCCGCGCTGGGTGGTGGACGCGGTGCACCGCGCGGGCGGCGTCGTCTATCACGACGTGACGAACCGGAGCTGGGCCGAGCGTGCGCTCGAGGGCGGGGTGGACGGCTTCATCGCGGTGAACGCGCGCGCCGGTGGCCACGCGGGCGATCGCATGCCCGAGGCCCTGCTCGACGAGCTCGCGCCGCTCGGAAGGCCCGTGGTCTGCGCGGGCGGCGTGGGCGACGCCGCGACGTTCGCGAGGATGCTCTCGCTCGGCTACGCGGGCGTGCAGATGGGCACGCGCTTCATCGCGACCGAGGAGTGTCGCGCCCACGACGACTACAAGCGCGCGATCGTGGCGGCGCACGCCTCGGACATCGTGCTCACCGAGAAGATCAGCGGCGTGCCGGTCGCGGTGATCGCGACGCCCTACGTGAAGGCCGTGGGCACCAAGGCCGGTCGCCTCGCCAAGCGTCTCCTGCGTCACCCGCGCGGCAAGCACTGGATGCGCACGCTCTACACGCTGCGCTCCGCGTGGCAGCTGCGCCGCGCCTCGCTCGAGGGGAGCGGCTATCAGCAGTACTTCCAGGCCGGGCAGAGCGTGGAGGGCGTCGAGCGCGTGGAGCCCGCAGGCGAGGTGGTGCGCCGCTTCGCCGCCGCCGCCCGCGCCTCCCGCGAAGCCACCCCGCGCGTCTGAGCGCGTCGAGGACGGTGCTCTGGAAGCACGGCCGCGTCGCGGCTCTTGATCGGAAGACCAAGAGAGGCGGGCCGTCACGCGTCTGCGGCTCGCGTGCGCTCTCACGACGATCCCGTGACGTCCCCGCCAAGACTTCTTCCTTCCTCGGCGCGCCGAGCGCGAGGGGCGCTTTTTGGACTCTGAAAGGGCTTCCCCCAGTCACCCGCGACGCCCTGCTCGATCTTGCCGGAGACGTATGGGTTTCGCCGTGAGAGCGCACGCGAGCACGAGCCGCGCGAGGAGCCCCTCGTCGGTCTGATCGGAGCACGAGGACCCACAGGTGCGCACCGACGACGGTGCTCTGGAAGCACGGCCGCGTCGCGGCTCTTGATCGGAAGACCAAGAGGCGAGCCGTCACGCGTCGCGGCTCTTGATCGGAAGACCAAGACGCGAGCCGTCCGCGTCCGCGGCTCTTGATCGGAAGACCAAGACGCGAGCCGTCACACGACTGCGGCTCGCGTGCGCGCTCACGACGATCCCGTGACGTCCCCGCCAAGACTTCTTCCTTCCTCGGCGCGCCGAGCGCGAGGGGCGCTTCTCGGACTCCAAGAAGGGCTTCCCCCAGTCACCCGCGACGCCCTGCTCGATCTTGCCGGAGACGTATGGGTTTCGCCGTGAGAGCGCACGCGAGCACGAGCCGCGCGAGGAGCCCCTCGTCGGTCTGATCGGAGCACGAGGACCCACAGGGGCGCGCCGATCACGGTGCGTCGCGGCACGGGCAGCGTCGCGGCTCTTGCTGGGAGTGAACCGCACACGTGCGTGTCGGCGACGGTGCTCCACGGCCGAGTCGCGGCGCACGTTTGGAGTGCGCCGACCCACCCGTGCGCGTCGAGCCTGTCCGCGCAGCCCAAGGGCCCGTCACGAGCACCCGCGCGCGGGCTCACGTCACGGGTCGGGGACACGTGAGCGCACGAGGGTGGCGGACGGGACGAGCCCGAGGGGCCCTGCTATGTGGCTCCCGCCATGACCCACGTCTCCAAGGACAACGGCGCATCCCTCAAGCAGGAGGGCGCCCTCGACAAGGGCACGCACGAGGGCGACGCGAGCTTGCCGCTCGAGCCGGTGGTGCGTGGCGGACAGATCCACACGCTGAGCCCCGTGGACCTGCGGCCGCTCGCGCCGATCGCGGCGAGCACCGAGGCGGAGGTGCAGAAGGCCGTGGAGCGCGCGCGCGTGGCGCAGGTGGGCTGGGCGCGTCGCACGCTCGACGAGCGCATCGCGGATCTCACGCGCGCCGCGCACACGATGCTCGAGCGTCGTCTCGAGGTCATCGAGCTCATGCGCGACGAGGTCGGCAAGCTCGAGGTCGACGCGCTCATGAGCGAGGTCATCGGACCGCTCGATCAGATCAACGCGTGGGCCGCGGTGGTCCGCGAGGGCACCGCGCGCGAGAAGGCGTCGCTCAACCCGATCGCGTTCCCGAAGAAGCGCGCGTACATCGACCACGTGCCGCGCGGCGTCGTCGGCATCATCGCGCCCTGGAATTACCCGGTCGCGACGCTCTTCCGCTCCGTCTTCCCCGCGCTCCTCACCGGCAACGCGGTGGTGCTCAAGCCGAGCGAGCACGCGAGCCGGGTCGAGTCGTGGATGGCCGAGCGCATCGCCGAGGTGCTGCCGCCGGACGTGCTCATGACGGTGCTCGGCGGGCGCGAGGTGGGCGTCGCGCTCATCGAGGCCGGCATCGACGCGTGCGTGTTCACGGGCTCGGTCAACGCGGGCAAGGACGTGGGCGCGCGCTGCGCGGCGCGGCTCATCCCGTTCTCGGCGGAGCTCGGGGGCAAAGACGCCGCGATCGTGCTCGCCGACTGCGACCTCGATCGCACGATCGCGGGCCTCACGCACTGGAGCCTCCACAACGTGGGCCAGGCGTGTGGCGCGATCGAGATCGCGTACGTGGATCGGCGCATCGCCGATCAGCTCGTCGCGCGCCTCGCCGACGCGTGGAGGCGCCTCAAGGTGGGCCCCGGCGCGCCGGGCGAGGTCGACGTCTCGCCGATGTGCAACGGTCGGCAGCTCGCGCTCGTCATGGCGCACGTGGACGACGCGAAGAAGAAGGGCGCGTCGCTCGTGTGCGGCGGCAAGCGCGTGACCGACGGCAAGGCCGGGCGCCCGGTGGGCCTCTTCTACGAGCCCACGCTGCTCGATCACTGCCATGCGGACATGGACGTGGTGCGCGACGAGACCTTCGGTCCGGTGCTCGCGATCGTGCGCGTGGACGGCGCGGCGGAGGCAATTCGTCAGATCAACGCGGGACGCTACGGCCTCACGGCCTCGATCTGGACCAAGGACGTGGCGCGCGCGGAGCGCCTCGCAGCGGAGCTCTCGGTGGGCGTCGTGACGATCAACAACCACGCGCTCACGGGCGGCATGCCCTCGCTGCCGTGGAGCGGCACGCGCGACACGGGCACCGGCATCGCCAACGGTGTGGCCTCGCTCCACACGATCACGCGGCCACGCACGGTGCTCGTCGATGCGAACGCGGCGCCCGAGCTCTACTGGATGCCGTACGACAAGAACCTCTGGGAGCTGGGGCACCTCCTCAGCGACGCACAGCGGATGAAGAACCTCACCTCGGCGTGGCGGATCCCGCTCCTCATCAAGGCGCGGCTGGACGCAGTGAAGAAGTTCTTCGCAGGTTGATCACGGACGAACGCGAGCGAACGAACGCGAGAAAGGATCGAGTCATGGGCTGGGGCTACTTCCTCGATGCACGGCTGCACCTGCCGGCCACCGCGTGGGCCGAGCTCTCCGAGAAGAAGACGAGCGACTTCGCCACGCCGGTGGGCTGGTGGGGCTTGAAGGACAAGGAGCTCGAGCGCCGCTTCGTCGACATGTTCGGCGACGTGTCCAAGGGCTGGACCTTCGGAAAGCTCGTGAAGCACTTCGCGGGCAAGGAGTCGATCGGCGTGGTCACGCCCGACGAGGACGGCGCGGTCGCCGTCCGCATCGTCCGCCTGCTCAGCAAGGACATGGACACCGACGTCGCGCGCGGCGTCGCGGCGATGTTCGAGGCGGCCAAGGCCTATCCCGCCGATGGCCACGTCTCGCTCGCCAACGACGGCACCTACGTGGGCGAGGACGGCGTCACCGTGACGCTCGCCAAGGGCAAGCTCACCCGCAAGGCCATCAAGGACGGCTGGGCCTACACCGAGCACCTCGCGATGGAGCTCTTCGGTGAGGACATCTTCGAGGACCTCGAGGAGGAGATGCCGAAGAAGGCTGCGAAGGCTTCGAAGAAGGTCGCGAAGGCCTCCAAGCCCGCCGCGAAGGCTTCGAAGAAGGTCGCGAAGGCCTCCAAGCCCGCCGCGAAGGCTTCGAAGAAGGTCGCGAAGGCTTCGAAGAAGGTCGCGAAGGCCTCCAGGCCCGCCGCGAAGGTCGCGAAGGCTTCGAAGAAGGTCGCGAAGGCTTCCAAGCCCGCCGCGAAGGCTCCGAAGAAGGTCGCGAAGGCTTCGAAGAAGGTCGCGAAGAAGCGCTGACGCGTGCGGCGGGGTGGCAGCTCAGCCCGAGGTGAGCTGCCACTCCTGCATCGTGTCGACCGCGCTGCAGCATGCGCTCGAGCCGTGATCGCAGCCGAGGCGGTAGGTCGCGAACGCCTCGCCGAAGAGGCCCTGATCGCGCAGGCGCGCGGCGCGCCTCAGGCAGGCGGCCTCGCCACCGGTCTCGCAGGCGCGCTGCTCGTGGAGCTCCGCGGCGCGCAGCTCGCCTGCGTCTCGCTCGACGGTGGCGAGACGATCGCAGGCATCGCCGCTCGCGAGCTCGCACTGACGTGTGAGCGCCTCGCGGACCTCGCCAGCACCCTCGAGACCAGCCGCCGCGAACGAGGCCCACTGTCCGCAGGCCGCGGCGTCGCCGCCCAGGCATCCCTGACGTGCGGGCGCGAGCGGAGGCGCGGCCATCGGCACGAGCGGAGCGGGCGCACCGTGACGATCGAGGCCGAACGTGGACGCCGCGGGCGCGGCGGTGGCGGTGCCCTGCCCCTCGCGGACGGAGAGCGAGAGCTCGCTGCCTGCTTCCTCTCGGGTCGTGTACACGAAGAGGCCGTGCGTGCAGATCTCGTCGCGCGCGATCGCCGGATCGGTCATGGCCACGGAGGTCTCGAGGCGCGAGGGCACCTCGATGCGTGTGATGGGCACCGCGACGCTCGGATCGTCGAGCCGCGCGATCATCACCGAGACGCATGAGACGCCGTGTGCGGCGGCGATCGCGCCGGTGTCGATCGCCGCGATCACGCGCACGAGGCCCGACTGCGCGAAGACGCGCGGCGCGATCGTGCGGTCGTCGGCGAGCCGGTAGGGATCGGCGGCGGCGAGCGTCTCGTCGAGCGCGGGCACCGTGGCGCGACGGCCCGTGAGCACGCGCAGGGCCGCGAACGTGGGGGCGGAGGCGGGCTGCACCGTGGCGCGCTCTCTCGAGAGCGTCGTGGCGGCCACGAGCGCGCGGCCCGGCGCGGCGGCGAGGCGTGCCTGCACTGCGTCGCGGTCGAAGCTCGCGCGCTCGTCGTCGGTGGCGTCGAGGCGCACGTAGGTGCGCGGGTGCGCGAGGACGCCGCGAAGGATCGTGTAGCGGAGCTCGCTCGGCGCCCAGGCCGCGATGCCGAGCGGTGGCTGCACGAAGAGCGACGCGGTGGTGTCGGTCTGTGCGCAGATCGCGAGGTGCTCGAGCCGACGCGGGATGCCCCACGCCTCGTTCTCCGTCGTGCGTCCGCCCGCGAGCGAGAGGCGCACGTGCTCGAAGTGCTCGGGGCCGGCGAGGCTCACGACGACGGCGACGCACTGCCCGCGCGCGAGGGGGATCTCTCGCTCGAACGGCAGCTCGCTCGTGGTCCCGTGATCGATCGGCGCGAGGCCGGCGGCGAGCGCGAGCTGCTCCTCGGTCTCGTGCGCGGGCGCGAGCTGCTCGGCCGTCACCATGGGCGCGCTGTCGCGCACGAGGTTCGCGAAGCCGAAGCCCGCGACACCGCTCGTCGCGAACGCGAAGAGAAGAGCGATCGCACGCTTCATGAGGACACCACCCTACCACTGGCCTCCGTGCAGGACGTAGACTGCGTGAGTGCGGTCGATCTCGGTACATGCGCGCGCCGCGCGCTGGCTCGCGGCGCTCGCGCTCGTGCTCGGCCTCGCGCTCCTCGGCACACCGCGTCGCGCCGCGCTCGCGCAAGAGAGCGGTGGCAGCTTCGGCGGCTCGTCGTGGGACGACGAGCCCTCGGGCGGTGGTGGGGGCGGCAGCAGTGACTGGGGCGGCGGTAGCTCGGGCCAGGACGACTGGGCCGCACGCGAAGCAGAGCGTCGCGCGGAGGACGAGCGACGCGCGGAGGAGGAACGGCGACGCGAAGAGGAGCGTCGCGCCGAGGAGGCGCGTCGCGCGGAAGAGGAGCGCCGGCGCCGCGAAGAAGAAGAGCGCATCGCCCGAGAGCGCGCGCGCAAGCTCGCCTTGCCGCCGAGGGATCGCGCGCGAGAGCTGCCATGGCCTGCCACTCCCGCGCCGCTCGCGGCGAGCGCCTCTGCCGGCCTCGACGCGCCGCTCTCGTCGGCGTCGTCTCCCGGATCCACGTGGGTCTCGCACGAGCTCGTCGCCGCGCTCGAGCCTCCGCCGAGCCACTACGTGGACGCGCCGCTCGAGACGGCGGCGATGTTCTTCTGTGGGGCGCCGCTCCTCGTGGTGCTCGCGCCGCTCGGGTGGCTGCTCACCCGCAAGCGCGCGCTCGCCGTCGCCGACGATGCGCCCGCGTTCCAGGGCGGCGCGAGCCGACCGAGCGCGCCGCGTGCGATGACGTCGACGCCGGCCGCGACGCCGAGCGCGTGGCGCGGGGGGGTCGCGCCCAGCCTCCCGGTCGCCATGGCCGCGAGCGCGTCGCGCGCCATGCGGGTGTCGATCGCGTTCGACTGGACGGCGCGCGCGAGCCTGCAGGCGGCCCTGCGCGCGATGGCGAGCCGCCACGACCTCAAGACGCGACCGGGCCTGCACGCCGCGATGCTCGAGAGCGCCTCGCTCCTCACCCAACACGCCAACGCTGCTCGGTACATGAGCTGGGAGCTCGCCACGGGCGATGCGCGGGAGTGGCTCACGCGGCGCACGAACGATCTCCGCGCGCGCTACGCGCAGGAGCTCGTGCGCAACCAGAGCACGCAGGAAGGCTCGCCGTTCCGGGCGCGCGCCGAGGAGGGCGAGGGCCTCGTGGTGATCTCGGTGCTCGTCGGGAGCAAGGTGCCCATCCCGCCGCCGCCGGGCACCGTCGACGCCTCGTCGCTCGCGGCGGCGCTGCGCGCCCTCGTCGCGCGGCAGTCGGGCGAGACCCTCGCGCTCGAGGTCGTGTGGTCGCCCGCAGACGACAACGATCGCATGAGCAGCTACGAGCTCGAGCAGCGCTACCCCGAGCTGCAGCGCGTGAGCGACGGCGTGGGCCGCGTGGCTTGCGCCTACTGCCGCGCGCCGTTCCCGCGCGAGCTCGGCCGCTGCCCGAGCTGCGGCGGCCCCGTGGGCTGACCGAGGTCGTGAGCTGACCGAGGTCACCGCCCGCCGGCGAGCGATGGCACGAAACGGCTGGAATTCCGGCGAATTTCGTCGTGTGCCCGCGGTCGGGGCTGGTGAGGGCGCGGGCTCGGCAACATCCTCTTCGGCCACTCTCGAGAGGGATGACGTGACCAAGACCTACGACGTGATCGTGATCGGCGGCGGGCCCGCGGGCTCGACCGTGGCGAACCTGCTCTCGCAGAAGAGCGTGTCGGTGCTCTTGCTCGAGAAGGATCACTTCCCGCGCTTCCACATCGGCGAGTCGCTCCTGCCGTGCGACCTGCCGATTTTCGAGCGACTCGGCGTGGACCCGGGCGCGGCGGGCTTTCTCTTCAAGGCCGGCGCGGAGTTCCTCGACGAGCGCGTGGGCGGCCGCTGCCTCTACGAATTCTCCGACGCGCTGCCCGGCACGCCGAGCCACGCCTACCAGGTGGAGCGCGCGGTGTTCGACCACTGGCTGCTCGAGCGCGCGAAGGCCGTGGGCGTGGAGGTGCGCACAGGCGAGCGGGTGATCGAGGCGATCACGCCCGATCGTGGCGGGGCGCCGGACGAGGTGCTCGTGCGCACCACGGCCACGCACGCGAGCGAGCGCGCGAGCGTGCCGGACGCGAGCTACCGAGCCCGCTACGTGATCGACGCCACGGGGCAGGACGCGGTGCTCGGCCGTCGCGACAAGACGACGCGGATGCTCGAGGACTTCGGGCTCGGCGCGGCCTTCACGCACTGGGAAGAGCTGAGCCCCGAGATCGACCACGAGCTCTGCGTGCGCGATCGCGGGACCATCAAGGTGCTCTTCGTCGACGACGGCTGGTGCTGGGCGATCCCGCTCGGGAACCGGAAGATCTCGATCGGGCTCGTCTCGCGCCGCCGCGGCATCAAGCCCGAGTGGCTCGAGCAGACGATCGCGGCCTCACCGTTTCTCTCGCGCGTGACCGCGAGCGGTCGTCAGGTGCGAAGGCCCAACGTGCTCGCGAGCTGGAGCTTCCACAACAAGAAGCAGCACGGCGCGCGCTGGACGTGCACGGGTGACTCCGCGTGCTTCATCGATCCCGTGTTCTCGAGCGGCGTGTCGCTCGGCATGGTCGGCGCGGCGCACGTGGCCGACACGCTGCTCGAGGCGTTCGCGAAGAACGACGAGGCGCGCCCCGATCTGATGGACGCGCACGCGCTCCACATGATGCACGCCTACAACACGTTCGCGACGCTCGTGAACAGCTGGTACCACACGAGCCTGCTCCACACGCTCTTCTTCAGCCCCGAGCCGAACCTCGAGTGGAAGCGCGGGCTCACCTCGATCCTCGCGGGCGATGTGTGGCGCGACGACAACGTCTTTCAGGCGATGCTCTTGTCGAGCAAGCGACGCCGCAAGGAGCTCGTGCCCGAGCTCGTGTCGCGCGCGGAGTGAGCGGCGAGGTCGTCGCGTCGTTGACCTCGTTTGAGGCGCGTTTGACGACCGTTGAGGCGAGGGCTCGGTCATTCCTTCTCGTGTGGTCGCAGCGAGGACGCAGCGACGACGGAACACGAAAGGAACACGGTCATGGCGCTCTTCTTCAGTGATCTCTACGTCAACACGGTGGCCAAGGGACTCCTGCAGCCCGGCGAGCAGGTGCTGCATCGCGTGAGCGGCAGCCACGCGCCGTGGTGGTCGATGGGGATCCCGATGTTCGGCAGCCAGTACCTCGTGCTCGCGACCAACCAGCGCCTGGTGCTCGTGCAGCACAAGAAGGGCTTCTTCACGGGCGACCGCATGGAGAGCGTGGACACGCTCCCGTGGAACCAGGTGAGCGAGGTGAAGCTGAGCGGCTTCCTCGCGAAGAAGACGATGCGCGTGAAGGCGCAGGGCTCGACGGGCCCGGTGGACCTGTCGCTCGGCGTGACGGGCGGGATGTTCGAGATCCCGAAGAACGTCGACGACGGCAAGGCCATCGCGCAGCGCTTCGGCCAGATGAAGGCCCTGCCGAGCTGATGCGCCTGCATTGCCATTCACGACATCGTGTCTGGCAGCGGATGTCGGATGCGATTCGCGACATGTCGGCGTAGGGCGGGGGCTCGTCCCCCGCCTGGCCCTCGCAGAACTGTACCGTCGCCGTGCTTGCCACTCCCCTCGGGCCTGCCGGGGGCATTCGCGCGAACGCGATCTCAAGCGGTTAGGCCACCGTGCTCGGAGACGGTGCTCAGCGCCTCACGCGAGTAGGGGCATTGCCACTCACGACATCGCGTCTGGCAGGCCGCGCTCACCGCGTGCAGGGTGGGGGCGGGTAGTCGCCGGCGGTGGGCAAGAGGTCGCGCTCGGCGCTGACGCGCTGGCCCGAGGCGGTGGTCACCGTGACCACCACGCGCTCGAGGCGGCCGACGGAGCACGAGGGATCCGCGAGGATCGCCTGCCAGCCCAGCGTGGAGCGGCGGCCCTGCGCGTCGGGCGGGTCGAAGGTGAAGCCAACACGCGTGATCTGCATCTCGGACGATCCGTCGGCGGGACCATGCGCGATCTCGAGGCTGCCGAAGTCCTCGCGCAGGCCCGTGGCGCGGGCCGAGATCCAGAGGTGCCAGCCGCCCTGGGCGCCGTGGGTCATGGGCACCTCGTCGCCATCCGACAGCGGCTCGAAGCGCGCGGTGCCCGTGCCCAGCTCGAGGGAGGCCTCGGTGGGCTCGGGCGCCGCGGCGGCGCACGCCTCGAGCGTGAGCGAGCCGACGAGCGCAGCGATCGCGAGCGCGAGGCTGCGCACCACGGAGCGTGCGCGCCTCGATCGCGAGCGTGGCTCGTGGGCCCGCGCGGAGCTCATCCGCGGCTCTTTCGCTCGACCCGCGCCGCGCGACGACGAAGGACGAGGCCGAGGCCCGCGAGCGCGAGCACACCGAGACCGCGCGCATCGTCGCCGCTGCCCGCCGCCGACACGCTGCAGAGCGCGCTTGCGCCGCCGCCCACCACCACGCCGGGTCCCGTGCGGAGGATCGTCGCGTTGTGCTCGGCGAGCGCGGCCTCGATCGAGGGGCCGTTGTCGGTGACGACCTCGCCAGGACCGGTCGTGTCGTAGCGGAGGATGCGGTCGTTGGCGGGCATCGTCGTCGTCGCGATGTCGAACGGCCAGCTGCCGCCGAGGCCGCGGACGGTCTCACCGCCGGGCAGCTCCACGCGCCAGGGCGCCTCGAACTGGCTGAGGCTCGGCGAGCACTCGATCACGCGCTCGGCGGTGTGGAGGTTGGAGAAGTCGCCGAGCGAGGCGTTGAAGTCGAACGCCGGATCGCGGGTCATCTCGCTCGCCGACATCGTCGTGTAGAAGCGCGTCATGTACGGCGCGCTCTCGAAGAGGGCGCGCGTGCGCTCGATCGGCTCGATCACGTTCGTCTGCATCGAGGCGAGGAAGGTCTCGGGGGTCAGGCCGTCGATGTCGGTGATGGACCAGTCGTAGTAACAGCTCACGCACGAGAGCACGTCCTCGTACGTGGTGCCGGGGCGATCGGGCGGCAGCGGCACGGTGGCGGCGATCACGTCGCGCACGCCATCGTGCCCCGCGAAGGCGTTGACCACGTTGTTGAGCATCTCGCCCTCGCGACCCGTCCAGTCGGTGGTGCGGAAGCTCTCCCACTGATCGTGCTCCCAGGGCGCGAAGATCGTGTCGGCGAGCGGCCCGGCGGCGCCCGCCATCTCCGTGACGAAGCCCTGCCCGCCCGACTCGTTCGCGGCCTCGGTGACGACGTCGTTGTAGTTGCTCGCGGGGTTGAGCCAGTTGATCAGCGACTCGTTGAGCTCGAGCGACGCGTAGTTCGCGGGCACCGCGCGGTGCGGGCCGAGCACCCACACCATGACGCCCATGTCCGCGACCGCCGCGACGGCCGTGGGGCGGATCGGGATCGAGGCCTGGCCGGGACCGAAGACGATCTCCACGGGGCGGATCGAGCCCACGGAGTTGCCCTTGGTGAGCCGGAACGCGAGGAGGTTCATGCCGCCCGCGAGGTACGGATCGAGCAGCGCCGCGCCGCTCTCGTCGATCTGGTAGCCGTTGTCGCGAAGCCACGCGACGGCCGTGTCGGAGGGGCGCTCGGTCGCAGGATCGACCGAGATCGTGATGAAGTCGTACGGGCCGACCGTGCCCGCATTGACGACGGTGACCGGGCCGACGCCGGCGTCGGGACCGGAGGCGCTCGCGTCGCTGGCGCTGAACCCACCGCCGTTGGCCGTGGGCCCGCCGCGGAAGTCATCGCGACAGTTGCCCTCGATGCGCGTGGTCAGCGTGTACTGCGGGTTCGTCGCGAGCTGCAGGCGCTGGAACGCGAGGTTCGAGCTCACGTGCACCTCGGGGCTGCCCGCGACCGGCAGCACCCACGCGAACGTGTCGGCGTCGCCCGAGTACTGGATCTGGATCGTGGCCGTGACGGTTCCGTCGTCGGCGGTGGAGAAGAGGATGCGCTCGGCCGCTTGGTTGACCGGCTGCGCGTTGTTGCAGAAGAAGCCGCCGCACGCGTGCGCCGCGGGCTGTCCGACCAGGGTGGCGATGAGCGCGCCCGAGGCCGCGAGGGTCGGGGCGAGCAAGCGAGAGGGAAACGAGCGTCGGGTCATGGGGCGGCGTGAACAGCACATCTCGATCCAACCCCCTGTGACACAGCTCGGCACGGGCACGTGGGTTGCTCGGCGGGGCGCCGTGCCCACGCCCACGACCCCTGCCCGCCTCCGTCTCGATCACCCAACGCCCTCCAAACAGGGCGGTTTCGTGCGATGGGGGGCGCTCGTCGCGGTGCTCGGTGGCCTCGCGGGCTGTGAGGCCCAGCACGGGGCGCTGCTGGCCGACCGCCTGCGGGAGTGTGCGCTCCTGACCGAGGGCGAGCTCGGGACGGCCCTGGCCAATGGCGGCGTGTATGCGCCGGACGAGTGCTACGAGCGCTGCCTCGCGCGGGCGAGCTGTGCGGAGCTCGAGGACTCGCTCTGTCGGACCAGCGTGTCGCTGCTCGTGGCCTGCGATCAGGAGTGTGCGTTCCGCTGTGACGACGGCGGCCTCATCGGGGTCGAGCACGTCTGCGATGGCTACGCGCAGTGCATGGGCCGCGAGGACGAGGAGGGCTGCGACTTCGCGCTCGTGTGCGGCGACGGGACGCACGTGCCGGGCGCGCGCTGCGACGGAGCCTGGAATTGCCCCGACGGCTCGGACGAGAACGGCTGCTCGGCGGCGCTTCCGTGCGCGGACGGGCGCAGCACCTACAGCCGCTGGCAGCAGTGCGACGGCTACCTGAGCTGTCCCGACGGGAGCGACGAGCACGGCTGCCCGTCGCATCGGTGCGCCAGTGGACAGGTGCTCACGTACGGCGTGGGCCGCGCGGGGCCACGCTGCGATGGCTGGGCGCAGTGCGCCGACGGCTCGGACGAGCTCGACTGCGCGCGCGTCACGCTGACGTGCGGATCGTGAGCGCGCCTCGGCTCGCCGTGCTCGGCCCGCGATCGTAGTCCCTCGCGATGCGCGCCCACCTCACGCACGTCGGCACGGCCACCGTCCTCGTGGAGCTGCCGGGGCTCACGATCCTCACCGATCCGGTGCTCGGCGGGCCGTGCGACTGCCACTTCGGCTTCGGCATGCGCTCGCGGCACGTGCGCGGGCCGTACGTGGCGCGCGCGGCGCTGCCGCCGATCGACGTGGCGCTCGTGTCGCACGATCAGCACGAGGACAACCTCGACGCGGAGGGGCGCGCCGTGCTGTCGAGCGCGGGCGCGGTGATCACGACGCGCGCAGCGGCGCGGCGCCTCGGATCTGCGGTGGGGCTGGGCGACTTCGAGACGCACGTGCTCCGCACCGCGGGCCTTGAGCTCACGATCACCGCGACGCCCGCGCGTCATGGGCCGCCGCTGAGCCTGCCGTTCGTGGGGCCGGTGATCGGCTTCGTGCTCGAGTGGCCGGGCCAGAGCCGCGGCGCGCTCTACGTGTCGGGCGACACGGTGTGGTTCGGCGGGATCGGCGAGATCGCGCGGCGCAAGCGCGTGGGCACGGCCATCCTGCACCTCGGGCGCGCCGGCTACCTCGGCGCGGCGTTCACGATGGACGCGGCGGCCGGGGCGCGCGCGGCAGAGGAGCTCGGCGCGCACACGATCGTGCCCGTGCACTACGACGACTGGACGCACTTCACCGAGCCGCAGACGAACATCGAGCCAGCCTTCGCGGCGCGAGGGCTCGCCGATCGGCTCGTGCGGCTCGAGAAGGGTCGACGCACCGAGCTCGAGCTCTGATCCGCGCGCAGCGCGAGGCAGCGCGAGACAGCTCGGGCGTCAGGACGCGCGGAAGCGCAGCTCGAAGCTCGTGCCCGTGGCCTGCGGCGCGCTGCTCGGCGCGGCGGTGGTGCCCGAGCTCGTGGAGCGGCCCTCGCGCGGCGCCTCCGTGCGGCTCTCCACGGTGACGGTGCCGCCGTGCTGCTCGACGAGGTTGCGCACGATCGAGAGGCCGAGGCCCGTGCCCTTGCCCTCGCCCTTGGTGGTGAAGAACGGATCGAAGATGCGCGCGAGGTGCTCGGTGGGGATACCGGGGCCGTTGTCGGCGATGCGAACCACCACGAGCTCGCCGCGCGCCTCGATGGCCACCGAGAGCTTGGGGCGCGGCGCGTCGAGCGAGCCGCGCCGCGGATCGGACGCCATCGCCTGGCTGGCGTTGGTGATGAGGTTCACGAAGATCTGGTGGAGCTGGCCGCGCACGGCCTCCACGGGGCCGAAGTCCTGGGCGTAGTTGCGCTCCACGAGCACGCCCGCCTCGTCGAGCACGTGCTCGCAGAAGCCGAGCGACTGCTCGAGCACCTCGATCATCGAGACCTTGGTGGCCGTCTCGCTCGAGGGGCGCGCGTAGGTCACGAGGTCGCGCGTGAACTTCGTCATGCGCGCGGCGCTCTCGACGATGCGTCCGAGCTTCTCGAGATCGCCGGGCTCCGCGCCTGCGCGCTTGCCCTTGCCGAGGAGGTACTCGGAGTAGACGGTGATGCTCGTCAGCGGGTTGTTGAGCTCGTGGAGCACGCCCGCCGCGAGCTGGCCCAGCGTCGCGAGCTTCTCGGCGTGGATGATCTGCTGCTCGAGGCGCTGCACGTCCGAGAGGTCCTCGCCCATCGCCACGATCGCGCCCACCGTTCCGTCCTCGTCGGCGATCGTCGCGGTGTTCCACCGCGTGCGCGCGAGCGAGCCGTCCTTCTTGTGCACCCGGAGCTCGAAGCTCGCCATCGAGCCTCCGCCGAGCACCGTGGAGAACATCTCGGCCACGCGCTCTCGGTGCTCGTCGGCGCGGAGCAGCGAGACCAGGTCGCGCCCGAGGACCGCCTCGAGGGGGATCTCGATCAGCGCGAGCGCGGGGCGGTTGACCGCGCGCACCGTGCGATCGGGTGCAATCGCGATGATCGGGCCGCGCGCGTGCTCGAACATCTCCTGGAGGTAGCGCCGGAGGAAGGCCTCGTTCTGGCGCGCACGAAGGCGCCCCAGCGCCGTGCCGAGCTTCTCCGCGAAGAGCGCGAGCACGGGCTCGAGCGAACGCACGCGGCTCGGCTCGGTGGCCTCGAGCGTGACGATCGCGATGGGGGCGTCGTCGTCGGTCGCGATCGCGTCCACCGCGTGGGCCATGTCCTTCACCACGGGCGTCGCGGTGTCGACCACGCGCACCGCGGGCACGAGCACGCCGGGCTCGATCGGCGCGGTGCCGGTGAGGAGCGCGGCGAGCGTCCGCGTGCGCGCGAGCGCGGCGCGAGAGATCGCGGCGCGTTCGTCGTCGTCGGGGGCGACGACCGCGAGCTCGGCGCTCGCGACAAACCAGCCGATGCGAGCGCCCGCGAAGACGCGGACGGACACGGCGATGCCCGGCAAGACCTGGTGCATCGCGTCGACGAAGGCGCGGGCGATGCCCGTTTCGTCG
>JAIBCE010000352.1 GCA_019694315.1 Sandaracinaceae bacterium
TCCGTCGCCTCCGAGATCGCGCGTCTGCCCCGTGGTCCCGTCGTGCCGCCCAGCTCGCCCCGGTCCGCCTTGTCCCTGGCCCTGACCTTGTCCCTGACCCTGACCTTGTCCCTGACCCTGGCCCTGACCCTGACCCTGTCCCTGACCCTGGCCTTGTCCCTGACCCTGGCCTTGTCCCTGTCCCTGACCTTGTCCCTGACCCTGACCTTGTCCCTGACCCTGACCTTGTCCCTGACCCTGGCCCTGGCCCTGGCCCTGCCCCTGGCCCTGCCCTTGTCCTTGCTGCCCTTGGCCTTGTCCGGGCATCGGCATGCCTTGTCCGAGCCGCACCTGGAGCTCGTCGAGGTGCTCGAGCGCTTCACGGAGCTGTCGCTCGATCTCGTCGGCGCTCATCGGCTGCCCATCGCCCCCTTGGCCGTCGTCGCCGCTCGCCTGGTTCTCGGCCTGCGCCGCGTTGCGCAGCGCCTCCGCGAGGCGATCGCGCTCCTCCTGGCTCAGGCGACCCCACGCGTCGCGCATCGCGTCGACCATCGCACGATCCAGCTCCGCGCCATCGCCATCGCGCGAGAGGCGATCGAGCCCCGCGCCGAGCCCTGCCGCGAGCTCGGGCATCGACTCCGCCAGCTCGCGTGCGAGCTCGGCCTGCTCGGCGCGACGCTGGAGCAGCTCCGCGCTCTCGAGGAGCGACTCGGCGAGCTGCTCGTCGCCAGCCTCGCGCGCCGCGCGCGCTGCGTCCTCGAGGGCCTGGCGCGCACGCTCTCGATCGGCCGACTCGCGCTGTGCGGCCGAGCGCTCGGCCGCGCGCGCGAGCGCCTCGAGATCGCGCTGCCGCACGGCCTCGGCCATCTCGGTCTGCTCCGCGAGCGCCTCGGCGGCGTCTTCCTGGGCGCGCGCCTCACGCGCAGCCTGCGCGTCTTGCGCGTTCTCGAGCGCGTCGCGGAGCGCCTCCAGGCGATCGAGCGCCTCGCGCCGCTCGGTGCCCTCGGCGAGCGCCTCGCGGAGCTCGCGGGCCTCGCGTGCGGCCTCCTCGAGCTGACGGCGCTCCACCTCGTCGGTCACGCGCTCGGGCAGCCGCTCGATGCGGACGAGCTCCTCGGTCTCGGTCGTCTGCACGGTGTCGGTGCCCGCGTCCGGGCGTCGCGGCGGCGGCACCGGCACGACGCTCGCGGCGACGAAGGTGCCCACGGCCACGAGGAGGGCCCACGCATCGCCGCGCACCACGCGAGGACGCACGGCGCTCGCGCTCGCCTTCTCGAGGAGGCCGTGCGCCGACGCGACCGTGCCCGCGAAGAGCGGCTGCGCGCGCTGTGCCTCGTCGAGCTCGTACGCGCTGAGGATCGCCTCGCCGCCCTCGAGCTTGCGATCGATGAAGAGCACGAGATCGCTCTCCGACGGGAGCGTGCGTCGGGCGCGCCACGCGCCCACGATCGGCGCCACGGGCAGGAGCGCGAGCCAGGGCCAGCGCGGCAGCTCGGGCAGCGCGAGCGCGCACACGAGCGATGCGCTGCCGAGCACCGTGGCGCCGAGCACCGTCGCCTCGAGCGCGCCGCGGGCGAGGATCGCGCGCTCGACCGAGCTCACGAGGCTCGACAGGCGCGGCAGCGAGGCGCCCTCGCGCCGCGGCGACGAACCGTCGTGCGCGGGAGGCGGTGCCTTGTCTTCGAGAGCTGTCGTCGTCATGTCGCTCCGACCCCGAACAGCGCGTGCAGCCTGGGTCGTTCCGCTCGGCCCACGATGGCGCGCACGATCGTGCCCTCGACGCTCGAGCGCCTCGGGCGAGGAGGGGAGATCACAGCGTCATGTCGCGTACACGCCAGTAGAACTGGCCGCCGTCCGCCGCCACCTTCGCCACCGCGCAGCCCGCGCCATCGAGGCCCTCGAGCGAGGTGATCGTGGTGCGCTGACCGACGAACGGCTGCATCTCCGGCGTCCAATTCAGCTCCTCTTCGGCGCCGGGCGTCACGACGCCGCCCTGCCCGTTGGGGCCCGTCCACGAGGAGTGCGCGCCGAGCAAGACGCTCGAGCCGATCGAGAGCGGACCGAACTGCGCCACGCGGAGGCCGCACTCGCGCGGCACCGCGCCGCCGGCCACGGGGATCGGCGGCGGTGGCACCGCCGTGAGCGAGCCCGCGTTCACCGTGGGGTTCGTCGTGAAGCCCAGCGAGAAGCCCGCGCCGGTGGCCGACGCGTTGTAGGTGCCGACGTAGACCTGGTGCGTGCCGGGCGGGAAGGAGCCCGAGACCATCGGGTTGGGATAGCCGCCGCCGTCGTCGTCGCACAGCACGCGACCGTCGGAGAGGCGCACGACGAGCGTGGTGTCCTGCGCCGAGCTCACGACGATGCGGAGGTTGGGGATCGCCGCGGTCGTGGTGAGCGCGATGTTGGGACCGAGGCCGATGGTGCCTCGGCAGGCCGCGCCCATCGTGCTCGCCTCCACCGGCCCGCCCGCGTTGCCCACGGTGAGCGTCGGATCGGGCGCGAAGCCAGGCGCGAGCGTGATCGACGAGCCCGCCGCGACCGGCGTCACCGTGCCCGGCCCGACCGTGGTCCCCGGCGAGGTGACGGGCGGGGGCGGAACGCTCGGATGCCCACCGAAGCAGCAGCCAGCGACGCTCGCCGCGAGCAGGCCCGACGCCCCGACGATGCAGATCCGCGACACGATCTCGACGCGCTCGATCACCCGGTCCTCCTCACGCCCGCGCGGGGCGCCTGGATGGTACGCGAAGGACGGCCCATTCGTCCCCTCGGACGAGAGCACCGACTAGAACAGCGTCGCGGCGGGCAAGGGGAGGGCGCGTCGATCTTCTTCTGCGCCGTTGTGTACGTACATCACCGCGTCGAGGAGCGGGGTCGCGTCGGCGTCGGGCGGGAGGTTCCTCCCGATCGCGTTGTCGTAGATCCAGCCGCCGTGCAGCACGACGCTCGCGCCCGACGCGAGCTGCACGCCCGCGACCTCGTGGCCGAACGAGCGCAGGCTCGTGACGGTCACGCTCGCGCCGTCGGACGCGCTCAGCCCCGAGCCCCCTGCGGTGCAGCCCGCTCCGCACACCGCCGCGCGCGTGCCCGAGAGCCACGTCGGTCCGAGCTCGACGGTGGTGCCCGCGCCCGTCGCGACGATCGCGCCGCCGCGCGCGCGCTCGATCACCACGCGCTCGCCGTGCGTGCGTCCGCCGCCCACGAGGTGCAGGCCGTGACCGAAGCGACCGTCGACTGGATCGACCTGAACGTCGGCGACGTGGAAGTCCACGAGCTCGACGTCGGCCTCCGGGGCCGTCGTCCCGAGGCCGACGACGCCGGGGCGCAAGAGATCCACGCGGTGCGCGGTGAGCGCGCAGTCGGGCGTGATCCCCGCGAGCGTCGTGTCGGTGATCGCCACGTCCTCGAGCGTGACCGAGGTGGTCTGCGCTTCGTGGCGGATGCAGCTCGCGGCGTAGCCCTCGATGTCGCTCATCGTCACGCGCCGGAGCGTGGCGCTCGAGTCGTTGTTGGCGTTGAGGCCCACGCTGATGAGCTCGGTCGGCCCCACGTGCCGCACCACGACGTCCTCCACCACGAGGCTCGCCTGATCCTCGGCCACGAGCGAGGCCGAGACGATGCGATCGATCGTCACGCGCGCGGCGGTGAGCGAGCCCTCGATCGCGGCCACGAGCCCGAGCTCCGCGTCCTCGCAGCGCGCGTCGGCCAGGTCGAGCGTGGCGCTCTGGAGCACGGCGAAGCAGGAGTTGTGGGTGCGGCTGGCGCGGATGCGACGCGCGGTGACGTGCGAGCGGAGGTAGACGCCGATCCCGTCGTCGCCGATGCCGGCGCTCTCGAGATCCTCGAACACGGCGTCCTCGATCGAGACGTTCGAGTCGGCGCCCACTCGCAGGCCCGAGACACCGTCGCGCGCGACGATGCGTCGCAGGCTCGCCACGCTCTCCTCGCCGTCGGCCTGGATCGAGTAGCGCGTCGCCCCGTGGATCGAGGCGTCCTCGAGCTCGAGCGCCCCGCGCACGTAGGCGCGCGCGCCGATCGCGATGGGGCCGAGCCGCACGCGCCTCGCGACGATCGAGCCGCCCTCCTCGGAGTGGATGCCCGCGCTCATGCCGTGCGTCCCGTCGGCGACGTAGTCCTCGAGCTCCGCGTGGCCCACGCACGCGACACCGAAGCCGTCGATGTCGTGGGTGCGGAGCCCGCGCGCGACGAGCTCGCCGAAGACCGTCACGCCGATCGCGATCTCTTGTCCGGGCTGGATGCGCGCGCCCTGCACGAGCACGTCCTCGAGCGTCGTGGGCGCGTTGGCGGCCAGGAGCTGGTTGACCCCGTCCTCGATGACCGTGCGCGTGAAGCTCGCCATGGTGGCGGTCTCGCTCACGAGGACGAGCGCGGTCTGCGGGGCTCCGAGCGCGGTGCCGTCGGCGAAGACCGAGTCGGAGATCTCGGCTGTCGCGCGACCGTCGATCACGAGGCCGTAGCCCTCGCGACCCTCCACCACCACGCGGCTCGCGGTGAGCGAGCCTCCCGTCACGTGCAGCGCCGCGGTGCTGCCGGCCACGGGCCCCGTACCGCCGCGGATCACCACGTCCTCGATCGCGTGGATCCCTGCGCGCAGCTCGAGGCCGTCGCCGACGTGATCGTCGATCACGAGGCCTCGCGCGGTGAGGCCCCCGCGCTGCACCGAGATCGCCAGCCCGTCGCTCGAGACGGTCACGTCCTCGATCGTGATCGCGGCCTGCGCCGTGAGTGGTCCACGCAGGCGCGTGCGCTCGGCGCACGCACCCCGGATCGTGACGGGAGTGCTCACCTCGAGCGCCGCGTCGTGATCTCCCGCGCCCAGCACGATCGACTGTCCCGCCGTGGCGTGCGCGATCGCCTCCGAGAGGGTGCCGAACGGCGCGTCGCGACTGCCCGTGCCCGCCACGGCGCCCTCACGCACGAAGATCGCGCCGCTCGGCGCGTCGGCCGGGAAGATCTCGGGGTCGCTCGGGCACGCGCGCCCGATGGGCGTGCACGTGGCCTCGCCAGGTCGCATCGCGGTGGCGCCCGTGCAGGGCATGCGCCCGCCCTCGGGCCAGGGATCGCACACGCTGCCGGCCTCGGTCGTGCGGGTGTGCCAGCCGCTCGGGCACGCGCGCGTGACCGGATCGTCGCTCTCGCCGTCGAGCCACGGGATCTCCGGCGGGGCGATCGTCGGCTCCCCCGCGGCGAGCCACGGGATGACGGGGGCGGTGACGGGCGGGCTCTCCTCGGGCGGTGTCGGCTCCCCGCAGCCCGAGAACGCCAGCGACGCCGCCAGGCCCGCGCAGGCACACAAGCTCCTCTGGACCAAGGTCATGCGCGCACACGATATCATCGCGCGCGTGTCGAGAATCTCCGCCCTCACGCTCGCCGCAGCGAGCGTTGCGCTGGCCGCATGCCGCGCGGTGCTGCCGTTCCCCGAGCCGACCGACGAAGGCGTGGACCTCGAGAGCTGCCGCGACTTCGTCGATCAGGATCTCGACGGTGCCGTCGACTGCGCCGACTCCGACTGCGACGGCTCGTGCACCGAGGAGCCGCCTCGCTGCGCCGACGGGCGCGACAACGATCTCGACGGAGCGCGCGATGGGCTCGACCCGTCGTGCTGGCACGAGCGCGCGCTCGCCGTGACGCGCTGCGCGACGACCGAGGGCACCGACCTCGTGCTCGTGCCCGCCGACGACTTCGGCTGGACGGGCCACGCGGATCGCGCCGAGATCGATGGCGCGGTGCGCTTCGCTGCTGTGGAGCGCGACGCGCTGATCGGGTGGGCCTCGGCGCTCTCGGGGCGCGTGGAGGGCACCGAGCTGCGCTACCGCATGTGGCACTTCGGTCGGGGTCGCGGAGCCCTCACGCTCGCCCCGTACGCCAGCGTGAGCGAGGACCTCGTCGTGGCGCCCGAGGCTCCGTTCGTGCGCATCGAGATGCTGGACACCGACATCACGGTGACCGCGGCAGGGCGCGTGGTGGGCCGCTTCACGCGGAGCGCGCACATCGTCGAGACCTTCTTCGACGTGAGCGTCACCCTCGGGCAGACGTCCCAGCTCGTGATCACGAACCCCGACGGCGTGGCCACGCCGATCGAATTCGCCGGGCCGAGCGCGTGGAGCGAGGACGAGCCGCTGGTGCTCCTCTTCGAGGCCGACGTCCAGAGCCCACCCGTCGCGCTCGGCGAGGTGACGGTGGCGCGCGCGCCCGTCCAGCACTGCGGTCGCGACGTGCCCGAGATGCACGCCGACGGTGAGAACCTCCTCCTCGACGTGGGCCGCTCGCCGACGGGCCTCTGCGTGATCGCGTCGATCGATCCGGCGACGCATGGGCCGAGGGGCGTACGCGTCTACGAGTCGGTCGACGGATCGACCTTCGTCGATCGCGGCCCGCTCGCGACCGAGGGGGTGCCGCTCGGGGCCTCGATCGCGTGGGACGCGCCGGGCTCGCGCTGGGTGGGCGCCATCGCCGGCCAGGATGCCGTGACGCTGCTCGCGCCCACGCCGGAGTGGGTGCGCAGCCTCGGCGGCGCCGACTTCGCGCACCTCGCGGTGGGCGACGATCTCGGCCTGCCGGTGTCGGGGCTCCAGGCGCAGGGCATCGACTACGCGCTGCTCGCCGACGGCACGCACCGGATCACCTTCGACTACCTCGCGCAGACGGCCGATCGCTATGGCCTACGCGCCTTCACGACGCGCGAGCCGGGCGTGCTCGACGCGGAGGTGACGACGATCGACGTGGGCGCTCGGTATGATCGACTGCGGCACGCGGGATCGATCCCGTCGATCGACACGCTGCTCACGGAGCGCGTGGTGTGGCTCGAGAACGGCGGGGAGGTGCGGCTCTTCCGCGAGCTCGAGCGGGGCCAGTGGACGGAGGAGCCCACGCCCGTGCTCACGGCCTCGCCGACGCCAGGGCAATTCGATCGGGGTCGCGTGCTCGCGCCTCGGCTCGTCATGGAGTCGCCCCCGACCGAGGCGGGAGAGAGCTGGCGCGGCCGCCTCTTCTACAGCGGCACCTCGGGCGTGAGCTGCGCCGCCTGCGGGCGCATCGGGAGCGCCGACGTGGCGGTGGTGCCATGAGCGGCTCGGCGAAGGACGCGCTGGCCTCACGGATCCGCAGGCTCGCGCGAGCGCTGGTGTCGTTCCTCGGCCCGTCGCTCGCGTCGAGCCTGTCGATCGCGTCGATCGTGTCGATGGTGTCGGTCGTGTCGATGGTGTCGATCGCGTCGATCGCGGGCGTGCCGATCGCGCGCGCCGACGACGCCGAGGAGGCGCGCTTCCACGACGAGCTCGCGCGGCGACACTACGCGGCGCGCCGCTACGAGCAGGCGATCCGCGAGTTCTTCCTCGAGCGCGCGCTCGCGCCCAACCCGCGCATCACCTTCAACCTCGCGCTCTGCTTCGACGCCCTGCACCGCGAGGCCGACGCCTACCTGCTCTTCTCCGAGTACCTCGCCGGTGACGACGCCGACCCGGAGCGTCATCGCCTCGCCGACGACGCGCTCGCGCGCCTCACGCCGCGCGTGGCGCTGATCGCGATCACCAGCGAGCCGCTCGGCGCGACCGTCTTCCTCGATCGGCGAGAGCACGGCGCCTACGGCGTGACGCCGCTCGTGGTGCCGGTGGAGGCCGGCGAGCACACGGTCAGGCTCGAGCGCGAGGGCTACGCCTCGAGCGAGCTCACGGTGCGGGCCGCGCTCGGCGCGCGCGTCGAGGGCCGCGCGACGCTCACGCGGATCGTGGGGCACCTCGAGGTGGGAGGCGTCGCTGGCGCGCAGGTCGACGTGCGCGACGCCGCGGGCACGTCCGTGGCGCGCGGGGTCACGCCGCTCCGGAGCGAGCTGCCTCCTGGCGACTACGAGGTGGAGGTGCAGGC
>JAIBCE010000353.1 GCA_019694315.1 Sandaracinaceae bacterium
GGTGTCGCCACGGTCGCGCGGTCCCGCGCGTCGATGACGGCCTCGCGCGTGACGCGGGCCACGGCGGCCTCGGCGAACGCGTCGAGCGTCGGCGCATGCAGCGCGCCCGACGACGACGGCGCCGCGAGCTCACCGCTCGAGCTCCGCTCGAGGGGCGAGAGGATCGAGCCGCTCGACGAGAACGGCGCGAGGAGCGTGCCCCCCGTCGTCCGTCGCATGCGCTCGAGCTGTGCGCGCTCCTGCGAGGTGCGCACGCGTCCCTTGAGGAGGGCGCCCTGCGCCGCGCTCACGCGCTCGGCGCGCGCATCACCCGTCATGCGCGCACCGGGCTCGAGCCTCACGAGCTCGAGCGCCGTGGCGTTTCCCTCGAGGAGGCCTGCCACCGTGATCGTCCGCGCGCGGACCTCGCCTCGCACGGCGGCTCCCGCTTCGATCACGAGGTGTCCGTCGATCTCGATCGGGCCGAGCACCTCGCCCGCCACGCGCAGGTCGCCCTGGCCGCGGATCGAGCCCTCGAGCACGACGCCGCGCGGCAGGCGCGAGCCCAGGCCCATGCTGGTCGTCATCGCGGCCTCCGTGCGCCGCGCCCGGCCTCGAAGTCCATGTCCACGAGGCCCTCGAGCGTCGCTCCGTCGTCGATGGCGATGGTCGAGGCGCGCACGTCGCCGGTGACCCAGCCGCCCGAACGGACCGCCACGTGCGAGGCCTCGATGTCGCCGACGACCTCGCCGCTCACGTCCACGCGCCGCGCGCGGATCGGCGCGGTGATCTGGGCCTGCGGGCCGACCGACACCGTGCCCTCGATCGTGATCGCGCCGCGCATCGGGCCGTCGATCCGTAGATCGCCGCGGCCGCGGAGCTGGCCCTCGATCGCGAGGCCGGGGAGGATCTGGCCCTGATCGGGCGCGTCGGGACGCGCGTCGTCGGCGCGATCCTCGAGGGGGCGGTTCATAGGGCCGGCACTATATCGCGGGGCTCACGCTTCTTCACTGGCGGCGCGAGGGCCGCGGCCCCAGGTAGAGTCCTCCGAGGCGAGGGTCGGCCCCTCGCCCACCCTCGAAGGCAACCATGGCCAGCTCCCACGTCCCCCTCACGTCGCTCGATCAGCTCCTCGAGCCGTTCCACGAGGCCGAGAAGCCGCGCTCGCGCTGGAGGATCGGCACCGAGGCCGAGAAGTGCGGCGTCTACACCGACGGCGCGCCGGTCCCGTACATGGGCGAGCGTGGCGTGGGCGCGGTGCTGGCCGAGCTCGTGAAGAGCCACGGCTGGTTCGAGGAGCGCGAGCACGAGGACGGCGACGTGATCGCCCTCCGACGCGGTGATGCGTCGGTCACGCTCGAGCCAGGCGCGCAGCTCGAGCTCTCGGGCGCGCCCCTCGCGACCATCCACGAGACCTGCAGCGAGTTCCGCGCGCACATGCGCGAGCTCTCCGACATCTCGGAGAAGCTCGGCATCGTGTGGCTGGGCCTCGGCTTCCATCCCTTCGCGCGCACCGAGGATCTGGAGTTCGTCCCGAAGCTCCGCTACGGCGTGATGCGCAAGTACCTGCCGACGCGGGGCAAGCACGGCCTCGACATGATGCTCCGCACCTGCACGGTGCAGGCGAACCTCGACTACGCGAGCGAGGCCGACGCCATCCGCAAGCTCCGCGTGTCCTTGCGCCTGCAGCCGATCGTGACCGCGATGTTCGCGAACAGCCCCTTCGTCGAGGGCCGCCTCTCGGGCGAGCGCTCGCACCGCGCGCGGGTGTGGCTCGACGTCGACAACGATCGCGCGGGCCTGCTCGACTTCGCGTGGGACGACAAGCCGATGGGCTACCAGCGCTACATCGAGTGGGCGCTCGACGTGCCGATGTTCCTCGTGAAGCGCGACGGAAAGATCGTGCACAACACGGGGCAGACGTTCCGTCGCTTCCTCGCCGAGGGCTGGCAGGGCGTGCGCGCCACGAAGGAAGACTGGGTCACGCACGTGAACACGCTCTTTCCCGAGGTGCGCCTCAAGCGGACCCTCGAGATGCGCGGCGCCGACAGCCTGCCGACCGATCTCGTGTGCGCGCTGCCCGCGCTGTGGAAGGGCCTGCTCTACGAAGATCACGCGCTCGCTGCCGCCGAGTCGCTCGCGTCCACGATCCGCCTCGAGGACGCCAAGGCCGCGCGTCCTGCGATCGCGGATCAGGCGCTCCGTGCCAGGCTCGGAGGACGCGAGGTCGCCGAGTGGGCCAACGAGCTGCTGCGCATCGCGCAGGGCGGCCTCGAGCGTCTGTCGAACCTCAACAAGAGCGGGGAGGACGAGCGCATCCACCTCGCGCGCCTCGCGTCGATGACGACCAAGGGGCAGAGCCCCGCGGACTGGCTGCTCGAGAAGATCGATCCTGCTGCGCCCCTCGTGCCGCAGGTGCTCTCGCACGCGCGCCTCTGACGGCGCAGGCCCTGATCGGGCGTCATCGCCCAGGCGGAGGCACGGCGAGGGCTGATACCCTCGCCTCGTGCCCAACGTCGCGCTCACCCCCAAAGAGAACCTCAGCTCGTTCCGTCGCATCGCGATCGGGACGTGGCGGACCGCCTACGACCCCACGGTCTACGGCACGCTTGCCCTGCGCGCGGACAAGGTGCTCGCGTACCTCGACGCGTTCCGCCAGAAGACGGGCAAGCGCGCGACGCTCTCGCACCTCATGGCCAAGGCCGTGGCGATCACGCTGAGCGAGATGCCCGATGCGAACGCGATCCTGCGCTGGAACCGCATCTACCTGCGCAAGGACATCGGCGTGTTCTTCCAGGTGGCGATGGAGGACGACAAGACGGGCGAGATCGACCTCTCGGGCGCGACGATCTTCGACGCGCACACGAAGTCGCTCCTCCAGATCGTCGAGGAATTCGAGGCGAAGGTGGGCGCGGTGCGCAAGCGCGAGGACAAGAACCTCGAGGGCTCACGCAACCTCTTCAAGTCGATCCCGTTTTTCCTCCTCAACACGGCGCTCGACCTCATCGGCTGGCTCAGCTTCACGCTGAACCTCGATCTCCGCTGGGCCGGGATCCCCAAGGATCCGTTCGGCTCCGCGATGGTCACCAACATCGGCTCGCTCGGTCTCGAGGAGGCCTACGTGCCGCTCGTGCCGTACTCGCGCGTGCCGCTCCTCATCGCGCTCGGCGCCGTGAAGGAGGAGCCCGTGGTCGAGAACGGCGAGATCGTCGCGGGCAAGATGGTGCGCGCGTTCGCCACGTTCGATCACCGTGTGCTCGACGGCATGCACGCCGCGAAGATGAGCAAGACGCTCAAGCGCATCTTCGCCGACCCCGAGAAGGAGCTCGGCCCGCTGCCGACATGATCCGTCCTCTCGATCACGCGAAGGCGCGGAGCTTGCGCCAGAGCGTGTTGCGCGCGATGCCGAGGACACGAGCCGCCTCGGACTGCGAGCCGCCGCACGCCTCGAGCACACGCTCGATGTGCGCGCGCTCGACCTCGGCGAGCGTCTCGAGCCGCGCGCTCGCGTGGCTGGCCCGTGCGCGTGCCGGTGCCTGTGGCGGTGCGTGTGGCGGTGCGTCTGGAGGGGGGGGCGCGTGCGCGTGTCGGGCGGGCGCGTCGGCGCGCGGGGCCGTGAGCTCCGAGGGGAGGTCGTCGAGCGTCACCTCCGTGCCCGTCGCGAGGGCCGCGCCGTGCTTCACCACGTTCTCGAGCTCGCGGACGTTGCCCGGCCACGCGTGCGCGAGGAGCCTCTCCCTCGCCTCGGTCGAGAACCCGCGCGCCGTGCTCGTGCGCTCGAGCGCGAGGAAGTGCTGCGCGAGCGGCAGGATGTCCTCGCGTCGCTCCTCGAGCGTGGGCATCTCGAGCGTGAGCACCTTGAGGCGATACAGGAGGTCCTCTCGGAACGAGCCCTCGCGCACGCGCGCGAGGAGATCGCGGTGGGTGGCGCAGATCACGCGCAGGTCCACCGAGAACGCCGTGCTCTCGCCCACGCGGCGCACCTCGCCGTCCTGGAGCGCGCGCAGGAGCTTGGCCTGCATGGGGAGCGGCATCTCGCCGATCTCGTCGAGGAAGAGCGTGCCCTCGTGCGCTGCCTCGAAGAGGCCGCGTCGCGTGGTGGTCGCGCCCGTGAACGCGCCCTTGCCGTGACCGAAGAGCTCGGACTCGAGGAGCTCGGCGGGGATCGCCGCGACGTTCACGGCCACGAACGGCTTGGCCGCGCGGGGAGAGCTCGCGTGCACGATGCGGGCGAGCACCTCCTTGCCCGTCCCGGTCTCGCCGAGGATCGCGATCGGGGCGTCGCTCGCCGCGAAGCGACCGGCGCGTCGCAAGACCGCCTGCATCGCCGCGCTGCGGGCCACCACGCGCGCCGCCCCCTTGCGACGCCGGAGCAGGGGCACGAGGCCGCACACGCTGCAGGTGTCGTCGCACACGGTCTTGGGCGCAGGGCGCTGTTCCATGTGTTCCATGATGGAGCAGCGCGAGACTGCGCGCACGGGCATGGCGCACACGGGGCGAGGCGGTGACGCGAGGCGCCACGGTGAGGAAGTGCGCGCCAAGCACGCGTGGCACGTGCGCTGCAGACGCTGCCGCGCAGGAGCCACCATGTTCGACACACGTCAGAGCGTCGCCAGCCTCGTCCTCGATCACTCCGAGTGCGCCTCGGTCTTCCAGCGCCATCGCATCGACTTCTGCTGCAAGGGCAACCTCTCGATCGAGGAGGCCGCACGTGAGAAGGGCGTGGCGCTGCCGGAGCTCGAGGCCGAGCTGGCGTCCGCGATCGCGAGCCGCCGCGGCGATCGCGAGGCCGATCCGCGCGAGCTACCGACGGCGCGCCTGCTCGCGCACATCATCGCGCGACACCACGAGTACCTGCGAAAGGCGATGCCCTTCGTCGTGGGCCTCGCGACGAAGGTCAGCCGCGTCCACGGCGAGCACAACCCGAAGCTCCGCGAGCTCGAGCCCGCGGTGAACGATCTGGCCAATGCGATCGTGCCGCACCTCGACGAGGAGGAGGAGCGCTTGTTCCCGCTCCTCGTCTCCCCCACGCCCGACCGCGTCGCGATCGCGACGGCGCTCGCGCAGATGCACGCCGAGCACCTCGAGGTGGCCGAGATCCTCCGTCGCATCCGCGCGGCCAGCGAGGACTTCACGCTGCCCGCGTGGGCGTGCAACAGCTACCGCACGCTCTTCGCGGAGCTCGCGCAGATGGAGACGGACGTCTTCACGCACGTCCATCTGGAGAACCACGTGCTCGGCCCGCGCTTCGCGAGCGCCTGAGCCGCGGGCGGGAGCGGTTCCCCACCGCACGCCCCTGCCTTGACGAGGGTCCTCCACCGCCGGTATGTGACGTGTGGTGGAGGGAACCATGAAGCTGTCTGCTCTGTCTGTCTGTCTGTCTGTCTGTCTGTCGTAGCCTTCGGCTGTGTTCCTGAGCGCCTCGATGAGGCCGGCGTGATCACGGTCCTCACGACCGATCGTGGGGCGTCCAGATCCACGGTCGTTCCGGACCGCCAGATCGCCCAGCTCGATGGCGCTTCACTTGGGCTGGTCGCGAACGATGTCGGGCTTGCGCGCTATCGCCTCGGCGGCCAGCGGCGCGCTTGGCTCTCTCAGCAGGACCTCGAGGGCGGCATCACAGGGGGCGACATCCTGCGCCTTCCCCCGCTCTTTCCTGGGACGCTCGAACGCGAGTTCGACGTCGCGCCGTTCGACACGTCGAAGTGGACGTCGGTGCGAGTGTCGGACGTGGGCTACTGTTCCGTCGAGGTGGGATGGGCCCGCGTTGATCTCCTCGCCGAACGGCTGGGGCTACCGCGCGGCGGTTTCGCCACGCTGCTGACCGACGCAGTGGACGGTGCGGTGATCGGGTCGTCCAACATCCGCGGTGGGCGGCGGGTGCCCATGACCATGGCGCGCGTGCAGCCGGTCTTTCGGAGTGAGAGGGTCGGGCGGCGTCTCTTGGCGCACGACACGGTGCGCTTCGCGGCCGACTACCAGGCGGACCTCATGTCCGACAACGGCGTGACGTTTGGTACGCCGGTGACATGCAACAACGTCACGATCCACGTCGACTTCGAGTTCAGCCTCGAGCGCGCGGACACGGCGCTGATCAGCGTCGCGCCGCACTGCACGGGCCCCGGTAGCCCTGGGGGAACGCTGGCCGTGGATGCCGATCCGGCCTTCGATCACCTCGCGGTCGTCGAGGCCGTGAACGTCGACGTAAGCGACGCGTGCGCATACGAGGGGATCTTCGAGGAGACGGCGGAGGCCGGCCTCAGAGGCTCCCTACCCGAGCTGTTCGGCCGAGTCATCCGGGATGCGGGCGTCATCGACCCGCGCATCGCGGGCATCGACGAGGCCGACATTCGCACATGCACTTGCGACTCTGACTGCAACCGCTTCTCTCCCCAAGGGGCCGCGTTCGATCCCGCCGTCGTGCCTCGCCCTCGTTGCAGGTTTCCGAGCGGCGTCCCGCCGCAGCCGAACGGCGGGGAGTGCTGGATCCAGCTCGAGTTCGACCGCGTCGAGTTCACACCGCAGGGGGTCGAGGTCGTCGTCTCGGAGAGTGATGCGGACGTTCAGCAATCGCTCGTCGATGGGCTCATCGAGGCCGCCGGGGGCGACTTCGTGCGGACGCTGTTGTGTGGCCCCGATCGGCGTTGGGTTGGCCCTGACGTGGACGTGGTCGAGGAGGCTGACGAACTTCTCCGTACGCTGCCCTTTCCCATCCTGCGCCCTTGAGCCATGGCAACGCGTACGTTGGCGATCCTCTCACTGCTTGTGGCGAGCTGCGCGTGTGGTCAGACCCACGAGCCGACCGATACGGGGCTCGACGCGTTTCGCGCGCCGATCGATGCTGACCGCGACTCCGCGCTCGACACCCGCTTCCCGCTCGATTTCATGGGCGACGCCGGCTGCCGTCGCGTCCATGGGTACCGTGTTTGCGGCGAAGAGTGCCTCGCGCCCTGCACGCGCGCCGACGGACGCTGCTCGACTCTGGGAGTCTGTTACGGCGCGGGGCGCGGGATCGGCTTCAGCTGTCGATCCAATCTGTACGGGGGCTCCTACTGTGGGGACGGTCGGATCTGCGCCCCGGTGAGCGGCCGCTTCGAGGAGCCGGACGGTCGAATCGCGGGGGTCTGCATCGATCCCGAGTTCTGTGCGGAGCTACCCACGGCGGGGCTCGCCTCGACACAGTGCCAGTATTCGGACGGGACACTGTTCCTGACGGGACCTCCCGTTCGTGAGGGCTGCCCCCCCAGCCATCCCGTGTTTCCGTTCTGCGGCGGGCCGTGCAGCGGTGTGATCTGCCCGGAAGAGAGTGGTGCATTCCTCAATCGGAACTGCGCTGGGGTGTCCGACAACCGAGCGTTCGGGGTGTGTCTGCGCTCTAGCGGGTACAACTGCGTCAACCTGCCTGAGCTGAGCGACTTCAACCACCTCCTCGTCGACGATTACTGTCCAGCAACGCAGGAGGAGCTCGGGTTTCCGCCCGAGCCGTGCGCGATCATCGTGCCGCGTCCGCAGGCCGACGGCCTTCCCGCCGAAATAGGCTGGCCCGTAGCGATCAGCGTCTGTCGAGCTTATCGCGACCTGAACCCAAGCTTCGCCGACTGCGTCGACGCGGACTGGAACCCCTTGCCATAGGCGGGCGGCGCGATCAGAGGTTCTCGACGCTCTTCAGCATCTCTTGGTGGAAGTGCGCCCGCGGGCGGATGAGCGAGTGGTGACCGTGGCCGTGCGCGCCCCGGACGAGGTCGCCGAGCGGACCGACGAGATCCCCCTCGACGCGGTCGCCGTCGACGCCGGCCTTGACCTCGACCTCGGCGGCGCGGTCGCCACGGCGGTCGTGATCCTGGGCC
>JAIBCE010000036.1 GCA_019694315.1 Sandaracinaceae bacterium
GCGTCGGGCGGAAACCCATGGATCGGCCTCTACGGAGAGCACGCCGCGATCGAGCTCGACGGCCTGACGGGCGAGGTGCTCCAGCGCGTGGATCTCGGCGACGTGGCCCCCTACCTCGCGGCGATCGACTCGCTCGGTGTGGTGTGGATGGGCTCGCAGCGCGGCGTGCTCGTGCGCATCGACCCCTCGCTCGATCCACCCGACGTGACGCGCATCGAGCTCGACGCGGACTGCTTCGAGACCTACTCGCTCGCGATCGATCCCGACGACCGCCTCTACCTGACGGGCTTCGGCTGCGATCGCGTGTGGCGCTACGAGCCCTGGAGCGGGACCTTCACGCCGCTCGAGGTGCCGCCGAGCCCACGCGGCATCGCGCTCACGAACACGGCGCTCTGGGTCGCGCACACGGGTGGCCTCGCGTCCGAGATCTCGCTCGAGTCCTTCTCGGTGCTGCGCACGATCGATCTCGACGGCGACGGCACGGGCCCCACGCCGCGGCAGACGATCGGCGCCGCGGTCGACTCGCTCGGTCATGCGTGGATGGTGAGCGAGGTGGGCGGCCCGAGCGGAGGCGGCCTCGCGACGCGCGTCGACATGGCCCATCACCTCGTGGACGCGAGCGTGGAGGTGGGCCGCGCGCCCCACGTGCAGGGCGATCTCAGCGGCTGGCAGCGCATCGGCGAGCGCGAGCCCGAGGGCAGCGCGCGTCACGTCTTCGAGGGGTGCGGCGAATTCGCGACCGACTGGCAGGCGGTGCACGTGCACGCGAGCCTCGGCGCGGGCGGCGAGATCGAGGTGGCCGTGCGCCACGCCGAGACGACGGCGGGCCTCGACGCCCAGGAATTCCGGTCGATCGGCGTGCTCCCGCGCGACCCCTCGCCGCTCTCGCTCTCCGAGGTGCCCGACGGAGGCGTGCTCGAGGTGGAGGTCACGCTGCGCACCGGCTCGCACCGCAGCGCGCCCGTGCTCGATCTGCTCGGCGTGGCGTGGGACTGCGGCGGTCCGGGGTGAGCTGGCTCGCCCGCGACATACGCCGAAGGCGACTCGGTCGCTCGGCGATCGATCCGACCGCGCGGTCCAGGCGTAGACGCCAGAGCACCGATTCATTCGAATGGCTGCTCTCGTCTGCGTCGTACGACGGGGACGCGTGTCCCCTCGCCCCGCCGAAGTGAATTCGTCGGGGCCCCACTCCCCCAAGAACCCCGAATCCACTTGATTCCTGAGGGGAATCGAACGGATCGGTGCTCTACGAGCTTCTGTCGCCGAGGAGCTGTGCAGTACCATCGCCGCCCGAGGTCCGCTTGATCACCACGACTCGTCCCGCCGCGTTGCCCTGGACCGCCCTCGCCCGAGGCGCGCTGCTCTCGTTCACCCTCTTCGCTGCGGCGTCCGCGTCCGCCCAGGAGACGCCCCCGCAGGGCACGGCGCCGAGCGGCGAGACCGACACGATGGCGCAGAGCACTGCGCGTGAGCAGGACCTCACCGATCAGCAGGCGCGCGCGCACTTCTCGGTGGGCCGCGCCATGTACGAGGCCGGTCGCTTCGCCGAGGCCGCGCAGGAATTCCAGCAGGCCTACGACCTCTCGCACCGCCCGCAGCTGCTCTACAACCTCTACGTCGCCTACCGAGACTCGTCGCAGCTCGTGCGTGCGCGCGATGCGCTCCGCCAGTACCTCGCCGAGGTCGAGGATGCGCCCAACCGCCTGCACCTCATGTCGCGGCTCGAGGCGCTCGAGGCGCAGGTGGCCGAGGAAGAGCGGGCGCGGGCCGAGTCGGAGGCCGAGCTCGCGGCCGCGGAGCAGGCGACCGCGGAGGCCGAAGCGGCGCGAGAGCGGGCAGAGGCGCAGGCGGCGCAGCTGCGTCACGTGCGTCCTTGGTGGCCGTGGGTCGTGTTCGGCGTGGGGCTCGCGGCCGCAGGCGTGGGCGTGCCGCTCGGCGTGGACGCGGCCAGCCAGGCCGACGCCGTGAGGCTCCGCTGCACGCAGCCCGACGGCTCGCTGCTCTGCCGGAGCAGCGCCGATGTCTCCATCGCGAACGGCGCGGTGACGCAGGCCGCCGTGGCCGACGCGCTGTGGATCGCAGGCGCTGCTGCGGCCGCCTCCGGCCTCGTCCTCGCGTTCCTCGTGCCCGACGACATCGTCGACGAGCCCGCCCCCGCGGTCAGCGCCGCGTGCGGACCGACGGGCTGCTTTGCCTCTCTCACTCTTTCGCTTCGTTGAGGACACCGATGCCGCTTCATGAACGCTCGCTCGGCGCGCTCCTGCTCCTCACCCTCGGCGGCTGCAGCGCCGTCGTCGGAGATCTCGGGGGAGTCCGGTCCGATCCCCAGGCCTGCCTCCAGGGGGGCGATACGGAGATCACGCGGGACGCTCGCTTCGTGTTCGCCGAGATGCAGGCACACTCGACGCACCCGACGTTCCTCGCGTTGATCGGGGGCTCCACCAACCCCGCGGAGCCGGACCGACAGATCCTCCGTGGGCGCGCGCTGATCACGCCGAGCTTCGCGGCGTCGCAGTACGCCCCGATGGATCTCCTCTCCTCGGATCCAGCGCGATGCGCGATGGCGGCACCCCCGGCACCGCTCACGATGGACTTCACGGTTCCGTCGTTCTTGCCCGCCGACACGTCGAACGGAGGTCCCTTCGACATAGACTTCTGGTGCGAGACGAACGACATGCCGGGGCGCCAGACCGGCATGGGCGGCGACCACACCTGGGTGCGTCCCGTCTGCGACGACGGCAACGTGTTCTTCGTGCACAACACGGGCTTCGATCAGCCGGTGATGGCGGAGACCAACGGCACCGACCTCACGATCACCGTGGACTCGGCGCGGGTGGTGGCGGCGCTGCGTGGCGCTGAAGCGCTCGGTCGCGTTCCCTTCGTCGTGCAGATCACGCGTCAGGACCAGACGGTCGGCTACATCCGCGCGATCCTCGTCTGCGACCCGGGGCCCTACGTGCTGCGCGGGATCCTCGACGCAGGCACCGACCACGGCCTCGAGGCCTACTTCGACGTCGGGCTCAACGGCGTGTACGACCCCGAGTGCGACCCGCACTGCACCGGGATGCGGACCGCGGGGGGCTCGGGCACGACGGTGAATTTCACCGCGCCGGTCGGCATGGGCGGGGACAACGACTTCGACGTCACCCGCTTCTGCCAGGTGCCCGCCGGCTTCGACAGCGCCGCGTGTGGTCCGCACGCGACCGCGCCGTGAGGCTCGAGGTGCGTACACCCTCCTGAGCGGAGCGGAGCGCCCGACGATCCCGTCGCGGCGTGAGCCTCGCGGAGCCGATGCTCCGCGAGGCTCGTGTCCGTCGAGGCCTCACGCAGCAGCTTCTTCGGCGAGCGACGGTCGCTGCTTGAGCGCGCCGCTCTCGGCCGCGAGGCGCACGGCGGCCTCGACCGAGTCGCGCAGCTTGGCGTCGTCGAGCAGCGCGAGGCGCGCCTTCTCGCGGCCCTGTCCGAGGCTCTGCCCCGCGAACGCGTAGTAGCTGCCGTTCTTCTCGATCTTCTCGAGCGTCACGGCCGTGTCGAGCAGATCGCCGACCGCGTCGATGCCGATGCCGTAGCGGATGTCGAACTCCGACACCTGGAACGGCGGGGCCATCTTGTTCTTCACCACCTTGACGCGCGTGCGGTGGCCCACGACCTCCTCGCCGACCTTCACCTGGCCGACGCGGCGGACGTCGAGGCGCACGCTCGAGTAGTACTTGAGCGCGTTGCCGCCGGTCGTGGTCTCGGGCGAGCCGAAGACCACGCCGATCTTCATGCGCAGCTGGTTGATGAAGAAGATCGTCGTGCCGGTGCGGTGCGTGATGCCGGTCAGCTTGCGCAGGGCCTGGCTCATGAGGCGCGCCTGCAGGCCCATGTGCTGATCGCCCATCTCGCCCTCGATCTCGGCGCGCGGCACGAGCGCCGCGACCGAGTCGACGACGACGAGATCGACGGCGCCGCTCCGCACGAGCGTCTCGACGATCTCGAGCGCCTGCTCGCCCGAGTCGGGCTGGCTCACGAGGAGCGACTCGGGCTTGACCCCGAGGCTCGCCGCGTAGCGCAGGTCGAGCGCGTGCTCGGCGTCGACGAAGGCCGCGATGCCGCCCTGGCGCTGACACTCGGCGATCGCGTGCAGCGTGAGCGTGGTCTTGCCGCTCGCCTCGGGCCCGAAGACCTCCACGACGCGACCGCGCGGGTAGCCTCCGCAGCCGAGCGCGGCGTCGAGCGACGGCGCGCCCGTGGGGATGGTGGCGACCGGCTCGATCTCGCGAGGCTCGCCGAGCGCCATGATCGCGCCCTTTCCGAACTGCTTCTCGATGGCGGACACCGCGGACTGGACGGCCTTGAGCTTGTCCTTGAGCGACATGATCTCTTCTCTCTTTCTCGTGAACGACGTGGGTGGACGAACGGCACGCGCGTGAAGCGGACACGCGCGTGCGCTGCGCTCGAGCGACTCGAGCGCGAGCTCGTGGAGGCGGCGGCCCGCAGGGAGCCGGCGCCCGTCAGCGCGCGGGAGAGGCGGGTGCGGCGGACTGCGCATCGCCGGGTCCGTCGAGATCGCCGCGGTAGCGGAGCGCCTCGGCGACGTGCACCACCGCGATGCGATCCACCTCGGCGAGGTGCGCGAGCGTGCGCGCCACACGCAGCGTGCGACCGAGCGCGCGCATGGAGAGGCGCAGCCGATCGCCCGCGCGATCGAGGAGCGCGCGGGCCTCGGGCTCGAGCTCGCCGAGGTGTCGCGCGAAGAGACGCGCCGTGTTCGTGGGCCGCTGACCGCGCTCGAGATCGCCGTGTTCGTGGGCTCGCTCGCGTGCCCTCGCGACGCGCGCGCGCACGAGGGCCGAGCTCTCGCCGACCGGACCGCGATCGACCTCGGCCATGCGCACGGGCGAGAGCCACACGCGGAGATCGAAGCGATCGAGCAGCGGGCCCGAGAGGCGCCCGCGGTAGCTCTCGACGCGCGCGGGCGAGCACTTGCACATGCGCTGCGGATCGCCCGCGTAGCCGCACGGGCACGGGTTCATCGCGCCCACGACGATGGAGCGCGCGGGCATCACCACGCGCTCGCGGGCGCGGGCGATGGCGACCTCGCCGCTCTCCATCACCGTGCGGAGCGACTCGATCGCGTTGCGCTGGAGCTCGGGCAGCTCGTCGAGGAAGAGCACGCCGCCGTGCGCGAGCGTCACCTCACCAGGCCGCACCGGCTCGCCACCTCCGACGAGGGCGGCGCTGCTCGCGGTGTGGTGCGGCGCGCGAAACGGACGCATCGACGGGGGCGCGAGGCCGGCGGCGCTCGCGATGGTCGCGGCCTCGAGGCGCTCGTCGGGGCTCGGCTCGGGCAGGAGGCCCGGCAGGCGCCGGGCGAGCATCGTCTTGCCTGCGCCCGGCGGCCCGACGAAGAGGAGATCGTGCTGTCCGGCGGCCGCGATCTCGAGGGCGCGCTTGCCCACGACCTGGCCGCGAACATCCGACAGATCGGGCTCGAGCGAGGTGGGGCGTGCGCTCTCGTAGGGCTCGAGCGGCGGCACGTGGAACGCGCGCGAGAGCAGGCCCACACACTCGCCCAGCGTCGCGACGGCGCGCACGTCGAGGCCCGTCACGAGCGAGGCCTCGCGCGCCTGCGCGAGCGGCACGATGGCGCGCGTGAGGCCCTGCGTGCGCGCGCGTCGGAGCATGGGCAAGAGGCCCGTGACCGCGCGCAGCTCTCCGCTCAGCGAGAGCTCGCCGAGCACCAGCGTGCTCTCGAGCTCGTCGCCAGCGCACGCGCCGCAGGCCGCGAGCACGCCGATCGCGATCGCGAGATCGAAGTGCGTGCCGCGCTTCTTGGTGTCGGCGGGGGCGAGGTTGAGCACGAGGTGTCGGGGCGGCAGCTCGAAGCCCGAGTGCGCGAGGGCCGCGCGCACGCGGACCCGGCTCTCGCGGACCGCAGCCTCGGCGAGGCCCACGAGATCGAAGCCCGGCAGGCCCTTGCCCAGGTGGATCTCCACGTCGACGGGCTGCGCGTCGACACCGACGAGCGAAGAGGAACGAACGCGGGTGGTCATGCGAGGGGCCCTCTTCAAGCCGTGGGCCGGCCTCCGAGCGCTCGAATTCAAGGGAATTCGCTCGAGAATTGGCGGTGCCGCCGCCACCCCCCTGGCGGCCGCCACCCCCCGCGGGCCTCGGACGGGCGTGGGCAGCCGCGGCCGCCGCGGTATGACAGCCCGATGAGCGCGATCGATCGGGCGTCCGCGGCGCAGCACCTCGAGGCGTTTCTCCGTGCGATCGGCGCGCCGGTCGAGCTCGACCCCGAGCTCCGCGGCACCGGCGCGCGCGTGACCGATGCGTGGGTCGACGAGCTCCTCGTCGGCTATGCGGCCGATCCCGCGCACATCCTCGCCGAAGGGACGGAGTCGAGCTCGAAGGGCCTCGTGCTCCTCGCGGACGTGCCCGCCACGACCATGTGTCCGCACCACCTCTTGCCCGCGTCGGGCCGCGTGCACGTGGGCTACTGGCCCGGCCCGCGCGTGGTGGGCTTCGGCGCGATCGCGAGGCTGGTCGAGTGCCACACGCGGCGGCTCGCGCTCCAGGAGGACATCGCGCGCGCCATCGCGGACGCGCTCGTCGAGCACCTCGGCGCGGAGTCGGCGGGCGTCGTGGTCGACCTCGTCCCGAGCTGCCTCACCGCGCGCGGGGAGCGGCCGCACGGCGCGCACGCGATCACCACGAGCTTCGCGGGGCGCGCGGCGAGCGAGCCCGCGCTTCGTCAGGAGCTGCTGCTCTCGCTTCGTGCGCGCTGATCCGGAGTGGCCCACCGCGGGGCTGCTTCATCCACCCCTGCTTCATCCACCCCTGCTTCATCCACCCCTGCTTCATCCACCCCAGCTTCATCCACCCCAGAGCAGGCGCATGGCGCGCGGGAGATCCGAGCGACCCATCACGTCGCAGTGGCCGCAGCCGCTCGGAAAGTGCTCGCCGGAGCAGGTGCCGCACTCGTGGATCATCGTCGCGGTCTGCGCGAGCTCCTCGCGGAGCTTGCGGAGGCAGGCGATCTTGGCCTGCATCTCGTCGATGCGGCGGTGCAGCACTGCGGTCATGCGCTCGCTCGCCTCGACCGAGCTGCCCGCGTGGTGCTTGAGCTCGAAGAGATCCTTGATGTCCTGGAGCGAGAGGCCCGCCTCGCGCAGATCGATGATGAGCGACAGGCGCGGCACCTGACGCGGCTCGTAGAGGCGGTGCCCCCCCTCGCTGCGCGTGACGGGCTCGACCAGGCCCGCCTCTTCGTAGAAGCGGACGGTGCGGACGGTCGTGTGGCAGGCCCGCGCCAGGTCTCCGGACGTGAGCGGCGTCCCGTTCGACACGACGGGCAGGCGATCGCGGCAGGGGGCGCAGCCGCGGTCGGGCTCTCGGTCGGGCTCGCCCGTCGGCGGGGGCTCGGTGGGGTGCGACTCCGCGCTCATGGACAGCTCTGGGCCTCGCGCAACGGCGCGTCTATGGGGATTCGGGCCCATGCGTGTCAAGACTCGCCCCGCACGCAACTCGAGGCCACCCTGCTCGATACGGAGCCCAAGGAGGCTCCCATGACGATCCGAACCGATGGCTCCAGCACCCGCGTGACCACCCACCCCATGTCCAGCCGCACTGCGGCGGCGCCCACCGAGCGGCAGTTCCGAACGGCGCTCCGCGACGGCGCGACCCTCCTGCTCGGTGGGGTCGAGACGGCGGCCCGCTCGCTCCCGGGCGGCGAGATCGTCGCGGCGGCGATCCACGGCACGGCGAGCGCTGCGTCGTCTTCGACGGGGTCGGGCGGGGGCGTGGGCAGCGCAGGCTCGGCCGGCGCGGCGAGCGGCACGCCCTATGACGCCTTGCTCTCGTCGTCCGACGAGTCGATGCAGCTCATCGAGCTCCAGCAGCAGATCCAGGAAGAGAACCGTCGCTACTCGACGCTCTCGAACGTGCTCAAGGCACGGCACGAGACCGCCAAGAACGCGATCGGCAACATCCGCTGACCCCCCGCGTCACCGGCCCCGGAACGTGCACGTTGCGGGGCGCGGCCGCGATTCGATAGTCTGGAGGACCTCATGAGCGATCCCATCCGAAAGGTCGGCGGCGCGGGCGGCATGCCCGACGTCGGCGACGTTGCGGGGACTGGCACGGGGGGCGAGGCGTTTCGCGCCACGCTCGAGGCGAGCCGTTCGATCTCGTCGACCGAAGCGAGCGGTAGCGTGGGCTCCACGGCCGAGCTCGCGGCGGCCGTGAAGAGCGGCACGATCGAGCCGTCCGCGGCCGTCGAGCAGCTCGTGGCGCGCGCCCTCGAGGCCCCGGCCGCACGGGGGCTGACGGAGGCTGGACGCGCACAGCTCGAGCGTGCGCTCCGCGGCGCGCTGGCCAACGATCCCACCCTGCTCGCCCTCCAGGCCGACCTGGGGCGACGCTGACGAACGAGGAAGGAGACCGGACCCGAGTGCACGCCACTCTGCCTTCACACACCCGCACGATCTTCTGGGTCGTGGCTGCGCTCATCGGTCTCGCTGCCTCGCAGTCGACGGCCTCCGCTCAGCCTCGCCGCGTCGCCGCGGAAGAGGACGAGAGCGCTCCGCCCGCTGGCTCCTCCGACGAGAGCGAGGAGACGAGCGCGCCTGCCCAGGCCCCTGCCGGAGACGAGGACGAGGGTGGCCGCGCCGCGCCGCGCACCGCCCGCGCCGAGCCGGCGACCGAGCCCGTGCGCGTGTACGTGATCGCGGTGCCGATGGAGGAGGGGCTCGAGGCCGTCGCGCAGCGGAGCGGTGCTGCGGCGCGCGCGTCTCTGCGCGAGATCCCCAACGTCGAGTGGCAGGCCGCCGATCGGCTCTTCCTCGGTTACGACGAGTCGGCGGTGCCGACGCTGGCGCGGGCGCGAGAGCGCCTCCAGGCCGGTCGCGAGGCCTACCTCAACCTGGAGCTCGGACAGGCCATCGAGCTGCTCACCGCGTCGGTGGCGGACTTCGACGCGGCGGCCGCGGCCCTCGAGGATCCGAACGATCTCGGACAGGCGCTCCTCTTCCTCGGCGCCTCGCTCGCGTTCGAGGGGCGCACGCGGGATGCGACGCGCATCTTCACGCGCCTGCACGTGCAGATGCCGCACGTGCAGCCGGATCCGAACCTGTTCAATCCCGACGTGATCTCGCGCTTCGAGGCGGCACGTCCGCGCGGTGCGGCGTCGTCGTCGATCGTGGTCGAGAGCGACCCGCCGGGCGCGATCGCGTACGTCGACTTCCTCGCGCGCGGCGTCACCCCCATCACGGTGCAGGGCCTGCACGCGGGCGATCACATCGTGCGCGTCACGCGCGCGGGCGCCATCCCGTCGGTGCAGCCCCTGACGGTCGCGGCGCGCCGCAGCGTGTCGACGAGCGCGATGCTCGTCGACGAAGAGGCGACCGCAGGCCTGGTCGACGCGCTCAACCAGGTGCGCGAAGCCGACGTGGCCTCCATCTCGCCAGGCACGCCCATCCACGACGTCGCGAGCCTCCTCGGTGTGGAGCGCATCGGCGTGATCCGCGCCTCGGCCAGCGAGACCGAGGGACAGGTCGAGCTCGAGCTCTTGGTCTTCGACGTCGCCTCCGGGCGACGGCTCGTCCGCGGCGCGGGAAGCGCGCCGGTGGCGGTGGGTGAGCTCGAGCCGGCGGTCGATCGACTGGTCTCGGGCGCGCTCGAGGCTGCGATCCACGCACGCGCGACCGCCGAGGACGAGGCCGCCCGTCGTCGACGCGAACAGCAGGAAGCCGAGCTGCCCCCGGTGCTCGAGCAGCCGCCGCCGCAGGGCCCCAGCGTCTTCGAAGATCCCATCTTCTGGGTCGTCGTGGGTGGCGTGCTCGTCGCGGCGGGTGTGGGCGTGGGCATCGGCGTGGGCGTCGCGAGCCAGGGTCCTCCGCTCGGCACGAACACCTCGGGCACCGTGGTCCTCGAATTCTGACACTGGGTTCCAGCTCTCATGCGCGCCATCGCTTCGTCGCTGCTCGGTCTGCTCCTCGTCCTCGCGCTCGCGCGAGCGCCTCGCGCCGAGGCGCAGGAGGGCGTCTCCGCGGTCGCGTCGTCGGCCCTCGTGATCCCCGAGGGCAACGTGACCGAGGGCGAGGCGTCGATCGCCTCGATCGGCCTGCGCCGCGGCATCACGGAGGTGGAGGGTGTCCGCTTCATCCACCCCGTCGACGTGCTCTCTCCTGCCGAGACCACCGAGGATCTCCAGTTCGGCCTCGAGGAGCTCGAGGCGCGCGCCAACCAGCTCCGCGATGGTGACGCGAGCGACGTGGCCGAGAGCACCGACGCGCTCATCGAGCTGTTCGAGCAACACCTCGACGCCGTGCGCCGCGAGCAGCTCGTGGACGCATACATGATCAACGCCCTCGCGCGCTGCCGCATGGGTCAGCAGCGCGAGTGCGAGAGCCGTCTCGGGCGTGTCTTCGTCTTCCGCGAAGGGCACACGTACGACGCCGAGCGCTACCCCGCCGATCTCCAGGCGACCTTCGATCGCGTGCAGGCACGCGTCACCGGCGGTGCGCGCACGACGCTCGAGGTCGAGACCGAGCCCGCGGGCGCCGAGGTCTACATCGACGGTCGCTCCTATGGCCCTTCGCCGGCGCGCGCGGACGACCTCCTCGTCGGCGATCACTACGTCACGATCAAGATGCTCGATCGCGTGCGCCTCGTGCGTCGCGTGACCGCGGCGCGCTCGGGAAGCCGCGTGCAGCTCGACCTCGACCCCAACCCGCGCGCGCGCCTCGTGGCCTCGCCGGAGGCCCTGGCGGCGATCGCGGCGGAGCTCGGTGAGAACCGCGCGGGCCCCAACATCCGCAGCCTCGGCACGACGCTCGGCACCGCGCAGGTCGTCGTGGCGCGTCTCGTCCGCGCCGACGGCGCGACCACCCTCGATGCGTATCTCTACGACGTGCGCACCCGCTTCCTCCTCGCCCATCGCGAGGCGGCGATCGAGGACTCCGAGGAAGGCATCGAGCAGGCTCGGCTCCTCGCCGTCGAGCTCTACCAGGGCGTGGACCTCTCCGGCAGCGTCGCGGTGGTGGAGGAGACCGGTCCCGAGCGGCGCCCCGAGCCGTGGGAGGAGTGGTGGTTCTGGACCTCGATCGGCGCGGCGGTGGTCGCGGTGGGCGTGGGCGTCGGCGTGGGCGTGGGCATCGCGTCGCAGGGGCCTGCGGTCCCCGAGGGCTGGACGCGCATCGAGGGCACGGTTCCGTGAAGCGCGGCTGAGCCGATGCGCATGCACGTCACCTCGCGCGTCATGGCGGCGCTCGCGTGCGGAGCGATGTGCTTGGCGTGCGAGACCGCGCCGGCGCGCGTGCCCGCGCAGCCACCGCCTGCGCCCCGGACGATCGAGGAGTGGCACGAGCCGCCCGCGAGCCTCGCGCCGACCGAGCCCGAAGACGAGGCGCCGCAGGCGCTCGCCGAGGTCGTGGCGCCCGTGTCCCCCGAGCCCGCGCGTACGATCGCCCCGTCGGGCGCGCACGACGGCGAGTACGACTCCGACGAGCCGCTGCCGGTCCGCCGCTACGTCTATCGCGTCCGGCTCGCGATCCCGAGCGCGCTCGGCGACGCGTCGGATCTCGCGACACCGGGCGCGGAGCTCTACATCGACACCTCCGCGCATCGCGCCCGCGCGCGCTTCGTCGGTCAGAGCTGGCCCGTGGACGTGGGCTCGGAGGTGCGCGTGCGCGGCGAGTCCGCGGGCGTGTACGTCTTCGATGGTCTCGGTGGCCGTCCCCTCGAGCCCGGAGAGCTCGGCGTGTGGTTCGAGGGAGGCGAGCGTCGGCCGGGTCCTGGGCTCTCCGTCCGTCGCGACCCCACGACGCCCTCGGGCGAGGTGGGCGCGATGGTCTGCGTGCTCCTCGCGGAGTGGGCGGGCGACGATCGTGAGTCGGTGCTGCGTCGCTGCGACGGACGCGCGCCGCTCGGGTTTCGTGTGGGCCTCTGGCGCGCCGAGCGCACGGCCGATCTCGCCATCGAGGTACCGCGACGCGCGCTCCGCGCCGACGAGCTCGAGCCCCCGGCCGCGATCCCGCACGGCTCGAGCCGCGCGTTCTACGAGCCTGCGTCGCTCGCGCGGATCGAGTCGGCGATCCCGCGCGGCGAGGAGATCGAGCCGACCGATCCGGAGGCACCGGGCGAGGGCCTCGTGCTCGAGAACGAGAGCGCCACGCGCGTGATCGTGACGGCGCAGGGCGTGCCGGTCGGTTGGATCGGGCCGCACGAGCGCGGCCACTTCGTGGGCCTGCGGCCTGGCCCGATCTGGGTCGGCGCGCTTCGACCGATGGGCTCGATCGCGCTTCGGCCGCGCCTCGTCTCGGTGCCTGCGCGCACCGTGCTCCGCGCGCCTCGCGTTCGGCCTCCGCGCGAGTGATCGGAGATCGGGGTCGTCAGGGCGCGGCGCCCTCTGGTAGGCTCGGAGATCGCTTCGTTGCCCCGGAGGTGCTCGATGGACGTTGTGCGGCGCTCGTGGGTTGACCTGATGAAGGGGTCGGGTGGACGAGGACACGCCATCGCGTCGTTCAGCGCGTTGCTCCTGGCGCTGGCGGCGTTGCCCGCTTGCGGCGGCGACCCGAACCCGCCCGGCTCGTGCACGTCGTCCTCCGACTGCACCGGAGGTCGCGTCTGTCGCGACGGGATGTGCACCGTGCCGGCCGGCACCGACGGTGGCCCCGATGCACCGACGTCGACGCCGGACACGGGCGCCGGCACCGACGCGTTCGTCGAGCTGCCGACCGACGCCGGCATCATCGAGATGCCTGACACGTCGATGGGCTGGTCGGCCACCGACGACACCGACGGCGACACGATCGGCGACTTCGACGAGGGCCGCGCGACCAGCGTGGACACCGACGCTGACGGTGTGCCGGACTACATGGACACCGACTCCGACGGCGATGGCGTCGACGACGCGCTCGAGGCCGGCGACGCGATGATCACCACACCGCCCGTCGACACCGACGGCGACGGCACCTTCGACTTCCGGGACCTCGACGCGGACGGGAACGGTGTGCCCGACTCGGTCGAGGGCAGCGCCGACATCGACGGCGATGGACGCGTCAACTCGCGCGACCGCGACAACGATGGCGATGGCCTCCTCGACACCGTCGAGATCGGCGCCGATCCGGCCACACCGCGCGACACCGACCACGACGGCACGCCCGACTACGACACGCGCGACTCCGACGGCGACACGATCTCGGACACCGAAGAAGAGCTCGTCGACACCGACGCCGATGGCATCGCCGACGGTCAGGATCTCGACTCCGACAACGACACGCTGCTCGACTCCGTCGAGGCGGGCGACGCGAGCCTCGACACGCCCGCGATCGACACCGACGGTGACGGCACGCCCAATTTCCGCGACACCGACAGCGACGGTGACGGCCTCTCCGACGAGGCCGAGGTCGGCTACGGCACCTCGCCCACCGCGCCCGACACCGACGGCGACGGCGTCTCGGATCTGATCGAGATCGGCGCGGGCACGAGCCCGACGGACGGCTCGGTCAGCCCGCGCACGCGCGGTGACTTCGTCTTCCTCGTGCCCTACATGCTGCCGCCCGATCCCGTGCGCGACACGCTGCAGTTCTCGACGAACCTCCAGCGCGCCGACGTCTACTTCCTCATGGACAACACCGGCTCCATGAGCGGCACGATCACCAACCTTCAGGCCGGCCTCACCGGCACGGTCATCCCGAACATCGTCTCGGGCATCCCCGAGGCGTGGTTCGGCGTCGGCGGCTTCGACGACTATCCGCTGACGGGCTCGGGTGTGGCGATCGGCTATGGGAACCCGACGTGCGGCGGCGGGACGGCCGACACCGCCGGCGTGCGCCACGATCAGGCGTTCTTCCAGTACCAGATCATGACCTCGTCGTCGGCCGATGCGCAGACGGCCGTGAACCGGTACCGCACGAACTGCGGCGTCGATGGTCCGGAGTCGGGCGTGGCAGCGCTCTACTCGCTCGCGACGCGCGACACGCTCGGCGGCTATGCGCGCTTCCCGGGGACCACGCCCCCCGCGTGCCCGGCGGGCTATCGCGGCGCCGCCTGCTTCCGTCCAGACGCCGTGCCGATCGTGATCGTCATGACCGACGTGGATCAGCACAACCGTCCGGCGTGCTCTTGCAACTACGTGAGCCCGGTTCCCACCGTCGGGGCCAGTCGTGGTCCGAGCTGGGCTGACACCATGACCGCGCTCCGCGGGCTCAACGCGCGCGTCGTCGGCGTGAACACGTCCGGCGGACGACCGTTCCTCGAGCAGCTCGTGAGCGAGACCACGATCGCCTCGGGCGCGCCCGGCGCGGCGGCGGACTACGTGCTCAACGCGCCGAGCGGCTCGGGCCTCTCGGCGACCATCGTCGACCTCGTTCGTCGCGCCGCGGCGGTGCCGCTCGACGTGTCGGCGCAGGCGGTGGACCTCGTCGATCCGGGCGAGACCGTCGATGCGGTCGCCGCCTTCGTCGACCACCTCGAGCCCAACTCCACGGGCGCGCCGGGCCTCACCTGCACGGGCGGCTTCGGCACGACCGACCTCACCGGCATCGACGCGGACTCGTTCGCCGACACGTTCCTCGACGTGACCCCCGGCGCGCCGGTCTGCTTCGACATCATCCCGAGGCAGAACGACACCGTCCCGGCGACGCTCGTGCCGCAGGTGTTCCGCGCGCAGATCAACGTCATCGGCGACGGCTTCACGCCGCTCGACGATCGCGTCGTCTACTTCCTCGTGCCGCCGCGCATCCCCGATCCCACCGAGTGATCGGCGTCGGACCGAGGCGGATCGCGTGATCGACCCAGGAGCGATCGCGTGACCGCCCCGCAGCAAGAGAGCGCCTCGACCGTGGTCCTCGAGACGGACGCGGGCGAGGCGCTCGTGCTCGTGGCGCTCCTCGCGACGCTCGCGCGCGCCAACGACGACGTGATCGAGCTCGGCACCTCCGACACGCTGACGGCTGCGTGCGCGATCACGCGCGTGCGAGCCCGTCGCTCGGACATGGAGCGCGTGTTCGACGCGATCGGCGAGCACACGCGCGCGCTCGTGGTGCGCGATCCCGAGCCGGAGCTCCTCGAGGCGCTCACCGCGCTGGGCCCGCCCGTGATCGCGCTCGCGTCCGAGGCGCTCGCCTCGCCCGGCGTCACGGTGCGCCTCGTCGGTGAGGGCCGAACCCGGCTCTGGCTGATCGGTCAGCGCGAGAGCACGTGCGAGGCCGTGGAGCGAGCGCTCTCGCTGCTCGCCGGAGACGCGCGTAGGCTCGCCTCGTGAGCGGAGAGGTCGAGCTCGATCGCATCGAGGACGCGTTCCACCGCACGCCGCGCTGCGCGGTGCACGCGGAGCGCGAGGCTCGTCGCGTCCCGTGCGCGCGCTGCGGGAGCTACGCCTGCGAGGAGTGCTTCGGCGCTGCGAGCGAGACGCTGTGCGTGGCGTGTCGTCAGCGCGTGGGAGAGTCGCTGGCGTGGGAGCGCGACGACGGCGGCGGGGTCTTCGCGCGCCTCTGGGCCACGACCGTCCAGATGCTGCCCGCGCCCTTCACGGCGTTCGAGGGCATCCGTGTCGGCAAGGGCCTCTGGAGCGCGATCCAGTTCGCCGTGATCGAGAACGTCGTCAGCTACGCGGTGCCGATGCTCCTCTGCGCGCCGTGCACGTTCTTCGCGCTCTCGTTCGCGCCGGCCGATCCCGACCTGCCTCGTGGCGTCCTCGGCGCGGCGATGTGTGGCCTGCTCGCCGCAATCCCGTTCGTCGTGGCCGCCTTCGCCCTCCTCGGCGCGCTCTTCACCGGGCTCCTCTACCACCTCGCCGCTTCGGTCGCGGGAGGCACGGGAGAGCTCGTCGAGAGCCTGCGCGCGGCGCTGTTTCTCCAGGTCCTCGCGCCGATCTCGGCGTTCACGTGGATGCTCGGCCGCATCCCCATCCTCGGGATCGTCGTCACCCTCGTGGGCTTCGCGGGCACGCTCGTCTGGCAGACGTTCGCGCTCGCGGGCCACGCGCGCGGGGCGCATCGCATCGCCGATTCGCGCGGCTGGCTCGTCGCGGCGGTCCCTGCGCTCGCCACCCTCGCGCTCGTGGGCGCCCTGATGGTGGGGGTGGTCGCGCTCGTCGTGGGGATGGGCCTCGACCTCGAGACGCCGGACTGAGCGGTCTCGGACGTTCTGCTCACGCATCCGAGTTGCAATTGCGACCGGTCCCTGCGGGGCCTACCATCGAGCCCATGGTGCCGGCGAAGCTCGAGCTCAAGACGCGGCTGCGCGAGGCCGGCCTCCGGGCGACCTCGTCGCGCTTGGCCGTGCTCGAGTGCATGACGGACGCGCAGGGACCGCTCACGCATGCCGACGTCTGCGACCGGCTCAAGGACGCGGGCTTCGATCGCGCGACCGTGTATCGCAACCTCGCGGACCTCACCGACGCGGGGCTCCTTCGGCGCTCGGATCTCGGCGACCACCTCTGGCGCTTCGAGCTCAAGGGCGACGCCGAGCACGAGGAGCACGCCGAGGGCGAGGTCCACCCGCACTTCGTGTGCACCGAGTGTGGCGCGGTCGCCTGCCTGCCCGATGGAGCCGTCACCCTGGCCGCGGTCAAGGGCGCGCCACGCTCGCTCAAGTCGGGCAAGGTCGACATCCAGGTGCGTGGCGCCTGCAACGACTGCGGCTGAGCCCTCCCTGGTTTGCCGAGAGACGATCTCTGCAACACCGCGAATCTCCGGTGTTGCAAGCGATCGCAGCCCGTGCGACCTTCCGCGGCCGCCGCTTCGACCGAGGCGGGGGCGTGAGGTGACTGGACGATGGCCAAGGCGCAGAAGAGCACCGACAAGAAGAGTCCTCCTTCGAAGTCCTCCACCAAGGAGGCGCCGAAGAAGGTGGTAGCGAAGACGAGTCGCTCCGAGCCGCCCAAGCGCGAGGCTGCCAAGCCCGCGCCCAAGGCCGCGGCTCCGGCGCCCAAGGCTGCCGAGGCCCCGCGCCCGTCCGCCAAGGAGGCCGCCAAGGAGACGGTGCGCTCGCTCGCGAAGCCGAACCCCGAGCTCGGCCAGGTCCGAGCCCACCCCGACGCGAAGCTCACGAAGACCGAGATCACCTCGCTCTTCCAGAAGCTCGTCGACGAGAAGAACCGTGTGCTCGGCAACTTCGAGCGCCACGTCGACGACGCGCTCTCCGACGAGGACATCCTCGCGGACGAGATCGACATCGCGCAGCGCTCGACCGATCAGGCGTGGCTCTTCCGCATGGCCGACAAGGACCGCAAGCTCCTCATCGAGATCGACGCGGCGCTCGAGAAGATGAAGACGGGCGAGTACGGCCTGTGCGAGGGCACCGACGAGCCGATCGGCTTCAAGCGCCTCGAGCTGCGTCCTTGGACGCGCTACTCGGTGGCGTACAAGGAGATGCTGGAGCGCGAGAAGGCCCAGCAGGCTCGCTGACCCGACCGGAGGGGCCCGCCCCCTCCTGCGTCCCCGACGCGCGTGGCGCCCATTGCCGTGGGCCCACGCGCGTTTCGTTCTCGGCGCCCGTCACGCCTCGGGGTGGAGCTCGCGCACGAGCGCCTCGAGCGCCTCGAGCCCGTGGACGATCTTCTTCATGAACGAGACGTCGTGCGGCACGAGCACGAAGCGCGGGTGCTTGGACCACAGCGCGCGCAGCGTCGCGTCGAGCTCCACGGCGCGCGCCAGGGACTCGTTGCGCACGGGGTTGCCTCCCTCGATGGAGATGCCGCCCACCGCGGCGCTCTCGAAGAAGAGCACGGCGTCGTAGCGGTCGAGCTCGTCGTCGTGCGTGGTGCCCACCGCCTCGAAGAAGCTCGGAGAGTGGTCGTTGGGCCAGTACGCCGCTCCGTCGATGGTGCCCCGATCGCAGAGCAGGATCCGGTCCGGAAAGCGCGCGGACTGCACGTCCTCGAGGTTGCGCTGTACGTGGAAGATCGCGCGCTGCGCCGAGCGCTGGGCGGCGGGCTCCGCCGCGCGTGGAAAGCCTCCCGCGAAGAGCAGCGTCGCCGCCTCCGGCACGATCACCACCCGCTCGCCGAGCTCGCGGCGGAAGAGGTCGGCCGCCGTCGTCTTGCCGCCGCCCGGCCCGCCCGTGACCACGATGCGGCAGCGACCGTTGTGGGGGCTCTCTGCGTGAGGCATGGGAGGCGTATGTCACATCCGGCCACCGGGTGAGGCCTTCGCGGCTGGATCGGGGGAGGACCGTGCGTAGTCTCCGCCTCGGAGGACCCCATGGAGATCCGACAGCCAGTCGTGCTCGCGCTTCCGCTCGACGAGACACTCGGAGACCTCGTCGATCAGGGGCAGAAGCTCGCGCACCTCTTGGGGACGCAGCTCGTGCCAGTGCATGCCCTCTCGCGCATGCCCGCGCGGGCGGCGTTTCGCGAGGAGGAGACGAGACGGGCGCGTGATCGGATCGACGAGTGGCTCCGAGAGCCCGCCTCGAAGGGCGTGCCCATCGCCGAGCCGGTGATCGAGTCGGCCGATCCGGCCGGCCTCGTCCTCCGGATGGCCGAGCAGACGGGGGCCCAGCTCATCGTGGCGGGCGACGGTCGCGGCACCACGGTGCAGGAGTGGCTCGTCGGCAGCACGGCGGACACCCTCGTTCGCCACGCGCGCGTTCCGGTGTTCATCGCCCGAGGCACGCTCCCTGGCCCGGACAACCCGGTGATGTGCCCGGTCGACGGCTCGCCGCACGCACAGACCGGCCTGTTCGCGGCGATCCGCATGGCGCGCGTCTTCCACGCGCCCCTGCGGATCGTGACGGCGGTCGACACGGTGCACTCGTGGTTCATCCACGCCGAGACGCTCGACAAGAAGGCCGACGAGCTCGAGTCGATCGCGCGCGCCGAGACGGAGCGCCTGCTCGGGGGCCTCGATACGAGCGGGGTGGAGGTGACGGTCGACGTCCGAGCCGGGCAGGCCGCGAAGGTGATCCTCGAGGCCAGCAAGGAGAGCTTCCTCCTCGTGCTCGCGAGCCGCTCCTTCGACCACCTCGTGCCCATGTCCACGACGGATGTCACCGAGCGCGTCGTGCGCCACTCGCGCTGCTCGGTGCTCTGCGTGCGCGATGCAGGCACCGATCACGAGGCGCGTGGCCGCGCGCTGTCGCACATCGCCGAGCTCCGCGAGAAGGCGCTCGCGCGCAAGAAGGCCGGCGATCACGCGGCGGCCGTGGACGTGCTGCGCGTCGCCGTCTCGCTGGCGCCCGTGCACGCGGGCCTGGCCGAGGAGCTCGCCGATGCGCTCGAGCTCGTGGGCAAGCCGGCCGAGGCCGCGCACTATCGCGAGGTCGCGGCGATGACGCGCGAGCGCCTCGGATGAGCAGGTCCTCGGAGTAGCGATCGGTCGTGCCCCGTGGCACCATCGATGGCTCATGGCCACGCCCAGCAAGGAAGCCCCCGCCAAGAGCACGCCCTGGTGGGCACTGACCATGGCGGCCGCGCTGTCGGTGGCCGTGCTCGCGTTCGCGATGCGTTCGGGCTCGAGCCACGGGCAGACTCACGAGGTGGTGGCTGCCGACGGCGCCCCTTCGACCGGCGCGATCGCCACGGGCGAGGCGCGGCGCGAGGGCGCTCCGATGACGCTCGCGGCCGCGAGCGAGACGGTCTCGATCGAGATGTACAGCGCCACGTGGTGCACCGCGTGCTCGCGCGCCAAGGCCTGGCTGCGTGAGCAGAACATCCAGTACCACGAGATCGACGTCGACCAGCGCAGCGGCGCCATGGGCCAGCTCGCCGTGCTGAACCCTCGCCGCACCCTGCCTACCTTCGACGTCCAGGGGCAGGTGCTCGTGGGCTTCGAGCCCGACGCGCTCGCCGGCGCGATCCGCGGCGCCGCGCGCTAGTTTCCTGAGGGTCCATGCGGACCCTCCCCCGCGGGGCGGGGCCCCCTCCCGCTCCACTCGCTGACGCTCGTGCTGCGCGCGGGGCCCCAGCCCGCTTACACGCCTCGCGCTGCGCTCGGCGGGATCTCGATCTCTGGGCTGGGTCCATCCTGAGGGTCCATGCGGACCCTCCCCCGCGGGGCGGGGCCCCCTCCCGCTCCACTCGCTGACGCTCGTGCTGCGCGCGGGGCCCCAGCCCGCTTACACGCCTCGCGCTGCGCTCGGCGGGATCTCGATCTCTGGACTGGGTCCATCCTGAGGGTCCATGCGGACCCTCCCCCGCGGGGCGGGGCCCCCTCCCGCTGACGCTCGTGCTGCGCGCCCCGCGGGATCTCGCGCGCTTGGCATCGACCCGGTTCCGTTCCAGCTTCCGCACGGAAGGTGACCGATGTCCCAGGTGCCCGACGTTCCGATGCTCGATCTGTCCCCGCAGAACGGACCGCTCTTGCCCGCGATCCGCGACGCGTTCGAGCGGGTGATGGCCAAGAACGCCTTCGTGCTCGGCGAGGAAGTCGCCGCGTTCGAGCGCGAGATCGCCGCGATGCTCGGGGTGCGCCACGCCGTCGGCGCCTCGAGCGGCACCGACGCGCAGCTGCTCGCGATGATGGCCGCGGGGATCGGGCCCGGTGACGAGGTGATCACGACCCCGTTCACGTTCTTCGCGACGGCGGGCTGCATCGCTCGCCTCGGCGCGACGCCCGTGTTCGTCGACGTCGACCCGCGCACCTACAACCTCGACGTCTCGAAGATCGCGGCCGCGCGGACACCGCGCACCAAGGCCATCGCGCCGGTGCACCTCTACGGTCAGCCCTGTGACATGCGCGCGATGCTCGAGGTGGCGCGCGCGCTCGAGCTGCCGATCCTCGAGGACGCGGCGCAGTCGGTCCTGGCGCCGGCCACGCTCGACGCCGAGGGGCACACCGCGATGACCGGGGGCGTGGGCCTCGCAGGCTGGCTCTCGTTCTATCCCACCAAGAACCTCAGCGCGTTCGGCGACGCCGGGCTCGCCACGACGCAGGACGACGCGCTCGCGGAGCGCATGCGCATGCTGCGAAACCACGGCTCGCGGGTGCGCTACCACCACGAGGCGGTCGGCGGGAATTTCCGCCTCGATGGCCTGCAGGCGGCGGTGCTCCGCGTGAAGCTCCCACACCTCGCGGGCTGGACCGACGCGCGTCGCGCGCACGCGGCGCTCTACGATCGGTTCTTCGCGGAGGCGGGCTTGCCCTCCGAGCTCGTCTCGACGCCGGTGCGCCTCGAGGCAGGCCACGTGTACCACCAGTACGTGATCCGCACGGCGCGCCGCGATGCGCTGCGCGCACGGCTCACGGAGTCGCGCATCGGGAGCGAGGTCTATTACCCCGTGCCGCTCCACCTCCAGCCCTGCTTCGCCTCGCTCCGTCGCGGCGTCGGGAGCTTTCCCGTGGCGGAGCGTGCGGCGAGCGAGGTGCTCGCGCTGCCGATCTACGCCGAGCTCACGAAGGCGCAGATCGAGCGTGTCGTGGACACCATCGTGCGCTTCCATCGGAGCTGACATGCGGCGCGCGCACCCTCGATCGCAGCGCGCGCGGCGCGCGGCCTGGCCTCTCGCGACGGCGGTGATGCTCGGGTCGTGGGCGCTTCCGATCACCGAGCACGTCCAGGCCGACTGTCGCGGCGGGAGCTGTCGCGACGAGCGCTCGGCCGAGGTGCTGCCGCCCTCGACCGATCTCTCTCGGGGCGCACGCGAGGTGGTGCTCTACCTCGACGCCTGGGCCGGGCATCGCGCGATGGCGCTGCGCTACGGGCCGCGGCACCCCGACATGATCGCGCGGGTCTCGCTGCTCGCGGCGCTCGCGAGCGAGGTGGACGGTGCGCGCGCCGAGGGCGCCACGATCGCGCGTGACGAGGTGATCGGCTGGCTCCGCGCGTCGATCGTCGAGGTCGAGGCGCGCCTGTCGGAGCTCGGCACGCGGTGCGGTCCGCAGCACCTCGACCTGCGCGGCGCCGAGGCGCGACGCGACGCGCTCCGTGAGGCGCTCACGCACTGGAGCGCGGGCGAGCTCTACCTCCCGATCGTTCGTTGACTCGCGAGTCGACGCTCACTCGCGTCGCGCGTGACCGAGCGGCACCCTGCCGAGCATCTGCCGCCAGATCGGCTCCCACGTGACCCAGTTGTGCCCCCCCGGCCGCGACACGACGTGCTCGGCGGGCATCAGGTCGGCGAGCAGTCGATCCGCGGTGCCGAGGCGATCCTCGTTGCCCCAGCCGATGTAGAGCGGCGGTCGTCGATCGGGATCGGTGTGGTAGCCGCGCAGCCACGACCAGATCTTCTGCGTGTAGTTGTCCTGGGACCACGGCTCGCTCGCGAGCCCCTCGCGCGGCGTCCACGTGCGCGCGCCGCCTGCGGCCTCGATCTCGCGCAGCACGTTCTCTTCACCCACGAAGGGCGCGATGAGCACGATGCCCGCGATGTGCTCGCCGTACTGCGAGGCGGTGAGCAGCGTCCCGAGGCCACCCATGGAGATGCCCACGAGCCAGATCTCGTCGTAGCCGCGCGCCATCGCGGGCTGGAGCACGTCCTCGTAGACCATGTCGGCCACGCCGACCGAGCCGTAGTAGCGGAAGTGCAGATCCACGCCCACGGCGTCGCACGGGGCGCCGCTCTCGACGAGATCGCGGGGGAATGCGTGGTCGAGATAGCTGTCGGGCGTGTCGAGGAAGCCCGGCAGGAACACCACGAGGCAGCGCGTGCTCGCGACGCGAGGGTTGTGGAACGCGAGCGCCGGCACGGGGCGCGACGGCGAGCGCGTGAAGTAGCAGCTGCTCGAGAGGAGCCCGAGCGCGAGGCCGAGCGAGAGCGCGACGAGGGCGCGGAGGAGGCGAGGCACGCGCGCATTCTGGGGTGAAGGGGTGCGTTTGGAAACCCACGTCGGCGCGGTCCGTCCGGCGGCGCTTCGTGATACGAAAGGCTCGTGATCGCGGCGGATCTCGCACGCCTCCTCACGGAGGCCCTCTACCTCGTGCTGCTCGTCTCGGGGCCGCCGCTGCTCGTGTCGCTCGTGGTGGGCCTGGTCGTGGGCCTGCTCCAGGCCATGACGCAGGTGCAGGAGCAGACGCTCACGTTCGTGCCCAAGCTCGTCGCCGTGGGCGTGGTGATCACGGTGCTCGGCGGCTGGATGGGCGCAGAGGTCGTGCGCTTCACGAGCCAGCTGTGGACCTCGATCCCCGCGCTCGTGCACTGAGGGACCAGGCCGTGGCTCTGGCGTGCATGCGAGGACCCGGCGATCGCACGACGTGCGGGGAGCGCTGAGCCCTTGGAGCGTCTCTACGCGCTCTTGATGCTCGACGCCGAGCCGTCGCGCGCCCTCGCGGTGGGCACGCTCGTGGCCATCCGACTGGCGCCGCTCACGCTCGTGGCGCCTGCCTTCGCCGCGCGCGGCGTGCCTCCGCTGGTCCGCACGACGATCCTCCTCGCGCTCGTCTTCGGCCTCTTGCCCACGGCTCTGGCGGTGAGCCCGGAGATCCCCACCGACGCGCTCGCGCTCGTCACCCTCGGCCTCCGCGAGCTCGCGCTCGGCGCGATGTTCGCGCTCGCGGTGAGCGTGCCGCTCTACGCCGTGGATCACGCGGGTCGCGTGGTCGATCAGCTCCGCGGCGGCGGGCAGGCCGAGATCTCCACGCCCTCGGGCGAGCGCACGAGCCTGCTCGGCGGTGCGCTCGGGATCTTCGCGGTGGCGCTCTTCGCGGCGTCGGGTGGGCACCGCGTGGCCACGCTGGCGCTCGCGGAGGGCCTGCGCGCCAGCCCGCCCGGGCTCGCCTCGAGCGCGACCGAGTGGAGCAGCCTCGCGCTCGAGAGCGCGTCGCTCCTCGTGCTCGTCTTGCCGCTCGGCCTCTCGATCGCGGCGCCCGCGATCGTCGCGCTCGTCGCGGCTGACGTGGGCCTCGCGGTGGTCGCGCGCAGCGCGCCGCAGCTTCCCGTGTACTTCGCGGGCATGCCGCTTCGCGCGTGGCTCGGCATCGCCGCCGTGCTGCTCGCGCTCGCGTGGATCGTGCCCGAGCTGATCGAGGCCTTCGACGCGTTCCTCCACGCGGCGAGCCGTCTCTTCACCTGACGCGCGATCGCTCTGCGCGATCGTCGCGCGCGCAAGCGAGACCTGCGGTGGCCCGATCGTCGCAACGCCGGCTGCGGTCAGTGTCCGTCGGGAACGTTCGACAGCATCCGCTGCACCGACGCGAGCCCGAGCGGTGACGCGGGTCCAGGCGAAGCTCCGGAACTTCGCGCGGCAGCGGGACACTGTGGATCGTCGAGGCGTGGACGATCGACCTCGGGCGGCCTTTGCGGCGCGTGGTCGAGCCAGCGTACGCTCGTCGGTGCGGGGCGCGGATCGCGCCATGGAGGCTTCTCATGCAGAAGGTCTTGCTCGTCGTCGGTGCGATCACGCTCGCGGGGTGTGGCGGAGGTGACGCGATCGACGCCGCCTTGCCGGGAGCCGACTCGGGAGCGGGGCTCGATGCGCCGGGCCTCGATGCGCCCGCGCCCACCGATGCAGGGCCCGCGAGCTCGACGACGATCTCCGCCGCGACGGGCGGCACGGCGAGCAGCCTCGATGGCCTCTTCGAGATCATCATCGCTCCCGGCGCGCTGGCCGAGGACACGGACATCGTGATCACGCGCGTCGCCGACGCGGACGTGCCCTCGGACATCGCCGCGACCGAGCCACTGAGCGCCGTATATGCCGTGGAGCCCGACGGGCTCGTCTTCGGCGGCGACGGTGCGGTGGTCCACTACCACTTCGACACGACGCCCACGGAGCTCGTCGCTGGCGGACGCTTCGCCGCCGGCTTCGCCGTCTCGCGACCCCGCGAAGGCGGGGCGGCGCAGTGGCAGTCGTCTCCATCGACCGCGATCCACGAGGGCCACGCCGACGTCTTCGCTCCCCTCGCGCACCTCAGCTACCAGTGGGCGGTCGCGCACGACGATCACCGCAACGACTACTTCCTCGCCGCCGACTTCGACGATCCCCACACGGCGCGCGTGGGCGACCGCTGGAGCCCGCGCATCGACGTGCAGGCCACGGTCGAGCTCGCGAGCGCCAGCGTCCGACGCAGGGTCGCGAGCGACAGCGCCCTCGACATCGAGGGCTCGAGGGGGGGGCTGCCGGATGACCTGGACCGGCTGAACGAGATCTTCTTCGGCGCGGGCAGCGTCCCGCGCGGGACGACGACCGACATCGGGACGCCTCCGCTCGCCGCCGACCGACCGCACGATGCGGGCGTTGCGCCGCGATTCTTCTGTGCGACATCCGGCGAGGGGCACATGGTCGTCTCCGCGACGTTCCTGCCCACCGGCGCGCCCGTCTTTGGCGAGGTGAGCGTGTTCGTGAGCGATCCGGAGCCCACCACGTGCATCGAGCGCACGGGCCCCGAGATCAGCATCCTCGACACGATCCCCGGTGTGCGTGACGGCACGACGATCACCTCGCGCGACCCCGCGGCGCTCGAGGCCGAGGTCGAGGCGCGCACCGCCGACACCCACACGGCCGTGCTCGCGGGCTCGCCGTGGTTCGCGACCTTCGATCGCCCCGGGGGTGCGCCCTCACCGGGGCCCGACACGATCACGGCCACGAACGGCGGCGCGACGATGACCGCGACGCGCGACCCCGTGACGGGCAGCTACACCTCGCTCGTCGACGATCCGGCGATCTGGGACGGTGATGCCATCACGCGTGTCGTCATCGACGCAGCCTCGGCCGATGTCATGCCCGCGCCGCGGATCGGTCTTCCCTTCGGGCCCGTCGACGGGCTCGACACGATGGTGCATGGCTCCGACGACGGCGAGCTCGAGCTCCGCGTGCGCTTCCCCGGAACGCTGCGCTGCATGGCCGACGACGTGACCGACCTCGTCCTCTTCCGCCGCCTCGACGGCTCGGCGGTCGCCGTCCCGCTGCGGGAGGGCCTGCTCCTCGCCGCGACCTACTGTGGTCGCACGATCGAAGAGCTCACGGGCCTGCCCTTCGTGGTCGAGGTGACGTCCGTCGAGCGCGCGCAGCTCGCGACGAGCTCGGGTGTCGTCTTCGTGAGCGTCGGCCACGGCCTCCGCGTCGACGGCACCGCGTTCACCACCGTCTGCACGCCCGGGCTCACGTACTGCTTCGATCGCTGCGTGAACACGACGACCGATCCGCTGAACTGCGGCGGCTGTGGCGAGGTGCCGCTCGAGGTCTGCGACATGCTCGACAACGACTGCGACGGCGGCGTGGACGAGGGCTGTCCCGGCACGATCTTCACCTACTCGAGCGACGACGAGCTCAGCCCGCACTTCGGCGACACCACGCGCCCCGCGGGCAGCAACAACACGGTGACCTGTCCGCGCGCGATCACGGGCCTCTGCGGCTCGACGAACTCGGACGGGAGCATCCGGCAGATCCTCGCGATCTGCGGTGTCCCCACGCTGCGCCGGATCACGACCACGACGCCCTACACGTTCGCGATCGACGTGACGGACTCGTCGCCGGGCACCTGCCTCGGCGGGCTGACCGGCGGCGGATGGACTGGCGGCGCGGCGACCTACGAGATCCACTGTCCCCCCAACATGGTCGCGGAGGGCTTCTCCGGTGAGGCCACGACGACGATCCAGTCCTTGCGCCTGCACTGCACGGAGTGGGTACCCACCCAGGACGCCACCGGGACGTGGGTGATCCGAAACGGCGCGACGATGGCGAGCCCCCTCGCGGGCAGTGGCGCTGGCGGCTCGACGTTCTCGTGGATCGCGCCCGTCGAGCCGGTCGACATGAACCCGGCCGTCCTGCGTAACCTCCGCAACCGCTACTTCGCACCGTCGGGCGGGATCTCGGACGTGCTCGATCTCTGGGGCAGCGCCCGCGCGTCCGAGCTCCGTCCCTGATCGACTACTTCCGAGAATCTTCGCGCGGCGCGAAGACTCGGAAGATTGGGCTGCGGGCTTCGCCCGCGCTGGGAGCACGTGCCACTCGGATGGATCGGTGCGAGTGGCGCGCTCACTTCCGGGCGCGGAGCTGGGCCAGGAGCGCGGCGCCGAACGCGGCGGCCTCTTCGACCTTCGCGGGGGCGTCGTCGTCGCGCTCGTACTTGTCGATCACGGCCTCGGGCAGGCCCTCGAGGAAGCGCGACGGCACCGTCTCCTGGTTCTTGCCGCGCAGCTCGCGGCGCAGGAAGCGCGTGAGGTAGAGGCGCTCTCTCGCGCGCGTGACGCCCACGTAGAAGAGGCGTCGCTCCTCCTCCACGTCCGTCGGGGCGGCCTCGCTCACCTTCGGGTCGATCGTGCGCAGGTGCGGCAAGGTCCCTTCGTTCAGGCCGATCAGGAACACCACGGGCCACTCGAGGCCCTTGGCGCTGTGGAGCGAGCTCAGCGTCACCTCGTTGCCGGTCTCCTCTTCGTCGTCGTCGCGGCGGATCGAGAGGCGCTGGAGGAACTTGCCGAGATCGGCCTGCTCTCCGTCCTTGGCGACCGCGCGCTCGTAGCGATCGAGCGAGCGGAGCACGAATTCCACGTTGCCCCACCGCGCCTGGCGCTCGGCCTCGGTGCCCGTCTCGGCGAGGTCGCGCTTGAGGCCGCTCTCGTCGAAGAGCGAGAGGGCGATCGGCGGCAGGCGAGGGCGCTCGGGATCGGGGCGACCGAGCGCCTCGGCCTCGTCGAAGCGCTCGCGCGCTGCATCGAGCGCGCGCTTGAGCTGGTGGGCGCCGCGGATCGCCGCGTCGGGCACGTCGGGGATGTGCGTGGGCTCGAGGATCGCCTTGGTGAAGGGCACGTGCTTGGCGAGGGCCCAGCGCTCGACGCGCGCGATCGTGGTCTCGCCGATGCCGCGCGCCGGCGTGTTCACGATGCGGCGCAGCGCGAGCTCGTCCTTGGGCTGGATCGCGGCGCGGAGGTACGCGAGCGCGTCCTTGACCTCCTTGCGATCGAAGAACTGCGTGCCGCCCACGAGGCGATACGGGATGCCCTCGACGCGGAGCTCCTCCTCCACGAGGCGCGCCTGGAGGTTCGAGCGGTAGAGCACCGCCACGTCCTTGTAGCGATGGCCGCTCTTGACGAGGTCGCGGATCTCCTTGGCGATGAACTTCGCCTCCTGCTCCGCGTCGCCGATCACGCACAGGCGGACGTTGTCGCCGCCCACCTTGGTGGCCCTGAGGCGCTTGTCGAAGCGCTTTCCCTTGCTGCGCGCGATGGCCTCGTTGGCCACGGTGAGGATCGCCGAGCGAGAGCGGTAGTTCTCCTCGAGCTTCACGATCTTGGCGCCGCCGAAGATGCTCTCGAACGCGAGGATGTTGCCCACCTCCGCGCCTCGCCAGCCGTAGATCGACTGGTCGTCGTCGCCCACCACGCAGACGTTGCGCTGCTCGTTCACGAGGAGCTTCACGAGCTCGAGCTGGATCGCGTTCGTGTCCTGGAACTCGTCGACGAGGAGGTGCTCGAAGCGCTCGCGCCAGCGCTCACGGATGTCCTCGCGCTCACGGAGGATGCGCGCGGGCACCGACACGAGATCGTCGAAGTCGAACGCGCGCATCGCGCGGAGCGCAGCCTCGTAGTGCGGGTACGCCTGGCGCGCGACCTCGTCGTACTCGACGTCGCTCTGCTTGATCTGCGCCGGCCCGAGGCCCTTGTTCTTCCAGAGCGAGATGCGCGCGTGCACCGACCAGAGGTCGAGCTTTCGCTCGGCACCCTTTCCTTGGCCGCCGCTCGGGTGCAGGCCCTCGCGCTTCATGATCTCGCGCAGGAGGCCCACGCAGTCGGCCTGATCGAAGATCGAGAAGCGCGTCTTGCCGCTCGCGCCGAACGCGGCGCCGGCCTCCTCGCTCAGGAAGCGCACGCCGAAGCTGTGGAACGTCGAGAGCCAGAGCTTCTTGCTGCGCTCCTTGCCGACGAGCGGCTCCATGCGCTCGCCCATCTCCTCGGCGGCCTTGTTGGTGAAGCTCACCGCGAGGATGCGCTGCGGCGCCACGCGATGGACCTCCACGAGCCGCGCGATGCGATGCGTGATGACGCGCGTCTTGCCGCTGCCTGCGCCCGCGAGCACGAGGAGCGGCCCCTTCACGTGGTGCACCGCCTCCTCCTGGGAGCGGTTGAGCTTGGGCGAGTCGTGGGGCGTTCCGTGGCTCATCGCGAGGGGTCCGCCATCTAGTCCCCCGGATCCGTGAAGTCGATCCAAAGTCTTCACCGAGACGGGGGACTCGATGGGAAGGGGGACCCGCCGAATTCACTTCGGCGGGGGAGGGTCTGGGACAGACCCTCAGAGAAGAAGGCTAGGCCACGGGTCAGTGACTTCCGATAGGAATCACTGACCGAGGGGACTAGCGAACCGCGAGATCTCCCGCAACCTCTGCCGTTCTCGCGTCTGCGCGTGGCGCCGTGTTACGACGTGCCGTGCGTCGCGGGCACGCTCGAACACGCTCTCCCACGCGCGCGGCCGCCTGGCTCGCGCTCGCGGCCGCGTCGCTCGGGAGCCTCGCGTGCAGTCGGGGGCCGACCGACGGCGAGCTCGATCAGTGGCTCGAGGAGGCGCGCGCAGCCGACCGTGAGGCGATCGCCGCGCACGGCGACGACGACGAGCGCGCGCGCTGGACCCTCACGATCGTGAGCCCCGGCGGCGCCGAGACGGAGCTGCGCTGGCCCGAGCTCGAGCGCATGGCTCACACGACGATCGACACGGATCTGCCTCCCGAGGGCGATGTGCCGCGCCGCGCGCGCTTTCGCGCAGTGACGCTGCACGATCTCCTCGAGCGCGTGGGCGGCAGCGCCGGCCACCGCGACATCACGCTCGTGGCGAACGACGGCTTCCGCGCCACCATCGAGATCGCCGACGTGGACGCGTATCCGATCGGGCTCGCGGTGGAGGCGGACGGGCACCCGATCGATCGCGCGAGCGGCGGCCCCCTCTTCACGGTCTTCCCGATCAGCGCCGAGCCCTCGCTGATCGAGCGCTACACCTCGAGCTGGTGGGTCTTCTACGTCACCCACGTCCTGCTCGACACGCCGCCCGCGCGGGTCCGCGTGATCGACGAGCGCCCGGGTCGCGATCCGACACCGCACGTCCTCGACGAGGCCCTGCTCGAGAGCCTCCCGCGCAACCAAGTGACGATGGGCGTGGGCTACCGCACCGGCTGGCCGAGCGAGCCCGTGGTGCTCGAGGGCGTGCTCGTGCGCGAGCTCGTGCAGGCCGCGGGCCTCGTGCTCGGCGCGGGCGAGCAGGTCCGCGTGATGACGATCGCGCCCCTCACGCGCGGCGAGCTCCGGCCCACCGTGCTCACGGCCGACGACGTGATGCTCCGGCCCTCGATGCTCGCGCGTCGCTGGGGCGCCGAGGGCACCGCGCACGATCCGGGCGCCTTGCTCCCCATCCCTGCTCGCCTCGGAGGACCGCTCGCGCTGGCGGTTCCGTCCGACGTGCAGTCGCGCCTCGGCGATCGCGTGTGGCTGACGCATGTGACCGATGTGGTCGTGCAGGGACCCGCGGCGCCGGGCGCCTCGACGGAGCGCGCGCGATGAACGATCGGCTCACGGTCTCGTCGGTCACGGGGCGACGCTCGGGCGTGTCGTGGGAGGCCGCGATGGCCGACCGCGAGAAGGCGCGCGTCTCCATCGTCTTCAAGCTCATCGCGTCGACGGCGCTCCTCGTCGCGGTGGTGCTCGTGTCGTGCGTGACCCTGTGGATCCAGAGCGAGACGCGCTCCATGCGGCGCCTCAAGCGCCAGGAGGCGCGCGCGTTCGCGGTGGCGATGAGCGGCGCGTGGTCGAACGAGCTCATCGACGAGAACTGGAACCAGATCCGCAACCAGCTCCGCACCGTCGTCACGCGGAGCCCCGACTACGTCTACGTGCTCCTCTCGGACGAGCGGCGGGGCGGTCGCATCGTGGCCGCGGTGCCCGACGAGTACGTGGGCCACCACGTTCCCGATCTCGTGCGGGCCTCGGACACGGAGCACCAGCTCGTGGCCTCCGAGGAGGAGCGGCTGGCCGAGGTGGTGCTGCTCCGCGACGTGGAGTGGCCTCAGGGTCACGTCCGCGCGCATCGCGGTGACGAGGTCGTCGAGGTCGCGTCCGACATGACGTTCGAGGGCAGGCGCATCGGCGTCCTGCGCGTGGGGATCTCGCTCCGTCGCATCGAGGGCGCGCGTGACGAGATCGTGAAGAACGCCGTCGTGGGCGGCCTCGTGGTGCTCCTGCTCGGCATGCTCGGCGCGTGGCTCGTCGCGCGTCGCATCACGGGGCCCGTGCTCGCGCTCGAAGAGAGCGCCGCGCGGATGGCCGCGGGCGATCTCGCGCACCGCTCGCCCGTGGCGTCGAGCGACGAGATCGGCTCGCTCTCTCGCGCCTTCAACCGCATGGCCGACGTGCTCGAGCGCAGCTTCGCGCGCCTCCGGGGAACGGTCGCGGCCTTCGAGCGCTTCGTGCCGCGGAAATTCCTCGCGGTCATCGCGCCGCAGGGCATCGAGAACATCCAGGTCGGCGCGCGCCAGGAGCGCGTGATGACCATCCTCTTCTGCGACATCCGAGGCTACACGTCGCTCTCGGAGGCGAGCACCGCCGAGCAGATGTTCGATCTCCTCAACGACTACCTCGCGGAGATGGGCACGGCGATCGAGGAGAACGGCGGCTTCATCGACAAGTACATCGGCGACGCGATCATGGCGCTCTTCGACGACGTCCACACCGACCGCGCGATCGACGCCGCGCTCGCGATGCGCATGCGTCTGCTCGAGTTCAACCTGCGCCGCGCCGAGAAGGGGCTGCGTCCCGTCGACGTGGGCATCGGCATCCACCGAGGCTCCTGCATCATGGGCACGGTGGGCTTCTCGTCGCGCATCGACTCGACGGTGATCGGCGACGCCGTGAACCTCGCCTCGCGCGTGGAGGGGCTCACGAAGCAGTACCACGCAGACGTGCTCGTCACGGGCGCGGTGGTGGAGGGCCTCGAGCACCGCGACCGCTATGCCCTGCGGCTCGTCGACGAGGCCGCGCGCGCCAAGGGCAAGGACCTCACGTTCCGGCTCTACGCGGTCGACGATCGCACGAGCGTCCTGCCCGAGGGCCTCACGCCGTTCGCCTCGATGGACGGTCCGCCGCCTCGCTGACGCGTCTTTCGAGGGGGCGCGTGGTCGTCGTCGGGTGTCGATCGATCAGGAGAGTCGCTCCGCGACGTACGCGAGCGAGTGGCCGTCGCGTCCCGCGAACCAGTGATCGCCGAAGCGGAGCCCCGAGCGCTCACCCCGCCGATAGGGCGTAGCCGCCCCGAGCCGCGACGCGAGCAGCTCGGGCACGGGCCCCTGCCATCCGAGGTGCCCGAGCAGCCCGCGCGCGAAGCCGAGGTCCACCTCGGTCAGCGCTGGATCTCTCGGATCGCCCTGGAAATAAGGCGATTCGTGATCGAGGTCGAAGTCGTAGCGCACGTGGAGGTACGCGAGGCCGGGATGATCGTCGCGCGCGATCCAGCCGATCGTCTCGTCGGATCTCGCGAAGCCCTCGAGCGCGCCGATCGAGGCCTCGAGCGCCCGCAGCGTGCGTGGTGGGAACGCGACCAGATCGTGCACGATCTCCTCCACGGCCCGCCCGGCACGCGCCGGCGGCCGCACCGGTGGAGGTCGCGCGGGTGGAGGCCGTGCCGGAGGAGCCCCGGGCGCCTGTGCGATCGGGGCGGGGCGTGGTGCGCTCGGCGGGGGCTCCCCGGCGCGTGGTGGATCGACCGGCGTGACGTCACCCCACGCGAGCGTCGGCAGCGCCTCGGGCGCGTGCGCGGGACGAACCGAGAAGGGCACCGTGGGTGCGTCCCGCAGCGCGCGGAGGCGCGCGACGAGGTCCTCGAAGAGCGCGAGTGGAACGGCGGAATTGACCGGCTCGAGCACCGCGTCGTTGCGCGAGGCACGGCCCCACGTGGTGGCCCACGACTCCGTTCGCCCGTCGCGGACGAGCTCGAGATCGAGCGCGTCGGTGGGATCGTGCGCGGCCGTCATCTCGGGCGCGGGCCCCGCCGCGCGCACCGCGTCGAGGAGGCGCGTCGCGGCCGCGTGCGCGCCACGCACGTCCTCGACGCGCGCGTGCTCGCGCCGCACGCGCTCGCCGCGTCGAGCGTCGAGCAGCTTCCAACGCTCGCAGGTTCCGTCGTCGTACACGAACGTGGTGTGGCCGCGCGCGCTCTCGGAGCCGAGATCGAACGAGAGGAGCAGGTGCTCCTCGCGCACCACGTCTGGCAGCTCGAGCGAGAGCGTCGGGAGCGCGCCATCGAGCGTGGCCCTGGCGACGAGCGCGAGGTCGCGTGCATGTCGCGCCACGGGCGGAGGCCACGTCTGGGGCGCGAGGGCCTGCACGTCGCCGTCGAACGCGGCCAGGATCGTCCCGCTCGGCGCCTCGATCCGCGCGAGCGAGGCCCCGCGTCCCACACGACGCCCAAGACGCGCGTAGCGCGTGGTGGCCACGTCGGCCGCGAGCCGTCGACGCGTGGTCTCCGCGAGGATTCCGTGCGCGCGCACCTCGCCGTGCACGACGTCGACGCGACCCTCGTCGTCGATGGTCACCTCGGCCGCGACCCGATCCTCGTCGTGGCCGACGAAGTACACGATGCGAATCATCGGCGTCGATCGTACGTCGTGCGCGTCTCCCGGGCCCTCTCCTCGCATCAGGACCTCGCGTCCCGAGCGGGCACGCGACGGCCGTGATCGCTCAGGCCTTCTTGACGAATTGCGCCTTGAGCATGATCGCCATGCCGTCGACCTTGCAGTCGATCTCGTGATCGCCGTCGACGAGCTTGATGCGCTTGATCTTCGTGCCGCCCTTGATGCTCGAGGAGCTGCCCTTGAGCTTCAGGTCCTTCACGAGCACCACGTCGTCACCGTCGGCCAGCACGTTGCCGTTGGCGTCCTTCACCACGCGGGGGCCCTCGTGGTCGGCCTCCGCGGCGGCCGAGGTGCGCGGCCACTCGTGACCGCAGGTGAGGCACTCGTAGCGATCCGCGCGCTCGGCGAGGTCGTTCATCGAGCAGACGGGACACGCGGGCTTGTCGGACATGGCGCGAGGTGTGACCCGCGCCATGCCGTGTGCAACGCGTTCGTCTTCGACGCGCTCCTCAGGTGCGGCGACCCGACCAGCTGCCCGGGGCGCTGCGATCGTCGGCGTACCCCCAGCTGCCGTTGAAGGAGCCGCCGTCGGGCGAGAACCACACGTCGAACCAGCCCGAGCCGCTCGTGCCGTGCCAGGTGCCCGTGCAGTGGCTTCCCTCGAGCGAGCAGAGGTACTCGCCGCCGTTGCTCGCCACCCAGCGCACGCGGCTGCCGTTCTGGCTGAGGTCGATCGAGAAGTGGCCGCCGCCGCGGCCGGCCGCGTTGCCGGCGTCGGTCTCCCAGTGGCCCGCCACGAAGACGCCCGCTTGCTGGGCCGAGGCGTCGGGCACGGCGGAGAGCGAAGCGAGGGCGAGACCAGAGCCGAGCAGCACAGCGTGGATCGTCTTCATCGAGGAGCTCCTTCGGGTCGAGCGCGAGAGCGCGCCGCGCCCCTTCCGCAAGCCGCGTGCCCTCTCGAGCTCCTCGAGCACCGATCCGTTCGAGTTCACTTCGGCGGGGCGAGGCGACACGCGTCCCCCCGGAAAACCAGGGATGGAGCACCGATTCGAGTGAACCGGTGCTCTGGGAGGTCGGGCTCGCCTCGCGTGCAGCCCGCACGCAGTCACGTCCGCCGCGCACGCGGCCCGCGGCAGCGGAGTCAGCTCTCGAGGACGACGCGCGCCGAGAGCACCTCGGAGTCGCCCACGTGCTCCTGCACCACGACGGAGCGCCCGTGCATGTCGAAGTCGATCTCGCGGTCGCCATCGGTCGAGGAGCGATCCTCGGCGGAGATGGCCTCGCTGTTCTCGATCTCGCACGGCGCGTAGCCTGCGCGCTGGGCATCGTCGGGATAGATCACGACGTCGTCGCACATCACGCGGACGAGGCAGTTGAACTCGTACGAGCGCACCGGCAGCACGCGCACCTCGCAGCTCGCTCCCGGGTGCACCGCGACGCCGCTCGCGGAGACCAAGGTGCCGCGGTGGTAGGCGATGGAGAAGGGCTGCGCGATGCCCGCGTCCTCCGCCGTGGCGTACGACTGATGGAACGCCGCCATCTGCGGGTCGTCCTCGTGTGCGACGCCGGTCGCGTGCGTGCCGAGGCCCGTCGGCGTCTCGCGGTGCCCGGGGGCCTCGGTGCCTCGGCTCGCGCCCCCGAGCCAGGGTGGCAGCGTGCCGATCTCCGTCCCGCGGGCCTCTTCCGGTCCTCCGCCGTGAGCGCCGCGTGGCGGTCCCGCGAGCGCGCTCGCGAGGACGAGGACGCCCAGCCCCAGCGCGCCGAGGAGCGCCAGGATGGCCATGCCCTTCAGCTCGTCGGTCTGCCCGGGAGGACGCTCTTGCATCGACACCTCAACGTACGCCGCGCGCGGGTCGTTCCTTGGTCGGACGCTCGAGCGTACGCGAAGTTCCGTCTGACGGCCTCGCCCCTCACTCGGGGAACTGAAAGACGAGCTCTCCTTCGCGGACCATCCCGAGCTCGTCGCGGGCGATGCGCTCCATCGCCGCCGGATCCTCGCGCAGTTGCCGCACCTCGGCGTCGAGGCGCCGGACCTCGTGGGAGAGCCCGTCGTTGTCGCGCTCGATCTCGCGCAGCTCCGCCTCGAGCGAGCGGTAGCGTGGGAGGCCCTGCGGCTCGAGCACCATGATCGGCACCGAGACGATCGCCAGGACGAGCAACGCCATCGGAAACAGCCACACCCAGAGGGGCGGGCGGCTCTCGTCGGGGGGCTCGGGCGCCACGGTCACGCGCTCAGCATCGCAAGACCTCGAAACCCCTCAAAATTTCCGGCTCTCTTCTCGCGCCTTCCGCGCGGCCGGGAGTCGGCAACTCCCCGGGCCCGAACGCTCTTCGCCCTCGATCAGAATCCGTCGAGCGCCACGCTGCGGACGCGCTCGAAGGCCGAGACGATCTCGTCCTCCGTCAGCGCGGGAAGGCGCGCGTGGATGCGCGCGGCGGCGGCGGGGATCGTCGCCACGATCTCGGGGTGCACGCGCCCGCGCGAGGCCATCGCGATGCCGGTCGCCACCGCCCGCATCATGCTCGCGCGGAAGCCGGAGCCCTCGTGGACGCCGATCGCTACGTCCATGTGCTCGGGGAGCTCGGAGAGCACCTGGCGGGCCTCGGCGCCGGGCACTGCCGCCTGTTCGCCCATCACGTACGCGTAGACGAGCTCCCGCTTGTGGGTCGTCTTGCGCATGCGGGCGATCTCGTCGACGGCCCGTCGCGCGGCGCGCGCGGAGAACGGTCGCTGCGCGTCGATCACCGCGATCACGAGCGCTCCGTGGACGCCCAGCGCCGTTCCGTCGTCTTCGAAGCAGATGCGCGTTGCCACGGGTTCCGACATGACCATCGACTGAGTGAGGCCCGAGCTTCAGTGCGCCCTGGCCGCAAGGGCAGCCAGGATGCCACCAGCCGCTTGGATGCGGACGAGCGCGTCCGAGTCGCCCAGCGCCTCTCGCGCTTCCACGGGTCGCATCGCGTCGCGCGCGATCGCCCTCACCGCGACGCGCCGCACCGAGACGTCGGTGCTGCCGAGCTCGGCCTCGAGGCGCGCGATGCCCTCGCCGTCGCCCGCCCCCGCCAGGAGCACGGCGGCCTGCGTGCCGGTCATCCCGTGATCGTCGGTCAGCAAGCGCCTCAAGGCCGTGCGCGCGGCATCCGAAGCGCCCGAGCGGGCCAGGAGCGCGCGCGCCAGCGTCAGGCGCACGCCCACGTCGGGCTCGGCCTCGAGGCGCCCGAGGAGCGCGTCCGTCGTGACGTCCTCGGCGGGCAACGCCACGAGCGCCATCGCTGCTTGGCCGCGCAGCGTCGCGTCCGCATGCCCGAGCGCCGCGAGGAGGTGAGTGCGCGAGAGGACGAGGTCGGCGTCGTCCGGCGCGACGGCCGGGTCGAGGCGCGTCGCGAGCAGGCGTGCCGCCTCGATCGTGCTCGCGCTCGTGGGCGTCTCGAGCAGCGACGCCGCAGCCTGTCGGCCTTCTTCGCGCTGACAGCGGAGCAGCGACTCGAGCGCCGCGGTGCGCACGCGGGGCTCCGCGTCCGAGAGACGATCCCGCAGGGCGAGCACCGCCGCCTCACCGAAGCGACCGAGCGCGCGCGTCGCGGTGGCGCGCACGCTCGCGTCGGGATCGATGCGCGCTCTCTCCTCGAGCAAGGCGAGCACCTCGCTGTCGGGCGCGAGCTCACCGAGGCGTCCACAGGCCGCTTCGCGCACCTCGCTCGAAGTGTCGGCGCACCAGCTCACGAGCACCGATCGATCGTCGTCGGCGTCCATGCCGAGCACCGAGGCTGCGCGCACCGCCGCGTCTGGCGAGTCCGCCATGCCTCGCAGCACACGGCGCGCCTCGCGCTGGCCCACGCGCGCGAGCGCGACGAGCGCATCGATGGCGTCGGCGCCGGTGCCTGCGGCGAGGCGCTCGAGCGGCTCGCGTCCGCGGGTGCCTGCGAGGCCGAGCTGCTGCACCGCCGCCTGTCGACGCGCGTCCTCTCCCGAGCGCGCCTCGGCGACGAGCACCGCCTCGGCC
>JAIBCE010000037.1 GCA_019694315.1 Sandaracinaceae bacterium
ACCGACGCGGCCGTGGCTTCGGACGCGGGCCCGATCGACTGCTCGGGGGGTGACGTCGCCGCGGGCATGACCGCCACGACCTCGCGCGCGTGCGCGGGCTGTCACGGCGCCGACCTCGGTGGCGCCCTCATGGGCACGCCGGGACCGAACCTGACGTCGGACGCGATCAGTGGCTGGTCCGACGATGCGCTCGCGCGCTCGATCCTCGACGGCATCGACGACGGGGGCGCGCCGCTCTGCATGTCGATGACGCGCTACCGCCTTGCGGGCATGACCACGACCGAGGCGTGCAACATCGTCGCGTACCTTCGCTCGCTCGCTCCGATCACGCGCGACGTCGCCGACACCTGCATGTGATCGACGCGCACCGCTCACGGTGCGAGCCCGTGCGCCGGATCGTCCATGTACGATCCGGCGCATGTTCGTTCCGTCCTCCCGGTTGCTCCCGCTCGTGCTCCCGCTGGCCCTTCTCGCCGGCTGCTCGTGCGACGACGGGAGCGAGCGGCTCGATGCCAGTGCGCCCGACGCGCCCGTGGACGACGCGGGCAGCGACGCGGGACCGCCGCCCGACGCTGGCTACTGCGGCTGGGAAGCCACGCACTTTCCCACCCCCGTGCCGGGCGCCTGCGCGTCGCGTCTCGTGGATCCGCTCGGGACGCTGCCCGTGGGCCAGGAGGACGCGACCCACTTCGTGGTGCCCGGCGGTGAGCGTCTGATCCAAGTGGGGCGCACGGTGGAGGTGGGCGGCTTTCCGATGCGCCTCGTCGCGGTCCCGGGCACCGAGCTCGTGCTCGTCAGTGACGGAGGCCTGCGCGACGAGGCCTTGGCCGTGGTGGATCTCTCGAGCGCGACGATCCTCGATCAAGCGGTGTTCACACCCTCCACGGGGGCGCTCTTCTGGGGCCTCGTGGTCTCCGCGTCGGGCGACACACGTCGTGTGTGGGCTTCGGGCGGAGGCAGCAACGAGATCCTCGCCTACGATCTCGACGTCGCCACGGGCGCGCTCACGGCGCTCGACGACGCGACGATCACGCTGACGGGGATCGAGACGGGCTACGTCGCGGGGATCGCCCTCCACGACACGCGTCTCGTGGCGGCGCTCCTGCGCGAGCAGGCGCTGACCGTGATCGACACCGGCACGCGGGCCGAGGTACGCCGCATCTCGCTCGAGCGCACGGACTATCCCTACGACGTCGTCCTGAGCCCCGATGGAGCGCGCGCGTACGTGTCTCTCTGGGGCGGCTCGTCCGTCGCGTTCGTGGATCTCGCGACGGGCATGGTCGAGGCGCGTGTGCCGGTGGGGAAGAACCCCGAAGGGCTCGCGCTCTCCCCCGATGGCGCAGAGCTCGCGGTCGCCTGCGCCGACAGCGACTCGGTCGTCGTGATCGACACGACCACGCGCACCGTGGCGAGCACGTATTTCCTCGACGCGGAGGACGCCGATCGCGGCTCGGCCCCTTCGTCGCTGCGCTTCTCGGCCGACGGGGCGCGGCTCTACGTCGCGGCGGCGCTCGACAACGCCATCGACGTGCTCTCGGTGCGCGGAGCCACGCTCTCTCGCGTGGGCCGCATCCCCACGCTGTGGCACCCCACCGACGTGCTCCCGCGAGAGGACGGAACGGTGGCCTTCCTCAACGGCCGAGATCTCGGGACGGGCGCGAACACGCGACCGGACACCGACGACATCACCGAGCTGATGGGCGGCTCGCTCAGCGTCCTCGACGCGCCACCCACCGACCTGGAGCTTCGTGACTGGGAGAGCGAGATCGCCGCGAACAACACCCGCATGAGCCGCTTCGTGGACGTGGAGTGTCCCGACGGCGCGCCGTACGACTTCCCCATCCCGCGGCCAGGGGAGGGACCCTCCACCCGGATTCGCCACGTCGTGCTCGTGGTGCGCGAGAACAAGACGTATGACGCGTACCTCGGGGCGCTCGAGGGTGCCAATGGCGATCCCGCCCTCACGCTCTTGCCCTCGGACACCATCGAGAGCGTGATTCCCAACACGTATGCCCTCGCACGCACGTTCGGTGTCGCCGACAACTACTACTCGCACGCCGAACAGTCGGTCCAGGGTCACGTGTGGACGGCGCTCGGCCGCACCACCGACTTCGTCGAGCGGTCTTGGTTGACCACGTGGGGACGTGGCTATTGGAGCGTCCCTCCCCAGGCCACCACCGCGATCGGGTATCCCGAAGAGGGCAGCGGCTTCGACTATCTCGACGCCCATGGCATCGAGATCTCCAACTACGGAGAGCTCGTCGGCTCGCGGAATGCGCCTCTGCGCCGGGGCTATCCTGGATTTGCCTACAGCTACGAGCCCGACGTGGACAAGGCCGACTTCATCGCGTCGGAGGTCCGCGCCTGTCACCTGCGCTCGTTCACCTACGTGGTGATGCCCAACGATCACACCCGCGGGCTCACTCCGGGCGCGCCCACGCCGCGCTCGATGATCGCCGACAACGACGAGGGTGTGGGACGCCTCGTCGATGCGATCAGCCACTCGGTGTACTGGCCCGAGACCGCGATCTTCGTGATCTGGGACGATCCCCAGGACGGCGGCGATCACGTGGACAACCATCGATCGCCGCTGCTGGTGATCTCGCCGTGGGCCACGCGCGGACACGTGAGCCACGTCCACACGAGCGAGGCGTCCGTGTGGCGCACCATCCAGCTGATCTTCGGCCTCGAGGGCGTGCACTCGCGAGAGTGGGTCGACGCCGCGCCGCTCTACGACGCCTTCACGTCCACCCCGGACTTCACCCCGTACGAGGCAGTCCCGAGGACGTTCCCCGTCGAGACGAACCCCGATCGTCGCACCCGCGAGGTGATGATGTCGCGTGCCTACGACTGGACGCTCCCGGACAACCAGCCCGGCCTCTCGCGCATGATCTGGAGGCACTTCCACGAAGGACGCGAGGCCCCGTGGGCCGAGCTCGACGCGGACGCGCAGGTCGACGAGGCGGCCGCCGAGGCCCGGGGCGTGGACGTGCGATAGGACGAGCTCCGCGTCCGCTGCGCCGTGTACGATGCGGCATGCGCACGTCGATTCGGGATCTCGTCACGGTGACTCGCGACCATGGCACTCGTGACCATGGCACTGGCGACAGCGGCGCTCTCGACGAGGTCACTCTCGAGAGGGGCCCTCTCGAGGGTGGCATGCTCGTGAGCGGCGTTCTGGGGAGGGGCATGCGCGACAGGGCCGTGGGGCTCTGTCTCGTCCTCGGAGCCCTCCTCGGGGTCGCGGGTTGCGATGGCGCGGCGGCGCCCGCCGATGCGGGGATGGACGCGACCTACTTCGAAGAGGAGTCGTGGACCTTGCCCGACGCAGGCTCGGACGTAGGCACCGACGCGGGTACGGATGCGACCTTCTTCGAGGAGGAGTGGATCCCGCCGGACACGGGGATGGACGCGATGTCCTTCGACGACGCGCCGCCGGTGGTGCCCGACGCGGCGGTGGGCGACGTGGGCCCCTCGCCTTGCGCCTTCGTCGACACGCTCGTCCGGAGCTGCTCGACCGACTCCGACTGCGAGGTGGTCGTCCATCAGTCGGACTGCTGCGGCAACACGTCTGCGCTCGGCGTGACGCACGACGAGGCCGCACGCTTCGACGCGCTCGAGCCGATCTGTCGCGACAGCTATCCGCCGTGCGGCTGTCCCGCGCATCCGACGGTGACCGACTCCGGAGAGTCGGCGCCCGATCCCACGAGCATCCAGGTGGGCTGCATCTCGCGCGGCCCCGGCGCGATCTGCCTCACCTACGTCAGCATGCGTCCACCCGACGGCTTCTGATCCCGAGTCGCGGCGAGACTCCCACGACGACATCGAGCCTGGATCACGGGGTGATCCAGGCTCGTCGGTGTCGTCGAGATGGAGCGCGTGTGTTGCTCAGCGGAGCGCGCGGAGGGCCTCGCCGAGGCGCGGAAGGGCGTCCTGGATGTCGCGCATCGACACAGCGCCCACGCTGAGGCGGAACCAGCCGGTCTCGCCCGGATAGCCGAAGGCCTGGAACGGCACGATGCCGATGCCCGCGGCGTCGAGCACGTAGCGGCGCACGTCCTCGTTGCTCGAGAGCGTCTGTCCGGCCGGCGTGGTCTTGCCGAAGGGTGCCAGTTGCACGGTCAGGTAGATGGCGCCCTCGGGAGAGAGCGAGTCCACCGGCAGGCCCTGGGCCTTGAGTGCCTGGAAGCCCTCGTGAAGCGCATTCAGGCGGCCGACGATGCCGCCCTTGAGCGTGTCGACGTACGCGCGGCAGCCGGCGGGATCGTCGATCATCTTCGCGGTCGCGATCTGCTCGGCGCGCGGCGCCCACGCGCCCACGTGGCCGAGGATCGCGCTCATGCGATCGATGACGTCCGTCGGGCCGACGGCCCAGCCCACGCGCACACCCGTCGCCGCGAAGGCCTTGGAGATGCCGTCGACGAAGATCGTGTAGCGCGCCATCTCGGGCACGAGCTGCGGGGGCGAGACGTGCTCGGTGCCCTTGGCCGTGAGCATCCAGTAGATCTGGTCGTACATGAGGTAGACCGGCTTCTCACCGCGGGCCTGGCGCGCCTCGTTCTCGCGCACGATCGCCTCCGAGACGCCGAGCACCATGTCGCGCGACATCGCCGTACCGGTGGGGTTGAGCGGCGTGTTCAGACAGACGAGGCGCGCGCCCGGCAGCGCCTTCTCGAGGACCTCGCGCGTGGGGAGGAAGCGCGTGTCGGGGCCGCACTGGATCGTGACGCTCTTGGCGTCCGTCATCGTGACGTAGTGGTTGTTGTTCCAGCTCGGCACCGGGTACACGACCGTCTCGCCCGGATCGACCACGGCGCGATAGATGCCGTAGATCACGGGGCGCGCACCCGACGCGATGAGGATCGACTCGAGCGGATACGAGAGGCCGAGCTCGCGCTGGTAGAAGCGCTGCACGGCGTCGCGCAGCTGCGGCATGCCGTTCGAAGGAGGGTAGTTGGTCTCGTGCGCCTCGTAGGCGCTCACGATGTGGGCGCGCAGCGAGTCGGGGATGGGGAATTGCTTGGGATCGAAGTCGCCGACGGTGAGGTTGCAGACCGGCTGACCCTTGGCGGCGAGCGCGCGGATCTCGGCGGCGATCTTGAGGATCTCGGAGCCGACGAGCTTGCCGGCCATGGTGGCCACGCGCGTGCTCGAGCTCGAAGCAGCGGGGGGACGGACGAACGACGCGAGATCGACGGGGCTCTTCATGGGCGCGAGAATGGCACGCGCGTCCTGGCTGGCCAGGGGCCACGCGACTGGCCCCCGAGGGCCCAGGGACGGGTGCGAGAGAACTCACGGATCCGTGGTGCGGGGCCGCGAGACGAGCAGGCCCCCCGCGAGCACGAGCACTGCCCCGGCGATCGACCAGAGCGAGAGTCGCTCGCCGAACGCGGCGAAGCCGACCACGCACGCGATCACCGGCTCGACGAACGCGAGCACCGCGGCCCGCGCGCTGCCGATCGCGGCGCTGCCACGCAGGAAGGCGATGCCTGCGAGGGCTCCCGGCACGAGGCCCGCGAAGAGCAGATACGGCAGATCGGTCGCCTCGACCTCGAGCAGCTCCATGCCCGCGAGCGGAAGGAGCAGGAGCAACGCGCCCGCCGCGTGCACGCCGAGCGTGGCCGCGGTGCCGATCTCGAGGGTGAGCTTGCGTCCGAGGAACACGTTGGCGGCGTAGGCGACCGCGGCGATCAGGCCGAGCGTGGCGCCGAGGATCACGTCTCCCCCGAGCGCGCCCTCGCGCCAGGGCTCGAGCAGGAGCGTCACGCCCGTGAGCGCGAGCACCGCGGCGAGGCCAGCGCCGGGGACCTTCACGCCGTCGACACGCGGCGCGAGCAAGGCCACGAGCACCGGCGCGAGATCGTGCGTGAGCACGGCGACCGCCACCGTGGTGATCGTCATCGCGTGGAAGAAGGTCGCCGCGTTGAGCGCGTCGAAGAACGTGTAGGCCGCGAGCATCGCGATCACGCGCCGCGACCACACGATCGGCCGCCCCCCGCGCGCGCGCTCGCGGAGGTAGAGCGGCACCGCGCTCAGCGCCATGCACGCGAACACGAAGGGCGCGGTGGTGCGCCCCGAGAGGCCCGTGGGCCGGAACCAGAGGCTCCACGTGCCCCACATCACCGAGGAGAACAGCACGAGCGCGATGCCCGTGCGTGCCTCTGGCGACGCTGTCCTCGAGGTGCTCACGTGCGGCCCTTCGTGATCACGAGCCCGGTGCGGCGCGCTCGGCCGCGCGCTCTCGCTCGAGTCGTGCGGCCTCCTCGAGCGTCGCGTCGATCGAGGCGAGCGCCTCGGCGGGCACGCTCGCGAGCGGCGAGCCTTCGCATGCGACGAGGTCCGCGTCGTAGATCTCCGCGAAGATCGGCAGGTACGCGTCGATCACGTCGTCGATCGCGACACCGCGCCCGAGCTCCAGCTCGAGCGAGGTCACGCCCTTGTCGCGGATGCCGCACGGCACGATGAGCTGGAAGTGCGAGAGCAGCGTCGTCACGTTGAACGCGAAGCCGTGCATCGTGACCCAGCGCGAGAGGCGCACGCCGATCGCGCCGATCTTGCGATCGCCGAGCTCACCGTCGCGCAGCCACGTGCCGTTCATGCCCTCGAGGCGAGTCGCGGTGAGCCCGTACACGGCAGCGAGCCGGATCATCGACTCCTCGAGATCCTTCACGTAGCGGCGCACGTCCTGCCGATCGGGCGAGAGATCGAGGATGGGATAGCCCACGAGCTGTCCGGGGCCGTGGTAGGTGACGTCGCCCCCGCGACCCGTCTCGTGCACCTCGATGCCCCGCGTACGCAGCGACTCACGGGGAAAGCGGAGGTTCTCTTCCTTCGCGCCGCGGCCGAGCGTGATCACGGGCGGGTGCTCGAGCAGGAGCAGCGTGTCGGGCACGAGCTTCTGCGCACGCGCCTCCTGGAGCCGCTTCTGGAGCGTGTGCGTCTCGCCGTACCCGATCGTACCGAGGCGATGGACGTGCACCGTGCGACGCATGGCGCGCGATGTACCACTGCGCGCCCATGCGTCGAACCTCGCGCCCCCGCGCGACGAGTCAGCGCCAGTTGATGGTCGTGACGAGCAGGCCCGTGTGCCCCATGAGGTCGCCGTCCATGCGGTTGGGGCGGCGCACCCACTGGTTCTGATAGCCGAGCTCCACGCGGAGGACGCTCGGGATGAACTGGTAGCCGACACCGAGGAACGCGCGGTTCTGATCGAGGCCGCCGTACTGCCACTGCGGCGAGTACTGCGTCGCGCCCATCCCGTCCTGGCCGAGCGTGCTGTGGCCCGAGTCCGTGAAGTTCACGAAGATCTCGTCCCACACGATCAGCATGAGGTTGCGGTCGGTGGTGAGGGGGAAGACGAGGCGCACCTGCTGCCGTGCGCGCAGACCGAACTCGAAGTGCTCCTGCGGGTGCCGGAAGCGCTGCTCGAAGCGCGTGCGGAGCGAGAGCTTGATGCCCGTGGAGGGTTCGGTGATCTCCCACTGCCACTGCTCGTAGATGCGGTGATCGTCGTACCAGTCGACGAGGTCACGCTGCCGCCAGAAGGGCTGCCACGCGTAGCCCAGGCCCACGTACATGTTGTCCATGAGCCGGTAGAGCAGCGCGCCGCGCACGAGGAAGGCCTGCGGCGAGAAGTTGTCCCAGCCGCGGTACTGCACGTCGCTCTGGAAGAACCAGTCGCCCGAGATCGGGCCCATGAAGTTGAACTGGATCCAGGTCTGGTACTGGTGCGAGAAGTCGCTCGTCTGCGCGGAGGCGCCGCTCGCGGTGCCGAGGGCCATGGCGGACACGAATGCGGCAACGAGGAGACGGGAGGGGATCTTCATGGGGCGCTCCGTCGGCTGGAAGGCGTGTCGGTGACAGCGGAGGGGGGCGAACGAGGACGTGCCGTGTCGGCGGCGTCTGTGTAGGCGCCGGGTTTGACGCGTGCGAGACGCGTTTGTCACAGGCATGTGTCGAACCACCTTTGTGTGTCGCGAAGGGGCGGCTCGAGTGTCGGAAGTCACAGTGGACCGACGCCTCGAGGCCGCGCTGCGGCTCACGTCGAGCACCCCGTTCACCGAGACGTTGCCCGGCGCGCCCCGTCGTCACGTCCAGCGGAACAGGCGCAGGCCCACGAGGCCTGCGAGGGCGGTCCAGCCCACGAGCACCGTGATCTCCACGGAGAGCTCGAGCAGCCCTCGTCCCTCGAGCGCGATCGCGCGCAGCGCGTCGACGAGCGCCGTGAGCGGGAGGAGGCGCAAGATCGTGAGGGCCCACTCCGGAAAGCGCGCCGTCGAGAAGAACACGCCGCTCGCCACGAGCTGGAGGAGCGAGGCCGCGTTCACCATGCCCGAGAGGACCTCGACGTTGTCCGTGCGGCTCGCGAGCAGGACGCCCATCGCCGAGAACGCGAAGCAGCCGAGGATCACGACGACCACGTAGGCGAGGGCGCTTCCGGCCGAGCCCACACCGAAGCTCGCCCACGCGAAGCCGAGGATCACGGCGAGCGTGACGAGCACGAGCACGACGTGCGCGAGGAGAAACGCGAGGAGGTAGTGCCCGCGCTTCATCGGCGTCACCGCGAGCCGGCGCAGGAGCTTGCGCGAGCGCGCCTCGACCACGTTCCAGCCGATGCCCCAGAGGCACACCGTCATCACGTTCATGCCCACGAGGCCGGGCACCACGAAGTCGACGTAGCGCGTGCCCGGCTCGCGCATGGGTGCGTCCTCGATCGCGCTCGGTGCGCCCACGAGGGCTCGCTCGATGCGTGCGCGCGCGAGGCGGGACTCGGGACGCGTGGGGTCGGAGCGAACGCGCGGCGCGGCGTCGCCTGGCTGCATCTCCACGAGGGCGAGCGCGCGTCCGCGAACGAACAAGCGTCGCGCCTCGTCGTGGCTCGCGTGCAAGAGCTCGAGCTGCGGGTCGGCCTCGAGGCGCGCGCTCGTCGTGTCGTCGCCGGCGTCCTCCACGATCACGACGGGCAGGGGCTCGTCCTCGATGGGTCGAAACGCGATGCCGAGCACGAGCGTGAGCACGAGGGGAAAGCCGAACGTCCAGAACAGCGCCTCGGGCTCGCGCTGGAAGATCCTCAGTCGCACGAGGAGGAGCTGGATCAGCGGGTGCCGCATCAGCCGTCTCCGAGGCCGCGACCGGCGAGGACGAGGAAGACGTCCTCGAGCGTGGCCGGTGCGATGGCGACGCGGCCGAGCGTGGCCTCGCTCTCGCCGGCGAGCGCACGTGCCCGTGCCAGCACGTCGTCCGCGTGATCGGTGCCCAGGCGATGCGTGCGCCCCACGATGCGCGAGATGCGCACCCCCGTGAGGGACGCGAGCGCCTCGGCCGCGAGCGTGCCGCTCAGGACCTCGAGCTCCACCACGTGGGATCCGACGTGCGTGCGCACGAGCTCGTCCGTCGTGCCGCGCGCGATCACCTTGCCGCGATCGATCACCACGATGTGGTCGCAGAGGCGCGTGGCCTCGTCCATGAAGTGCGTCGTGAGGAGCACCGTGCGTCCGCCGCGTGCGAGGGCCTCGATGCGATCCCACAGGCGGTGGCGTGCTTCGGGATCGAGGCCCGTCGTGGGCTCGTCGAGGATCACCAGCTCGGGATCGCCCGCGAGCGCGCACGCGAGCGCCAGTCGTTGCCGCTCGCCGCCCGAGAGCGCGCGCACGAGCGTGCCCGCTTGACGCTCGAGATCCACGTCGGAGAGGAGGGAGGCCTCGTCGGGCCCGCGATCGTAGAAGGAGCGAAAGAGCGCGAGCGTCTCGTGCGCCGTCAGCTTCTCCGGCAGGCTCGTGTCCTGGAGCGCCACGCCGATGCGTCGCGCGATCGCCTCACGATCACGAGGCTGCGCGAGGCCGAGCACCTCGACCGTCCCCGCCGTCGGCGTGGTGAGGCCCTGGATCATCTCGAGCGTCGTGGTCTTGCCTGCGCCGTTGGGGCCGAGGAGGCCCACCGTGGTGCCCGCCTCGACGTCGAGATCGAGGCCGTCGACGACGTTGCGATCGCCGTAGCGCTTCACGAGCCCACGCACGTGGATCGGACCGTGTGCGGGCTCGGGCGTCGGCCCCTGGTCAGGCCGGTGCGCGTGGGTGGGCGGAGGCACGCGGCATGGTACCGTCGCGCCTCCATGGTTGGGAGCGCAGCTCGCATCGTCGGCCTGGGGCGCTACCTCCCTTCGCGGGTGGTCCACACCGACGAGGTCGCACGAAGGCTGGGCGTCGATGCCGCCGCGCTGGCGAGCGCGACGGGGGTCCACGAGCGGCGCTACGCCGATCGATCGGGCCACGAGACCGCGAGCGCGATGGGCGCCTCCGCTGCGCGCGAGGCCCTCGAGAAGGCCGACATTCGGCCCGAATCGCTCGACCTCGTCGTGAACGCGTCGGGCACGGTCGAGCAGTCGATCCCCGACGGGGGTGCGCTCATCCAGCGCGCGCTCGGCCTCGGCAAGAGCGGCATCGCGTCGCTCACGGTGCACGCGACGTGTCTGTCGTTCGTCGCGGCGCTCGATCTCGTCTCGAGCGCGATCGCGGCGGGTCGATACCGTCGAGTGCTCGTGGTCTCGAGCGACATCGCATCTGCAGGCATCGACTGGAGCGATCCCGAGAGCGCGGGCCTCTTCGGTGACGGCGCCGCCGCAGCCGTGCTCGTGCGCGCCGAGCCGCTCGGCGCTGAGGGTCACACGCGCGATGTCGCGACGGGCTCGCGCTTCCTGGCCGCGCGCTTCTCGACCTTCGGCGACGATGCCTCGCTCGCGTCGATCGAGGGCGGCGGCACGCGCGCGCACCCCAACGACGCGGCGCTGCGCCCCTCGCAGAACCTCTTCCACATGGAGGGCCCGCGCTTGCTCCGCCGCGTGCTCGGCCGAGGTCGTCCGTTCCTCGAGGCGCTCTCGCGCGAGCTGCCCGACGGCGTGCGTCTCGCCGATGCGCTCGTGATCCCGCACCAGGCGAGCGAGGCCGGTCTCGCGATGCTCCCGGCGTTCGGGCTCGACGCGTCGCGCGTCGTGCGCACGCTCGAGCGCTTGGGCAACTGCGTCGCGGCCTCCATCCCCCTCACGCTCTACGAGGCCGTGGAGAGTGGCCGCCTGCGCCGCGGCGATCTCGCGCTCCTCTGCGGCACGGGCGCCGGTCTCTCGCTCGGCGCGATCGTGTTCCGGTTCTGAGATGCGCATCCTGCTCACCGGCGCGCGTGCGCCCGTCACCCTCGAGCTCGCGCGGGCCTTCGCGGCGAGCGGGCACGAGGTCTTCGCGGCGGACTCGTTCGGCCCGCACCTCCTGCGCGGCTCGCGCGCCGTGACGCGGTCCTATCGCGTCCCTGCGCCACGCCTCGATCCCGACGCACGGGCGTTCGCCGAGGGCCTCCGCGACGTCATCCGCAAGGAGGCGATCGAGCTCCTCGTGCCGACGTGCGAGGAGATCTTCCACGTCGCGCGGCGCCTCGATCTGCTCGCGCCGCAGACGCGCGTGCTGACGAGCCCGATCGAGGTGCTCACCCCTCTCCACGACAAGCACGCGTTCGCGATGCGCACCCGAGCGGCCGGCGTGGACGCGCCGGAGACCGAGCTCGTCACCGATCGCGCACACCTCGCGGCCCTCGTGCGCGAGCGCGGGCCGCACATCGTCCTCAAGCCTGCCTTCTCGCGCTTCGCGTCGAACGCGATCGTGTCTCCGCGCGATCTCTCGCGGGTCGACGAGGTGAGCACGCGACGAGCCTGGGTCGTGCAGGAGCGCCTGCGCGGCACGCCGATCGCGACCTTCTCGGTCGCGCACGAAGGCCGCCTCACGCTGCACTCGGCCTACGCGCTCGAGGTGACCGCGGGCCCTCGCGCGGGGGAGGGCTCCGCGATCCTCTTCCGACCGCTCGACGATCCACGGATCGAGCGGTGGGTCTCGGCGTTCGTCGCGCGCGAGCGCTTCACCGGACAGGTGGCCTTCGATCTCTTCGACGTGCCATCCCGCGGCATCGTCGCCATCGAGTGCAATCCTCGCGCGACGAGCGGCGCGCACCTCTTCCGCGACGATCCGCGGCTCGCGCGCGCCTACGTCGCGCCCGACGCGCCCCTCGCGACGCCGCGCGCCTCGGCCTCTGCGATGCTCGCGCTTCCCATGATGCTCTACGGCCCGCGTCAGCTCGGGCGTCACTTCGTCTCCACGCTGCGCCGCTCTCGTGACGTCGCGTGGGACCGGCGCGATCCCCTCGCGAGCGTGGTGCAGATCGCGACCGCCGCCGAGCTCGTGCGCCGCGCGATCGCTCACCGCTGCTCGCCGCTCGAGGCCTCCACGATCGACATCGAGTGGAACGGGCCGGACGACGTCGGGGGGCGCTCGTGATCGACGCGCCGATCGTGGTCACGGGAGCGACCGGCTTCCTCGGCGGCGCGCTCGTGCGCCGCCTCGCAGGCGAGGGCGCGGTCGTGCGTGCGAGCGGGCGCGATCGGGCTCGAGGAGAGGCCCTCGCGCGGGAGACGGGCGCGTCGTTCGAGGTCGGCGATCTCGCGCATCCGCCCGACGCCGATCGGATCGTGCGAGGCGCGCTCGCCGTGGTGCACTGTGCGGCCCTCTCGAGCCCGTGGGGCCCAGCGCGCGACTTCGATCGCGCCAACGTGCGCGCGACCGAGAACGTCGTGCACGCGTGCGAGCGCTTCCACGTGAGCCGGCTCGTGCACGTCTCGACGCCCGCCGTGTACTTCGATCTCCGCGCGCGCGAGGGCATCCGCGAGTCCGATCCCCTTCCTGCACGGCCCTTCAACGACTACGCGCGCACCAAGCTCGAGGCCGAGGACGTCGTGATGCGCGCGTCCCGTCGAGGCCTCGCCACGGTGATCGTGCGACCGCGCGCGATCTATGGGCCGGGCGACACCACGATCCTCCCGCGCGTCGTCGACGCGCTCGAGCGAGGCCTCTTCCCCGTGATCGACGGCGGCCGCGCCCTCGTCGATCTCACCTATGTCGACGACGCCGTCGAGGCCCTCGTCTCGGCCCTCTCGTCGTCTCGCGCCGTCGGCGGCATCCATCACGTGACGAGCGGCGATCCGCGCCCGATCGGAGAGGTGATCGACGCGCTCGCCGACGGGCTCGGGCTGCCCCGCCCTCGTCGCCACGTGAGCTCGTCTCGCGCCCTGGCGCTCGCCGCGATCCTCGAGTCCACCCACCGCCTCGTGGCGCCGCACCGCGAGCCGCGCGTCACGCGGTACACGGTCGGCCTCCTCGCGCGCACGATGACGCTCGATCTCGGCCAGGCGCGCGAGGCGCTCGGCTACGTCCCACGCGTGCGCCTCGAGCAAGGGCTGGCGCGCTACCTCGAGCACGTGCGCGTGCAGCGCGGGCAGGCCCCGCCGAAAGGAACCCCATGAGCCCTCGCACCGCGCGCCTCGAGCTGCTCGAGGTCGGGCACTGCGTGCACCCCGAGCACGTCGTGCACCAGAACCGGCGCCTCTCACCGCTGCGCTTTCCGTCGATCGTGGCGCTGATCCACCACCCGACGGAGGGGCCCGTCCTCTTCGACACGGGCTATTCGCCCCGCTTCTTCGAGGCGACGCGCCGCTTTCCCGAGCGTCTCTACGCGTGGGTCACGCCGGCCACGATCGACGCCTCGCACACGGCCGTCGCTCAGCTCGCGCTCCGCGGCATCCGAGCCGACGACGTGCGTACCGTCATCGTCTCGCACTTCCACGCCGACCACGTCGCAGGGCTCATCGACTTCCCGCGCGCGCGCTTCGTTTATCACCGGCGGGCGCTCTCGAGCTTCGCATCGCTGGGCCGGATCCGCGGGACCGCTGCGGGCTTTCTCCGCGCGCTCCTGCCTCGCGATCTCGAGGACCGTGCGCGGGTGATCCACACCGAGGGTGAGGTCTCTCCGCTTCCGTCGTCGTGCGCGCCGTTCGCGTCGGGCGTGGATCTCTTCTCCGACGGTTCGGTCCACCTCGTCGAGCTGCCGGGCCACGTCGAGGGTCAGCTCGGTGCGCTGGTGCGCACCGACGACGGCAGCTTCGACTTCCTCGTGGCTGACGCGTGCTGGACGACACACGCCCTCCGCGCGCGTCGGCTCCCGCACCCGATCACGCGCGCGCTCTTCGCCAGCTACGAACGCTATGGCGAGACCCTCGGCCGCCTCGCGGATCTCCGCGAGCGCACGCGCGACGTGCGCATCGTTCCCTCGCACTGCGACGAGGTGCGTCGGGCCCGCATCCCCTCGAGCCCGCTGGCATGAGCGACGGCGTCGATCGGGCGATCCTCGCGCGCTCGTTCCTGCGCGCGCGCCTCGAGCCCGCGGTGTTTCCCACGCGGCGTGCCCTCTCCGCGTGGCAAGAGCGCAAGGTGATCGCCCACCTGCGCTGGGCCCGCACACGCTCGCGTCACCTCGAGGAGCGCTTCGGCGCGCACGCGACCGAGGCGTGGCGTGCGCTGCCGATCACCCACAAGGCCGAGATGATGGCGCGCTGGGACGACGTCGTGACGGTGCCGATCCGCAAGGACGAGGCGCTGGCGGTGGCCCTGCGCGCCGAGGAAGAGCGCGACTTCTCACCGACGGTGCGCGGCTACACGGTGGGACTCTCGAGCGGCACGTCGGGCAATCGGGGGCTCTTCGTCGCGTCCGCCGAGGAGCGAGCGGAGTGGGCCGGCGCCGCGATCGCGCGCGTCCTGCCGGCGCTCGTCCCCGGTCTCGTGCGTGAGCGCGTCGCGTTCTTCCTCCGCGCGAATTCGAACCTCTACCAGAGCGTCGGATCGCGGCGGATCGCGTTCACGTTCTTCGATCTCTCTCGCCCCTTCGAGGAGCACCTCGCGCGCCTCGACGCGCAGCCGCCCAGCATCCTGGTGGCGCCTCCTTCGATGCTGCGGATGCTCGCGGAGGCCCGGATCGGAGGGCGATCGGCGATCGCACCGCGCATCGTCGTCTCGGTGGCGGAGGTGCTCGATCCCCTCGACGAGGGCGTCATCCGCCGCGGCTTCGCGCGCGTGGTGCACCAGATCTACCAGGCGACCGAGGGCTTCCTCGGCGCGAGCTGCGCGTTCGGCACGGTGCACCTCGCCGAGGACGTGATGATCATCGAGGAGGAGCCGGTCCCTGGCGCGGAGGACGGCGCGTTCCACCCGATCCTCACCGACTTCCGGCGTCGCTCGCAGCCGATCGTGCGCTATCGGCTCGACGACGTGCTCGTTCCGCGCCGGAGCCCCTGTCCGTGCGGCTCGGTGGCGCGCGCGCTCGATCGCATCGAGGGTCGGGCCGACGATCTCCTCTTCGTCGACGACGGACGGGGCCCGCTCTTTCCCGATTTCGTGCGCCGCGCCGTGATGCTCGCCGACGCGGCCATCACGGACTACCGCGTCGTCCAGCGCGCGCGCGACCGCCTCGCGCTCTTCGTGGAGCCCGCCGAGGCCTGGGCCGCCGCCGCGCACGCGCTCGATCGGCTCTGGGCCTCGCGCGGGGCGCCTGTCGTGATCGAGCGGATCGAGCGGCCCGCCCAAGACCTGATGCGCAAGCTCCGCCGCGTGGTGAGGGCGCTCGAGGCGCACCCGTGAGCGTCGCGCTCCATCTCTCGCGTTCGGGTCGCGACGTGGCGGCCGAGATCGCGTGGCCCGACACGGAGGACGCGCGGCGAGCCCGCGACTACCTCGCGCCGATCCTGCGAGAGGGCAGCTCCTTCGTCGCGCCCAACGTCGAGGCGGACGTGGGCGTCGCGGTCGTCGACGGCGAGGTGGTGCCGTACACCGTGTCGCGCGAGCGCGACGACCAGAGCTACGTGGTCTCTCCGTATACGCACTACATCACCTATGGCGCCGAGGAGATCGAGAAGCTCGAGACGCCCGCGCTCGAGAGGCCGCTCCGCACGATCGTGGCGGGCCTCGGCCGCGTGTTCCGACGGGCACGCTTCGATCGCGTCGTCTACGTGGACAACTGGCTCACGTCCACGACGCTCCACGCGCCGCTCGGTCGCGCGTCGTGGTCGTCGTTGATCGAGGCGCTGCGCGATGCGCATCCGGACCACGCCATCGTGGTCCGCGGCGTCGACCGTCGCGTGAGCCTGCAGCTCTCGTCGGATCTCGCCGCGCTCGGCGCACGCCTCGTGTTCAGTCGACGCGTGCTCTTCCAGGACCCCTCCGAGACGCTGCGGCGCCGCGACGCGCGGCGCGATGCGGCGCTGCTCGCGAGGGCGCTCGCGGAGGGGGCCTATCGGGTGCGCGACGCACGCGAGCTCGACGACGCCGAGCTCGCACGCGCGACCGAGCTGTACGACCTCCTCTACGTGGTGAAGTGGTCGCGTCACAACCCGCAGCTCACCACGCGCTACGTGACGCACGCGATCCGATCTGGGTTCCTCGAGGGCAAGGCGCTCGTGTCGCGCGACGGATCGCTCGACGGGGTCTACGCCGCGTGGAGCCGCCACGGCCTCTACTACGTGCCCGTCCTCGGCTACGACACGAGGCTGCCGCGCGCGCTCGGGCTCTATCGCATGCTCGCTGCGCTCTCGTCGGACGATGCGCTCGCGCAGAGGGCGCTCGTGCACGACAGCGCGGGGGTGAGTGACTTCAAGCAGAACCGTGGCGCGGTCCCCGTGCTCGAGCACCTGGCGGTCTTCGATCGTCACCTGCCGCTGCGGCGGCGCGCACCGTGGCGCGTGCTCGGCACGCTGATGGATCACGTCGGCGCGCCTCTCATCGAGCGCTTCGATCTCTGACTGCGTTCGCCACCGACACAGGGCTCCGAGAGCACGAGTCCCTTGGATGGACTCACGCGCTGAGCTCCACACTCCCGAACGTCGCGGCCCGTCGCACGGAATCGCGCTTCGCAAGCCGCGCCGCGGCCTCGTGTGGGTTGGGTCACGCGTCTGCTTGGCCCCTCCCCCGAGTCATGGCTTGGTCCATTGCGGGGGACCAACCACGTGTCCACGGATGTGCCTATGAGCACCAGCGTGCGCCCCGCAGCAGTCGCCGGACTCTTCTACCCCAAGGACCCCCGCGATCTCGCGCAGACCGTGGACCGCCTCCTCCAGGACGCGTCTCTCGCGCGAGGGGAGGCCCGCGTCGGGCGCGTGAAGGGCGTGATCGCTCCGCACGCCGGCTACGTCTACTCGGGTCCCATCGCCGCCACCGCGTACGACCGCCTCCGCGCCGGGAGCGATCGCGAGAAGGTACGCCGCGTGGTGTTGATGGGCCCCACCCACCGCGCCTACGTGCGCGGCCTCGCCCTGGCGGGCGTCGAGGCGTTCGAGACACCGCTCGGGCGCATTCCGGTGGACCTCGAGGCCGTGGCCCTCGTGTCGTCGCTGCCGCAGGTCGTCACGAGCCCGGCCGCCCATGCGCGCGAGCACTCGCTCGAGGTCCACCTCCCGTTCCTCCAGCGCCTCTTCGGCACCGACTTCGCGCTGGTGCCCTTCGCAGTGGGCGAGGCGACGCCAGAGGAGGTCGCGGAGGTGCTCGACCGACTCTGGGGCGGTGACGACACGCGCGTCGTCATCTCCTCCGACCTCTCGCACTTTCTCTCGTACCGAGACGCGTTCCGAGTGGACTCCGAGACCGCGAAGCACATCCTCGCGCTCGACCCCGTCGATGGAGATCACGCCTGCGGTGCGCGCCCCCTCAACGGCCTCCTCGCGCTCGCAAGACGTCGTCAGGTGAGGCTCGAGCTCCTCGATCTGCGGAGCTCCGGCGACACGGCGGGGACGCGAGACGAGGTGGTGGGCTACGGCGCGTTCCTCTTGCGCGAGGGCGAGCCGGGAGGCGCCTCGTGATCGACGCACGCGTCCAGCGTCAGGCGATCGCCCTCGTGCGCGGCGCGATCGCGGAGCACCTCGGGGGACCGCCTCCGGAGCTGCCGGGCCACCCCTTCTTCGCGGAGATTCGTCCCGCCTTCGTGACCCTGCATCGTGTGGGTGTCGAGCCAGAGGCCGACGCCGAGCCGGAGCTGCACGGCTGCATCGGCAGCTTCGCGCGCCTGCCGCTCGTCGAGACGCTCCCTCGCAGCGCCGTGTCGGCGGCCTTCGAGGATCCGCGCGCCACGCCGCTGTCGTTTCGCGATCTCGACGACCTCGATCTCGAGATCTCGATGCTCTCGTCGGCCACGCCGATCGCCTTCTCGAGCGAGGAGGAGGCCCGCGACGCGCTCCGCCCGGCCATCGATGGCGTGATCCTCCGATACCACCCGCACCACGGCACGGCTCGACACGGCCTGTTCCTGCCACAGGTCTGGCAGAGCCTGCCTGATCCCAAGGACTTCCTCGACGAGCTCAAGCGCAAGGCCGGGCTCCCTCGCACGTTCTGGGCGCCGGAGATCACGCTCGAGCGCTTCACGGTGGAGGTGATCCACGACGAGGCGCCACGCGTGCGTCTTCGTCGGATCGCGAGGCACTCGTGACGCACGCCACGCGCTACGTCACGCGCCTCGCCGACGGGCGCCTCCGCTGCGACGCGTGCCCTCGAGAGTGCCAGCTGCGAGAGGGTCAGAAGGGCCTGTGCTTCGTGCGCGAGCGTCAGGGCGAGGAGATCGTGCTCACGACGTACGGTCGGTCGTCGGGCTTCTGCATCGATCCCATCGAGAAGAAGCCCCTCCATCACTTCCTGCCTGGCACGAGCGTGCTGTCGTTCGGGACGGCGGGCTGCAACCTCACGTGTCGCTTCTGCCAGAACTGGGAGATGTCGAAGTCCCGCGAGGTCGAGACGCTCAGCGACCCCGCGACGCCGGTGCAGCTCGCGCGTGCGGCCAAGGAGGCGGGCTGCGCCAGCGTGGCCTTCACGTACAACGATCCGACGATCTTCCTCGAGTACGCGATGGACGTCGCCGATGCCTGTCACGAGCGCGGCGTGCGCACCGTGGCCGTGACGGCCGGCTACATCGGCCCCGAGGCTCGTCGTGACCTCTACGCCAAGATCGACGCGGCCAACGTGGATCTCAAGGCCTTCACGGACGCGTTCTACCGCGACGTGTGCGGAGCGGCCCTCGAGCCCGTGAAAGAGACGCTCGTCTTCCTCGCGAAGGAGACGCGCGTCTGGCTCGAGATCACCACGCTGCTCATCCCGGGGCACAACGACGGCGACGCCGAGCTCCATGCGCTCACGGCCTGGGTGCGCGAGGCGCTCGGCCCGCGCGTCCCGCTCCACTTCAGCGCGTTCCACCCCGACTTCCGGATGCGCGACGTGCCCGCCACGCCGCCCGAGACGCTCCGTCGTGCCCGGCGCATCGCCAAGGAGGAGGGCCTCGTGCACGTCTACGTGGGCAACGTCCACGACGTGGACGGGGACACCACGCGCTGCGAGGGCTGTGGCGAGCCCGTGATCGTGCGCGACTGGTACGAGATCCTCGAGCACCGCCTCGACGCCCGAGGCCGCTGCCTCGGCTGCGGTGCACAGCTCCCGGGCGTCTTCGACGGTCCCGTCGGCACGTGGGGACGGAAGCGACAGCGCCTCGTCGTCGGCTGACGACCTCAGTCCAGCCGAAGGTGCCATTCCAGCCGGCCGCCAATCCGGAAGGTGCCGTCCGGAAGGTGCCAGTCCGGAAGGTGCCAGTCCGGAAGGTGCCAGTCCGGAAGGTGCCAGTCCGGAAGGTGCCAGTCCGGAAGGTGCCAGTCCGGAAGGTGCCAGTCGGGATGCGGCCCTCCACCGCGCGTCGAGTCCTCAGCGCGCCCTTCGGCGTCTCACGAGGGCGAGGAGGCCGAGCGCGGCCAGGGCGAGGGCTGCGGGCGGGGCGCCGCGCCTGCCCCCGACACTGCAGCCGCTGCGGTAGGGCTCCCCCGTCCACCGACGACCGGTGGGGTCCCACGCCTCGGTGTTCACCGTGGGCTCGCACTGCCGTCGCGTCTCGCAGTGCCCCTCGGCGCACGTCCCATCGGCGCGGCAGAGGCCGATGACCTGGTCGCGCATGATCGTGTCGTCGGCGAGCCGGCCGTCGCTCGGGCTGAATTCTCGAGGCGCCCAGCACTCGGCGATCGGCCGACAGGCTGCGCGTGCCCCGCACTGCGCGTCCGAGGTGCAGGCGATGGGCTGACAGATCTCGGCGTGGTGCGACTCCGTCTCTTCGAGGCCCGGCGGGCACTCGCCGTCGAACGGCTGGATCGCGTCGGCGCGGGCGAGGGTCGAGGACGCGGTGAGGGCGAGGACGAGCGCAGGGCCGAGGAGTCGCATGCGACGAGGGTACAGGACTTCGCCGAGCCCGATCAGAGCGGCACCCGATCAGAGCGGCAGGAGCACGACGCCTCGGCTGCCCGAGAAGGCTGCGCGGCGGCCGTCCGGCGAGATGGCGAAGCCGCGCACGGTCGTGAAGGGCAGTGTCTCGGCGCGCAGGGACGCGCCGCTGTCCACGTCCCAGACGTGGAGGTAACAGCGGTTGTCCGGCGCCGCGTAGCGGTACACGGCCGCGACGCGCCGTGAGCCCGGGACCCAGCGCACGAGCACGAAGCCATCGCCCGTCGCGTGGTAGTGGCCCGGTGTCTCCCACACGAGGGGTGGCTCGACGCCGACGGGCAGCCGGTGGACGAGGCTCAGATCCGCGGCGCGGAGCACGAGCACGTGGCGCTGCTCCGGCACGGCGCCCACCCACGGATCCTCGCGCGCAGGGCGGGTGTTCGTGCCGACCACGAGCAGCGCGCCGTCGGGCGAGCGTCGCATCGAGCGGAGCTCGGTCCTCACGATCTCGGACTCTCGCACCTGCGCGAAGGTCGTCGTGTCGTGGGTCTCGATCTTGTGCATCACGGCTGAGTGGACCAGCGCGCCGTCGGTCGAGAACGCGAGGTCGCAGAGGGCCGTGCCCAGGACGGGGCTCGTGTGCTCGGTGCCCGGGAGGTTCTGGCCCGTGCGCGTGTCGTAGAGGCGAAAGCCCCCGCTCCCCACGAGGAGGCGCGCGCCGTCGTCGCGGAACTCGACCAGGCTCGCGAACGCCTTCTCGCTCCAGCGCTTCTTCATCGTGGGCACGTCGAAGAGCGTGAGCGCGCCGTCGGCCACGGCGAGCGCGCTGCCGTCGGGCGAGAACGCGAGCCGCGCCCCCGACCCCGAAGAGACGGCGGCGCTCTTCTCCTTGCCACCGCCGAGCGGCACGAGCCGCACGCGTTTCGCGAAGCTCGCCATCGCGAGCCACTGGCCATCGGGCGAGAAGGCCAGTTGGCCGATGCTCGGATCGGTCGTGTCGGCGATCAGCTCCATGTCATCCCTCGTCTCCCCCACGCTACCGCACTTCGCTCGAGCCGATTCGCCTCTTTCCGTCGACCGTGAGACATTCGTCGGATGTGGGCTCGGCTGCATCCTTGGGCGACTGCGGTGCTCGCTGGATATAGCCTCTCTGGCGCGTGCCTCGGTTCCTTCCTCGTTCTGCCGCTCGGTTTCGTGCCGTCGATCGTCCGCGCGCTTGCGAACCGTCCCCCTCTTGCGGCGCAGAGCCTCGCCGCGTCGATCCGCACCTCGATGGTCGCACTGCCCCTCCTCGTCGTGCACCTGGGCATCTCGATGCTCGCGCGGAGGTTGGCAGTCGCCTTCAACTGGCCGCCCTCGGGGCTGGTGCCGTTCGCGGTCGCGGTCGTCTCGGGGCCGCTTGCACTGCCGTGGCTGGGAATCATCGCGTATGCCGGCGAGCCACCGCGCGTGGCGGCGGCGCGCGCGTTCGATCGGTGGGACGAGCGCGGGCTGCTCGCCTGGGCAATTCACGGTCTCGTCCTCGGAGCCATGCTGGGCGGGCCCTTCCTCGTATTCACACTGGGCGATGGCGTCGTGTCGCCCGACGAGCCGTTGGTCCGAGTCGCGAGCGTCGGGTTCGTTCCCGCCTCCCTCGGCGTGGGCGCGCGCTACGCCGCAGAAGAGACGCGCCGCATCTCGCGACATGCGAGCCGTCCCGTGCTCGCCACGACGGTCATGGTCATCGTCGGCACCGCCGTGCCTCTCTCAGCAGGGCTCCTCGGGTGGCAACGAGCCACGTTCTTGTTCACGCCAGGGGCTCTCGACTACGCGGTCTTCTTCGGGCCTCCGATCCTCCTGCCGTGCACGCTGCTCGTCGTGGCCTGGTGGTGGCGAGAGAGCCCTCGCCCCGTTCGCGTCCTCGGAGCCACCACGCGAGGCGAGCTCCTCGTCGACTCGGCGCGGGTCGTCGCCGAGGAGGGTGCGGAGCTCCTGTTCGACGACGGGGCGGTCTGGACCATCGAGCCGGGTGGCTCGCTCGTCGCGCGAATCGAGTCGTCCGAGCGGGTGCCGACGCGGTCGCGACTGGATGTCTGCGTCTTGGAGAGTCCCCACGACGGGACCTTCCGGGGGGTCCACGCTCGCGACAGCGTCGTCGAGCTGCGTCCCTACGACTCCGGCTCTTCCGAAGTGCGTGTCGCCCAAGGAGGTTGGCTCGCCCTCGCACACGCGACGATGGTGTCGTCGTCGGTGCTCTTGTGGAGCCAACTGGCTTGGTGAGCCCCGCGTGACACAAGCGGATCGGTTGCGGCCCACGAGAGGGTCTCGGCGTCAGCGCGCGTCCGCCCGGGGCGGCGCGAGGGCTCAGCCTCGCAGTCGGAGGTCGATCTTCTTGAGGAGATCCAGGAGCTGGATCATGTGCTCGTGCAGGGAGTGCGCGTCGTCGAGGTTCTTGGCGGCGCTCTGGACCAACGGAATCAGGGTCTGCTCGGTGACCGCGATCTGGTGAGAGAGCATCTCGCCGTACCCCGGAGGCGGCTCCACGGTGACCTGGATGTCCGGCTTGCCCATGGACTCGATGGACCGGCGGAGCTCCCCCAGGCTCTCTGCCAGCCACGGCGGCGCGTTCTTGTCGCGGCCATCGGTCAGCGCCGCACGCGTGATCTCGCCTTGGAGCTTGGCGGTCTCCGCGAGCGCCACGATCATCTCCTTGCGGTCCTTCTCGGCCACGTCGGCGCGGGAGATGGCCAGTCCGAGCGCTTCCTTGATCTCGTCGAGGTTCTGCCCGAGCACGCTCAGCGTGCCCGTCACACGCGTGACCGGATCGTCGGTGCCCGAGCCCATCGTCTTGCGGCGCTTGAATTCCGCCTTGATCTCGGCCCAGCGCGCCTTCTGCACGTCGTTCATGCGCCCGCGCAGCTCGGCGAGCTTGAGGAGGTTCTGCTCTCCGCCCACGGTGAGCGTCTGCGACTCACCCCGGTAGTGATCGTCGACGAGGCGCTCGAGCTCGTCGTCGTTCATGGCCGCGACGACCTTGCCCGCCATCTTCGTCATGTTTCGATAGCTACCCTGGAGCTTGAAGGGCGGCTCGGTGCGATAGGCATCTTCCTGGCTGGCGCTGAGGATGTACTCGGCGTTGACCTTGAGGAGCACGTCGCGCACCCGGAACAGGCGCTGGAGCACCCCCGTGATCTCGGCCAACTCGGCGCCGGAATAGCCGTGCTCGAGCTCCGTCGTGGCGATGGGCTCGCCCATGGCGATCCGGAGGATCTTGTCCACGTCCTTGGCGCTCCGGGTGGCGAGCGGGCTCAGCACGCCATTGGCCGTGAGGCAGTTCTCCACGTAGCTCAGCGCGAACGCCTCCGCCTTGCCCTCGAGCACCTCACCCAGGTTGTAGGTGTCGGCGCGGTTCGCGAGCATGTCAGGGATGCGGAACTTCTCGCCGGTCTCCGTGTACGGATTGCCCGCCATCACCACGCAGAACTTCTTGCCGCGTAGGTCGTACGTGCGCGTCTTTCCGTTCCACACACCCTCCATGCGGCGCTGTGCGTCACACATGGAGATGAACTTCTGCAGGAGCTCGCTCGAGGTGTGCTGGATGTCGTCGAGATAGAGCATCACGTTGTTGCCCATCTCGAGCGCCAGGTTGATCTTCTCGACCTCCTGGCGTGAGGTCGCGTCCGGGGCGTCGGCGGGATCCACCGACGTGACCTCGTGTCCGAGCGAGGGCCCATTGACCTTCACGAAGACGAGGCCGAGGCGATTGGCCACGTACTCCATGAGCGTCGTCTTGCCGTAGCCGGGAGGCGACACGAGGAGGAGCAGGCCCATGGTGTCCGTGCGCTTGCCCTCGCCGAGCGCGCCGAGCTGCTTGGCGAGGTTGTCGCCGACCATCGGCAGATAGACCTGGTCGACCAGGCGATTGCGCACGAACGAGCTCATCGGCTTGGCCTTGAGCTCCTCCAGGCGCAGGCGCTTGCGCTCGCGCTCGAGGAGGGTGTGCCGCAGCTCGCGGTAGGCGCGGAAGCCGGGCACGTGGTGCGTGCGGTAGGCGAAGAGGCGTGAGAGGAGCTCGTCGAGGCGCAGCGTCAGCTTGCGATCCGCGATGCGTGGGTGCTGACCGAAGAGGTCGCGGACCTCGCTCGAGACGAGCGCGTGGAGCACCTCCCGCTCGAGCTTGCGATCGGTCGCCACGAGCACGCTGGCCTCGAGCTCGGCGTGTGCGAGCTCGGGGGTCTTCTGGGCGATGCCGCGCATCCAGGCGCGGACGAGCGCGAGGCGGGCGCGCGGATCGCCCTCGAGCGCGCGGAGATCGTCGTCGAAGCTGCGGCGCGCGCCAGCCACCTCGAGGTGCGCCCGAAGCGCCTCGGTGAGCGAGTCTGCGGGGGCGCTCGTGGCGAAGCGCACGGGCTCCTTCGCGAGCTCCTCCACGAGATAGGCCGCGGCCACGCGCGCATCGGACGCGTCGGCGGGGAGGTCCATCGCGGCGGCGTGACGCGTGATCGCGCTCGCGAGCTCGTCGGCGAGCTGCCCGAGGCCTGCACCGTCGCTCGTCGTGGCGCGAAGACGCCCGAGGCTCGCGGCCCGGCGCTGGAGCAGCGTCTTGGCCGAGGCGTCGAGGAGCGCGGACGCAGGCGCGCCCGAGGATGCGCCCTGGAGTCCCTGGGGGGCGAAGCCGAAGGCCCAGAAGGAGCAGGCCAGCGCGCGCGGGGTGGCCGCGAAACGGAGGAGCCCCGCCGAGGCGCGCAGCGTGAGGAGCTGTCCGAGGATCTTCGCCGCGTCCGCGTCGTGCACGCCGCGGTCGTAGCCCTCGTCGTAGCGAGGCTGCGCGTAGCCGCGCACGAGCTCGAGCAGCGCCGCCTCGTCGTGCTGCACCGCGGCGAGCTTCGCGAGGCCGAGGCCGCTCTTGCCCTCTTCGGCGTCGAAGAGGATCGAGGCCGCGAGGTATTCGCCTCGATAGACGTCCTTCGTCTCGCTCACGAGCGCCTGGGCCCAATACGGCTTGGCCGCCACGAGCGCAGGATCCTCGAGGGGCTCGAAGAAGTCGGTGCCGGTGAGGTGCAGCGCCAGGGTCGTGTCGTCTGCGTCGCCCGAGGTGCGCGGGACGATCGTCAGCTCGAGAGGCTGGTTGTTCACCGAGAACTTGTGGCGTCCCAGGCGAACGACGCTGTCGCCCTCCTCGAAGAGGTCGAGCTTGTCGCGCAGCGCGCGGAGGGCGTTCTGACGTGCGGCCTTGCCCTTTCCGTCGACCTCGTCGGCCCGGACGGTGTCGCCGATCGACCGCAATTGCTCGGCGATCTGACGGAGCTTGGCCACCATCGCGTCGGACGCGAAATAGGCATTCAGCTCGTCCTCGGACTTGAAGCCGCGAGAACGCCGACTGACACCCTCGAGGATGCGCTCCGCGGCCTGGAGGAGCGATTGCGCGCGCTTCTGCCGCTCTTCGAGGAGCTGCTGCTTCTTGGCGCCGAGCGCGTCGGTGATCTCCTCGCGCTTCTTCGCCAGCTCGAGCACGAATTCGTCGAGCTCTCCGAACTTCGCCTCGACCTCCTCGAGGGCGACGAGGAGGCGGGCGAGCTCGGTGTCGCACTTCTCGGGGCTGTCGGCGACGGCCAGGCTCGAGCTCACGCTCTGACCGAGGAGCTTGAGCTGTGCGCCGAAGGTCGCGCGACCCTCCACCGCAGCGAGCTCTCTCCGCCGCGCCTCGAGCACCGCGCGCACGCGGTTCTGCTTGGCGAAGACGTCGCCGATGTTCTCGAGGATGCGAGCGCGCTGGACGGGATCGTCGACCTCGAGGCCGCCGACCACCTCCGAGAGCACCGTGAGCCCCGCGCCCACGCGATCGAGCTCCTCGCCGAGCGGGCGCGCGTCGACGGTCTTGTCGACCTTGCCGATCGCGAGGTCGATCTCGTCGAGCTTCTGCGAGACGGGCAGGAGCGCGTCGGCGCTGGAGAGGAAGACCACGCACGCCGCCGAGACCTTCTCCTGGTCGGCGATCGTGGCCTTCTCGAGCGCATCGACCAGCGGCAGATCCACGTAGCGGATCTCGCGCAGGCTCACGAGCTGGCCCCGCTGGCCGCGCAGCGAGGTGAGCGCGCCCATGAAGTCGTCGACCGAGCGCATGTCCTCGGGCCGTGTCTTGCGCGTGAGCTCGTCGCGGGCCTTGCGGGCGGCCTCGAGCGCGTCGGAGGCGCGCTTCTTCATCGCGAGGACCTTCTCGAGCTCGTCGATCACGAGCTCGGCGGTCTTCTTCACCTCGAAGATCGCGGCGCGGAGCTCGAAGGCCTCGGCGCTGCCGATCCAGTGGTACGCGTCGGCCACGCGCTCTGCGTTCTTGACGATCTCTTCGTAGGTCGAGCGCGCGAGCTCGGCCTTCTGCGCCATCTTCGCGATGGAGTAGCTGTCGGAGATGCCGCGCACGAGCTCGGCATTGCCGATCTTCGAGAGGAACGAGCCGTCGGTCCCGGCCTCGGCCGCGTGCTCGGCCGAGGTGTACGGTGTGCGCCAGATCTGCACCGGGTGAATGCGCGAGGGCTCCTCCGAGCTCGAGCGGAACACGACGAGGGTGCCGTCGGCGAAGAGCGACATGCCGTGACACACGATGGGTGTCGCGACCTCTTTGCGGATCAGGTTGTACGAGAGGAGCTGGTAGAGGCCCTGATCCCGACGGTGGTAGACGAAGAGCACGTCTTCGCCGTTGGGCGACTTGATCACCCGGAAGAGCTCGAGCCCCTCGACCTGTCGGTCGAAGATCTTTCCCTCGCCCACGTCGAGGTAGTAGCCCCCCGGGAAGATGATGCCGTGATCCTCGGGCAGCTGCCGGCAGCTCTGCCCGATGGCGTCGATGCGCTGCACCTCCTTGGTGCGTCGGTTGAAGACCAGATAGCGAGTCTTGGTCTCGCGATAGGGCCTCATCGAGAGGAGGATCAGCCCTCCGACCTTGGCGTACTTGATCTCCGCGTCGTCGAGCGCCTGATTGGGGTCCTCGACCTGCTCGGCGTAGATGCCTTGTCCAGTCTCGGTGTTGTCTTCGATCTTGATCGTGAGATCGCCGTGGATGGTCTCCACGAAGAGCTCGTCCTCGATCGAGAGGTGAGGGTGGCGTCCGGAGCGCTGGTGCTCACGGCCGACGACCTTCCACTCGAAGTCGAAGGGATGTGGGAAGACGTGATCGCGGTCGCCGCGCTCGTCGAGGTACGCGACGTGCCCGGCCGCGTCCACGCTCCAGCGGAGCACGCGCTGATCGCCGAGCGTCGCGCCGGTCTGGAAGATCGCGAGGATGCGATCGCTCTCCACGCGGAGCTGGAGGAGCTTGGTCTCGCGGTAGTACTTGAAGAGGTCCCCGAACTCCTTGAGGAAGCGGGGATCGCTCAGGAAGCCGGGGATCGTGTCGCGGGGGAGCTCCGAGAGATCCCAGCTTCCGTCGTCGGCGCGCACGAAGCGGTGGAGCGACAGGACGTCGTGGACCTGCGTCTCGGCGCGCAGCCCGAGGAAGACCTTGTAGCCCATGACGAGCGTGCCCCGGAACGACACGAGGTCGCGCGGCACGCAGTTGTTCTCCGTGCGCACGCGCTCGTTCGCGAGCACGGCGAGCTCGGAGCCGCCGAAGGTCTTCTTCCGCGCCTCGTCGAGAAGCCCCGTGCGCTCCACGAGCGCCTTGGCCTGCTCGTCGAGCCGCCGCCGCAGGATCTCGTAATTGCCCTGATCGATTTGCTCGGTCACTGACGACCTCGGCCTCGTCGAGAGGCGCATCAAGCGTGCTGGGTCGGGCCGCGGGGGAGGGGTCCGATGGCTCGGACAGTCCTCGTCCTTCGGCCTGCGGAACTCGCCCCTGGACCCCCACCCCCCCACGTCCCGCGACTCGTTCGACATGATCGTCGAGTCGGGGGCGACGCGAGTGGGGCCAGGTGAGTCGTCAGAGCCCGAGCTTCTTGGCCTGCGTGAGCAGGGCCTCGAGCCTGCTCTTGGTGCTCGCGTCGCCTGCGTCGCTCGAGAGCTTCGCGAGGAAGGCGCTGACGCTGAGGTTCTTGAGAGACTCCGCGTCGAGCTTGGGGCTCTTCAGGATCTCGGTGAGGTCCTCGGGGAGACTGCGGTTCTTCTGGAGGTAGTCCGCGAGCACCGTCTGGATCGTCTGGCTGTTGTCGACGGTGGCGTCGATCGCCTGGCCCATCGTCAGCGCGCTCGCGAAGCGCTCGAAGAACTGACCATCTCCGCCGACGATCTGGATCTTCGCGTTGCCCATGGCGGTGGCCATGACCTCGGCCTGCGACTTCGCGATCTCCTTCTTCACGTCGATGGCGGCGAGCTCCACGGCCTTCTCCTTGTCGAGGCGGAGGCGGAACTCCTCGTGCTCGCGGCCCACGCCGTCGAGCGCCTTCATCGCGTTGGCCTTCTGCGCGAGGCCCGCGGCCTCGGCCTCGAGCTTCTGCTGCACGGCGCGCGCCTCGGCCTCGCCGCGCTTGGCGATCGCCTGTGCCTCGGCCTCGCGCACACGCGCCAGGGCCAGGCCCTTCTGCTCCTCGCCCTGCACCTCGATGGTGGTCTTCTCCCGGAGGACTGCGGCCTCGGCGAGGCCCGCCTTGCCCTGCGCCTCGCCGCGCTTCTCGAGCACCTTGGCCTCGGCGAGGCCCTTGTTCTCGAGGCCCGTGGCCTCCGCGAGCATCTTCTTCTCGATGACGAGGGCCTCGGCCATGCCCTGCTTCTCGATGGCGGCGGCCTGCGCCTCGCGCACGCGCACCTCGGCGAGGCCCGCTGCGGCGTGCTCGGCCTGGACGCCCTCGGCCACACGCATCTTGGCGCGCGCCTGCTTGTCGGCGGTCTCGAGATCCGCGTCGGCGATCGTGAGGCGCTTCTTGGCCTCGTGACGCGCCACGGCCTCGTCGGCCTCGGCCTTCTTCACCAGCTTGAGCGCGGCCTCCTCGGCCGAGGCGCTCGCCGTGATGACGACCGCTTCCTTCTGGCGCTTGGCCTCCGCGACGAGGCGGAGATCCTTGATGCGCTCCTCCTCCTCGGCGACGGTCTTCTCGACCGCGACGCGACCGCGGATGACGTCGGCGATGTCCTTCCTCTGGACCTCGACCTCCTTCTCCTTGGCGATCGAGCCGAGCGTCACCTCGCGCTCACGCACGATCTGCTCGAGCGCACGTGCCTTCTCGACGCGCTCGGTCTCGACGGCGATCTCGCGCTCACGGCCCTTCTGCGCGATCGCGGCGCCGCGCTCCTTGTTCTGCTGCGCGACGAGGATCTCCTCCTCGAACTTCGCCCGCAGGACCTGCGTCTTCTTGGCCTCTTCGTCGGCGATGCGCTGGGCCTCCTGCTGCTCGCGCGCCTGCGCGGAGGTGATCTCCTTCTGGGCCTTGGCCTCGGCCTCGGCGCGGCGCTGGTTGAACGCGAACATGGCCTCGTCGCCCTTGAGCGTCTGGCTGCCGATGTCCATGCGCTCCTTCTGACGGAGCTCGTTCGTCATCACGTTCTGCACCGTCGTGATGTCGGTGATCTTCTTGATGCCCTGCGCGTCGAGGATGTTCTGCGCGTCGAGGAGCTCGAGCGGCGTCTGCTCGAGGTAGTCGATGGCCACGTCGTCGAGCACGAAGCCGTTGAGGTCGCGTCCGATGACCTCCTTGATCTGATCGCGGAAGACCTCGCGCTTCTTGTAGAGGTCCTCGAAGTCGAGCTGCTTGCCGACCGTCTTGAGCGCCTCGGAGAACTTCGCGGTGAAGAGAGCCTCGATGGTCTTCTGATCGGAGGCGCGCGCCGCGCCGATCGACTGCGCGACCTTGAGCACGTCCTCTACCGTCTTGTTCACGCGGACGAAGAACGTGACCTTGATGTCCGCGCGGATGTTGTCGGCGCAGATGAGGCCCTCCTTGCCGCGGCGATCGATCTCGACCGTCTTCACCGAGATGTCCATGATCTCGGCCCGGTTCACGATCGGCAGGACCGTGGCGCCCGTGAACGTGACGATCGGCTCCGCGCCTCCGATGCCCGTCTTGATCAGGGCGCGACCCTGATCGACGAGGCGATAGAAGCGCGCGAGCAGCGCGACGATGCCGAGCAGGAACAACGCGACGACGGCGCTCCCGATGATCCACGGCGTGAACTCTCCGAGCATCTCAGTCCTCCCTCTGCCTCGTGTCGACGAGGCTGCGAGCGCGCGCGATCCAATCAGAGCCGCGCGCCCTTGTCATTGCTCTCCTCCGGGCCCTCGCGCCCGAGAACGAGCCGGCACGCTGGACATTCCTGACGCGCGGTGAAGTGCACATGCGTCGTATCGATGGATCAGGTCGGCTTTCCCGAGGATGCGTCGGATCGCCCGTGTTTCTGGGTTTTCCCGGCGATCGTGCTCATCGGCTCGACCTCGAAGCTCTCGCTCTGGGCGTCCCAGCCGAGGATCAGTGCTTCGTCGTCGCGGGCGAGCGCGTCGGGATCCGCGCATCGAACCTGGAGGCGCAGGCCCGCGCCGCCGTCGTCGAGCTGACCCTCGCCGAACTTCGCGTCGACGCGACCCGTGGTGATGCGAACGACCTTGCCGACAAGGTCCTTGTTGCGTGTGCCCTGCTTGGTCGCGAAGAGAGGCGCGAGCGGCCGGATGGCGGCGCTCGTCGCGAAGAGGCTCGTCACGAGAGAGACGACGAGCACGAGCGCGCTCGTGGCGATCGATGACAGCGGCAGGAGCGGCGTGACGTGTGCCGAGATCAGGTAGCTCACGAGGCAGCCGAAGAAGCCGAGGAACGAGAGCGTGATCGTCACCGGGACGCTGCGGAGCTTCAGCGAGGACAGGAGGCTCGTGAGCCCGCCGTGGCTCGGGGCGGCCGCGTCCAGGGCGCCGTCGTGCGCGGGAGCGTCGTGCGCGTGGCCCAGGTCTGCGTGGCCCGCGTCGCCATGACCGACGACGTCGGCGTGGCCCACGTCGCCGAGGTGTCCGTGGCCATCGGCACCGCCGAGCACGTCGATGTCGAGCGCGCCCAGGATCACGGTGAGCCAGTACACGACGGACGCGACGACGAGGCACGTCCACGGCAGAGTGGGCATCGAGAACAGGATCGAGAGCAGCTCGTCCATCGGCCTCCGCAGTGTGCCAGACACCGACGAGGCGAGGGCCATTCCGCGGGCCCGTGGTCAGGCGTCGTGGAAACAGGTAGCGTGTGAGGAGGCACGCGGGTGGAGCACGAGCGCGACAATCCGGCCGGTGAGGGCCCGAGAGCGAGCGACGGAACGGGCGCGGCGAGGGCCCGCGTGAAGGTCGTGTTCGTCGAGGATCTCGCGCCCCTGCGGCGCCTCGTCGTGTCGGCGCTGGGCTACGAAGGCATCGACGTGCGCGGCGCCGGCACCCTCGGCGAGGGCCTGGCCGCGGTCGAGGCGAGCGAGGTCGACGTGCTCGTCACGGATCTCTACCTGCCCGACGGAACCGGCCGCGAGCTCGTGCTCCGCGCGCGCAAGGTGCGACCGGGCCTCAAGGCGATGTGCGTCTCGGGCTCTCCGCAGTCCGATCCGGTGTTCGACTGCGTGATCGAGAAGCCGTTCGACGTGGAGGTCCTCGCCACCGAGATCCGCGCGCTCGCGGCTCGCTGACGACGGCTCTCGACCTCGGCCGAAAAACACGGCACATCCGTCGCGTGACCGAACGATCCGAGCTCGTCCTCGCGCGTCCCGAAGAGCATGGCTTCTCGGGGACGCTGCGGCGGGTGGCGCGCATGGCGCTCATCTCGTCGTGGACCTCGTGGGTGGTGATGGGCGCGCGCATCCGTGGCCTTCCGCCGGAGGGCACGCACGCTGCGGGGCTGCGTCACTGGGCGCACGGCGCGCGGCGCATCCTCGGGGTGGACTTCGAGGTCGTGCACGGCGAGGCGCGAGCGCCCGAGCGCGCGCGTCTCGTGGTGGCGAACCACCGCACGCCGCTCGACATCATCCCGCTCGTCCTCTTGTTCGGCGGCCACTTCCTCGCGAACCACAAGACCCGCAAGGCGCCGGTGATCGGTGGAGCCGCCGAGCTCGTGGGGACGATCTTCGTCGACCGCGACGACCGGCGCTCGGGCGCGAACGCGATCCGTCAGATGAAGCGCTACCTCGAGGAGAAGCGCACGGTGATCGTCTTCCCGGAGGGCACGACGCACGCCGGCGACGAGGTGCGGCCCTTCCAGCGCGGCGCGTTCCTCGCGGCCAAGGGCCTCGACGCGGAGATCGTCCCCGTGGGCATCGCGTACCCGCCGGGCGCGGAGTTCGTCGAACAGTCGCTCGGCCAGCACGCGCGCGGGTTCCTCTCGCGGCCGGCCAATCGCGCCTGGGTCTCGATCGGAGATCCGCTGCCGGCCGACAGCGTGATCAAGGACGAGGAGCAGGTGCGCGCGAAGGTGCAGGAGCTCGTGCACCGCTCACGCGAGGGCTCACGCGAGGGCTCGCGGGGCGGCTCGCGCGAGGGCGACGAGGGTGGGGCGGGTCGATGAGCCTCGAGCCCGCGATCACCTCGCTGCTCGGGCCGATCCAGCTCGCGCTCCGTCAAGAGCGCGCGCGGGGCTGGCTTCTCTACGATCATCGCGGACGGAGCGCGGTGAGCGAGCGACTGCTCGCGATGCGGGAGGGCGGCACGGAGCGTCGGTTCTTCTACTGGATCCCCGCCGAAGGCCTGCCGGTGGCGATCGTCCACGTGGACGACGCGTGGGGGCTGCCCGAGCTGCCGGGCGATCGCACGCGGTATCGAACGGCGATCGAGCTTCGCGCCGCCCTCGAGGCGCACGTACCGCGCGAGGGCACGGTGCTCCTCGAGCAAGCGCCCTTCGCGCAGATCGCCGATCTCGCGATCGTCGACGAGGCCACGCTCTCGCTCCTGCGCGGCCGCGACACCGTGGTGCGCAGCTCGCTCGAGCTCGCGAATCGCTTCGCGGGGCCGCTGTCGGCCCGAGAGCGTGAGGACGTGATCGCCGTGAGCGCGGCCATGGGCGCGCTCCGCGCAGGGCTCACGCGCCGCGCCTCCGCGCATCCCTTCACCGCGTGGCGGGAGCTCTTCGCCGCCGTCGCGGAAGAGGCGGAGGCTGCGTCGCTCGAGCTCGCGCCGGACTCGGGCTTCGCGATCGACGCGTTCGCACGCGGACAGCGGGCTCCGGAGCGGGACGGCGGACCGATCGTGCCCGGCTCGTACGCGAGGCTCGACGTGTGGGCGCGTGCGCGCGGGAGCGAGGTCCGCGTGCTCGTGCCGTCGGGGCTCGAGCTCTCGGTGGGGCCCGAGGCGCCTGCGCACGCGAGCCTCGCCTCGGTGCTCGCGGCCTCCGAGGACGAGCTCGTGCGCGCGATCGACGAGCGCGCCAAGACGGGGCGCGTGCTCGGCAGCGAGGTGGCCGAGCTGGCCTACGAGGTCCTTCGTCGTCGAGGGCTGGCCTACACCTCGAGCTGCGTCGGGTGGCCGCTCGGTGCGGTGCCGCGCGGCTCGCACGCCTGCACGTTCGACGCAGAGGGCTTCGCGGATCCGCGAGAGCTCGTGCCGGGCACCCTCTGGGCCCTGCGCCTCGGGGTCGACGACAAGCGCGCGATCGCGTGGCGCACGTCGCTGATCGAGCGCACCGAGCACGGCGTGCGGATGGTGTCGCGTCACCTCGAGGGCGTCGTGCTCGTGAGTGGCCCCGTCACCGCGTGAGCAGCCGGTCCGATCAGCTGATGGACTCGATGCGCCGGATGCCCTTGCGGGTCACCACGACGCGCACGCGGCGCCACTTGCCGTCGTCGGAGGCGTCGTTCGCGCGCTTGAGGCGGTAGACGATGCCCAGGTTGTAGACGCGCGGGGCCGACGCGCGGGCGACCACGCCACGCTCCGGATCGGCGAAGGCGAACTGCCGCTTCGGATCGTCGGTGTGCGCGAGCCAGCGCCGGAGATCGAAGCGGTAGACCTCGGTGATCGCGTCGTAGCGAGGCTCGAGGGAGCGCACGAGGGCGCGGTCCACGACGACCGTCTTCTTGTGATAGAGGACCGTCTCCGGGCGCGCCTCCTCTTCGAGCGCCGAGACGCGCGTCGCGCGCCGCACGTCGAGCACCTCGCGCGGCAGCTCCTCGAAGGGGATGAAGCCCGACTGCTCCTCCATGATCGCGAGCTCGTTCTTCTTGCTCGCGTCGCGGATGCGCCAGCTGCGATCGGGGAAGTGGCGCGCGACCACGTCGTTGAAGATCGTCTGGAGCAAGGCCTTGATGCGGTCCTTCGCGGCGTACGCGAGGATGACGACGACCGCCCACTTGAAGAAGTCGGCGTGGAGGAACGTGCCCGCCGTGCCCGTGGTGAGACCGCTCGGGCTCCAGAGGGCTGCGGCCGTGGCGAAGGCCATCGCGACGCTCGCCGCGATCGCGTAGAAGAAGTGGAGCACCCACGTCGAGGCGGTCTTGATCTCGGGCTCGAGCCAGAGCACCGACGAGGTGAAGCGCTTGAGCACGTGCCGACGGAACTCGAGGTGCTCGGCCTCGCGCGAGGGCATGCCCACGTGGCCGATGCCATCGAGGCCGGCCCGGTCGCGGTAGCGCGCCTCCGCGACGGCGGCCTGCTCGGCCTTGAGCACCAGGCTGTCGGTGGCGCGCGCCTCGCGGAGCCCGAACGAGAGGTTCGCCATGAGCGTCTCGAGCAGGCGCGAGACGTCCTCGTCGATCCACTGCACGGCCGTGGCCACGGGGTCGGGCATGGAGCGGCCGGGCTCGAGCGCCGTGCGGAGCGACGCGCCGATCTTCGCGACGTCACCGATCATGCGATCCGCCGCCGCGAGCGCGATGGCCCTGCGCGAGGGCGGTGAGGTGCTCTCGCCGGGCGCTGGCGGGACGATGGAGGGCGTCGCGACGTCGAGGCCCGAGAGGATCGACCGACGCGCGTCGACGCCCGCCGCGCGGACCACGCACGCATAGAGGCGCAGCTCGCGCAGGATCGCGCGCTCGTCCTTGGAGGCGATCGCGTCGCGCACGCGATCGAGCGCCGCCCCGCAGAGATCGCTGAACTGCGTCTCGGGCACCGCGAAGCGCACGTACGACTGGAGATCCGAGTAGAGGTCCTGCTTGTCGTAGGTGCGGCTCGAGAGGCGGAGGCTCTCGGGCGCGAAGAAGTAGGCCTCCCACTCGAAGGTCTCGCTGCGGGCGCTCGAGCGGAGGTCGTAGTCGAGGAGGAATTCGAGGTGCGTGCGGTCGTGCACGCGCAGGGTCGCGTTCTCGTCGGGGCGCGAGAGATCGGCGAGCAGCGAGCCCCAGTCGCTCTGTCGATCGTGGACCCACGCGCCGACGTCTTCGTCGGCCTCGAGCTCCTCGAGCTCTCGCGCCGTCTTGGGCTCGCGCCGCGTCTCGGGCTCGAGCGAGAGGCGTCGCGCGCCTGCTTCGTCGTCTTGCCCTTTGTGTCGCTTGGCGGTGGAGGAGCTCATGTCGGTGCGCCCGCTCACGCGTCGGGCACAGGTCACGATCTTGGCACACTCCCGTCACACGACCAACGCCGTGGCGTGGGCCGCCCCGCGCGACGCGACGCGTCATGACGCTGCCTTCGCGGGCCGGGATCGGGCACCATCGTCTCATCGCCCACGATCCCACACGCCCGAGCATGCAGGATGCGCAGAGCCCCATCGCGTTCCTGCGATCACCCCACGCCATCCGGCAGCGGGCCGACGCGGTGCTCGCGGCGGGCCTTCGTGGGGAGCTCGGTCACTTCCGCGTCGAGCTCGCGGCGCTCGATCGCGTCGTGGAGCGTGTCGCCCGCGTGACGCGGCGCCGCTACCCCGAGCGACGCGTGCCCTTGCCGAGCCGTCTCGATCGACTGCGCCTCGGTGGGCACGATCGCCTCGCGCCCATCCGCGCCGGCCACGATCCCGACGAGCGCGCGCGTGTGCTCTTCGAGATCGCGATCATCTCGATCCTGCTCGGCGCAGGCGCGGGACCTCGGTGGCGCTATCGCGAGCGGAGCACCGGGATCGAGATCGGTCGTACCGAGGGCCTCGCTCTCGCGAGCTTCCAGGCCTACGTCGATGGGCTCTTCTCGAACGATCCCCGCGCGCCGATGCGGGCCGATGCGGATGCGCTCGATGCCCTCGACCCGCTGCGCTTCGCGCGTGCGCTCGAGGTCCGCGCGGACAACCCCATGGAGGGCCTGGCGGGGCGCACCGAGCTGATGTCGCAGGTGGGCTCGGCGATGCGCGCGGCCTCGCACTTCTTCGCGGAGCCGCGCCTCGGTCGGCTCTTCGATGCGATGAAGGCGCGCGCGAGCCACGCTGCGACGGGCCGCCCCACGATCCCGGCGCGACGGATGCTCTCGATGGTGCTCGAGACGTTCTCGCCGATCTGGCCGAGCCGTCACTCGGTGATGGGCGTGAGCGTGGGCGACGTCTGGCCTCACCCAGCCGCGGGCGGCTCCGGGCCGAGCGGAGGGCTCGTTCCGTTCCACACGTTCTCGCAGTGGATCGTCTGCTCGCTCATCGGTGTGCTCGAGGAGGCGGGGATCGAGGTCACCGAGATCGCGGAGCTGCCGGGCATGACCGAGTACCGCACGTGCGGGCTCTTCGTGGACGAGGGCGTGATCGTTCCGCTGCACGACGAGGTGACCAAGGTCGCGCACGACGTGGGGAACGAGATCATCGTCGAGTGGCGCGCGCTGTCGCTCGCGCTGCTCGGACGCCTCGGCCCGCCGCTCCAGCTCGCGCTCGCGATGGACGCGCCGCTGCCCGCAGTGAGCATCATCGAGGGCGGCACGTGGACCGCTGGCCGCGAGGCAGCACGTGAGCGACGTGCCGACGGCTCTCCGCCCATCCTCGCGCGGACCGACGGAACCGTGTTCTGAGTTTCCTGGGTCGAGGGACCTCTGGCCCCTCGAGCTCCCCGTCGCTCACTCCGGCGCTACGCGCCTCCGCATCGCTCCTGCTCCAGGGGTGAGCTGCGCTCACCCCGCCGCAGGGCGCCCCGGATCGATTCTTTCTCGGTCCCTGAGAGAGCGAGAAACAATCGACCGATGCCCCTGGGGACGCCACGCGGCGGGGTTGCGCAGCAACCCCAGGAGCGCGCGAGAAAGCGAGGCTTGGGGAGCGTCGAGCAGGGGGGAATGGGGGGGAGTTGC
>JAIBCE010000354.1 GCA_019694315.1 Sandaracinaceae bacterium
CTCGAGCAGCGCACGGAGCGCCGGCACGTCGCGCGGTCGGCTCACGACGAACGCGTCGAGGATCGCGAGTGCTTCGTCGTCGCGATCGGTCTCGGCGCAGAGCGCGGCGAGCGCGAGCACGGGCGCCGCGAGCTCGGGGGCGGCGTCGTGCGCACGCCGGAGCGCGTCCTCTGCGACGGCGCGATCGCCTCGCTCCGACGCGAGCCGCGCGCGAAGGAGAAGGAGCGGCTCCGAGCCCGCGTCGGAGGAGAGGCCCTCGTCGATCAAGCGCTCTGCGAGCGCGAGGTCCGGCACGCGCGCCGCGGCCTCGGCCTCACGCGCGAGGAGGTAGCCGTCGATCACGCCGCTCCGCGCGAGCTCGTACTCGCCGATCGCCTCGCGGAAGCGCCCGTGCTCCGCCTCGAGCTCCGCGCGCACGAAGTGCTCGTAGCCGCTCGGTGGCACCCACGGTCCACGGCGACGCTCGCCGCCCACCGCACGATCGATCGTGTCGGGCGCGTAGCGGAAGCAGCCGCCGAGCGCGAGCGCGGCGAGGGCGACGAAGAAGGGGCGCGTCACATGCGCTGGCACTGCATGAGCGCGCCGGTGGTGCACATCACGTTGACCGTCGAGATCGAGCCGAGATCGATCGGCCAGCCCATCGTGTATGCCGAGCCCTGCGCGATGAGGTCCGAGCCCTGCGTCACCGTCACGCGCACGAGGGGCTCGGGGTTCTCGGTGGCGTCGTCGCTCCACATCTCGATGTCGAGCTGCGGGCTCAGGCCGGCGGAGTCGGTCTCCACGGCGTGCGCGCGCACGTAGTCGCCGGGCACGTTCATGAGGAGCGCGCCATCGGCCGGATCGACCTCGATGGTGATGCCGTCGACCATCTGTGTGGGCCGCATCGTGAAGCGCTGCATGAGCTGCGGGGTGAACGAGATGCGGACCGCGTCGATCGCAGCCACGCGAACGCCTTGGAATTGCAGGCGAAGCGTGGCGCCCTCGGGGGCCGCCTGGCCGCACGAGCCGAGGCCGAGCAGGGCGAGCGCGGCCGCGACGACGACGACCTTGGGGGCCTTCGCGCCGCGTGCGGGAGATTCGTGTCGCTTCATGGTCGTGCTCCTCGTCTCGCTCACGGCTCGATCGGGGGAAGGGGGATGCCCATCGGGCTCGGGGCCGGACCGCCGTTGGCCACGGCCACGCCCACGCCGATCGCGATGCCCGCGACCACGAGCACACCGCCGCCGATCGCCACCCAGAAGAGCGGCTCCTCGGTGAGAGGCGTGCTCGTGCCGCCGCCACCACCGACGCCGCTGCCCGTGCCGGTCTCGTCGCTCACGGCGGTGCTCGGCGAGAGCACCACGTCGAGGCGCTCGTTCTGTCCATCGATGAGCTCGAGCGTGCGGCGCGACGACACGTAGCCCGCGCGCGTCACGGTGATCACGTGACGTCCGTGCCGCAGCGTCGTGCGCGCCACGGGCGACTCGCCGAGATCCTGATCGTCCACGCGCACGTGCGCGCCATCCACGTTCACCGTCACGAGCAGCGTGGGCGGCGGCGGCGGCGGCGAGAACATCACGCCCTGGAGCTGCGCGGTGAGCGGCTGGAGCGCGGTCGCGGCGCTCGCCGCATCGGCGATCGTGCCCGTGAGCGCGGTGAGGCGCGGCGCGCCGCTCACTGGATCGACCATCTCGAGGGTGAGCTGCGTGGGCCCGCGCGCTGCGCGCCGCGAGAGGCGCACGAGGATCGCGCCGAACGCGCCCGCGCCCGCGATCTGTCCACCGATGCAGCTCGCCTGACCCTCGCCGGTGCACGCCGCGATCGCGTCGCGCAGCGCCGGCGCCATGAGCGGCAGCACGGGACGGCCGCCCGTCATCGGGCTCACCTGCGCGATCACCGCGTCGCGCGCTGCGCTCGCCACGTCTTCGGGCGCCCGACCGCTCGTGAGCACCACGACCATGATCGGCGCGGGCATGTCCTCGGGCGGCACCGCTTGCGCCGTCACGGGCGCTTCGCTCGGTGTCGCGCTCGCCGTCACGGGCGGCGGCGTCTCCGCGGCCTCGGCCTGAGCAGCGGGCGCGGGCTCGGCCGGTGCCGGCTCGGCCTGCGCAGCGGGCGCAGCCTCGGCTTGCGTCTGTGTCGGGGCCGGCGTCTGTGCGGGGGGTGGGGTCGCGGCGCCGAAATCGCCCGTCTCGTCCTGCGCGCGGGCCGACGAGAGAGGCGCGCCCACGAGGAGCAGGGAGGCGATCAGCGCCGCCCACGTCGCGGTCTGCGACGAGGCGCGTGTGCGGGGGAGGCCGAACATGGCGCCTACACTACACTCCGCGCCGCAGAAAGGGCACGGCACATGGAGCGCGTTCGTCACCTCATCGTCGGCGCTGGCATCTCGGGTCTCGCGTACGCAGATCGCCTCGCGCGCGGTCCTCACGGCCGCACCGACGACGTGCTCGTCGTCGAGGCCGACATCGAGATCGGCGGCTACTGCAAGACGATCGTGCGCGAGGTCGAGGGCCCCGCCGGCCCGGCGCGCTTCGTGTGGGACTACTCGGGCCACTTCTTCCACTTCAAGCACAAGGACATCGAGACCGACCTCGTGGGCCGCATGAAGGGCCAGCGCGTGCTCTCGGTCGACAAGGACTCGCGCATCCACTGGCCGGGCGGCAAGAGGCCGCCGAGCGGTCGCGGCGAGATCTCGGAATCGCCCACGAATTGGGTCGAATTCCCGTTCCAGAAGAACATCCACCACCTCCCGCAGGCCGACTTCGTCGACTGTCTCTACGAGCTGTATCTGCGCGAGGAGCGCTGGGCCTCGTTCGCCGGCGGCGCGTCCAAGGGCCAGCGCGCCACGAGCTTCCTCGAGATGCTCTACCAGCGCTTCGGCCGCGGCATCACCGAGCGCTTCCTCCGGCCCTACAACGAGAAGCTCTACGCCACCGATCTCGGCACGCTGGATGTGGACGCGATGGGCCGCTTCTTCCCGCACGCGGACATCACCGACATCGTCCGCAACATGCGCGAGGCGAACAACGCCACCTACAACGCGAGCTTCACCTACCCCGAGGGCGGCGCGATCCAGTACGTGCACGCCCTCGCGAGCAGCCTCGCCGAGCGCTCTCTCTCGCTCGGCGAGCGCGTGATCTCGATCGACCTCGCGAACAAGGTCGCCACCACCACGAAGCGCACGATCGCGTTCGAGCACCTCGTCTCGAGCATGCCGTTCGTGAAGCTGCTCGACGCGGCGGGCCTCGCCTACACGCCGAGCACGTACACGTGGAACCAGGTGCTCGTGTTCAACCTCGGCTTCGATCGCAAGGGCCCCGAGGGCGTGCACTGGGCGTACTACCCGCAGAAGGAGCTCTCGTTCTATCGCGTGGGCTTCTACGACAACATCTTCGGCGCGCCGAACCTCAGCCTCTACGTGGAGCTCGGCTATCCGCGGGGCGCGGTGATCGACGAGGCCGAGATCACGCGGGCGCGGGCGCGGGTGCTCGCCGATCTCGAGAAGGTGGGCGTCACGAGCGGGCACCACGTGATCGCCGAGCACCACGTGGTGATGGACCCTGCGTACGTGCACATCACGCGCGCCTCGCTCGCCGACGTGGCCGACAAGAAGCGCGTCCTCGAGAGCCGCGGCGTGAGCTCCATCGGCCGCTACGGCAGCTGGACCTACTGCAGCATCGAAGACAACATCGTCGAGGCCCGCGCCCTCGCCGATCAGCACGCCCTGGCGTGGTCTGCGCGACGCTGACGAGGGCCGGCGTAGCGCATGCGCCGAGCTCGCCCTCTCGCGGACATCGTCGAACGCCGTCACGGAGCAGCGGTCGACGCGCGATCCGAGCCGGTCTCGGGATCGATCGGGGTCCAGCGCGCGGGCGCGGTGGACTCGAGCGTGGTCGTCCACGCTGCGTGCACCTCGAGACCGCGCGCTCCGAGACGGACGCGATGCGGCCTCTCGAGGAGATCGAGCGTGCGCATCCACGCGACGCGGCCGTCCTCTCGCACGCGATGGAGGCGGAAGAGAGAGGGGCCGCCGCCTGCGTTCGCGTGCTCGCACTCGGTGAGCACCAGGAGCATGCCGCCCACGATCTCGGCGCGCGATGCGCGGAATTGCAGGATGCCGCGCGAGGCGTCGAGCTCGGTCGACCAACCCGGGCCTCCATCGTCCTGCACGAAGCTCACACGCGCCGCGAGCGGATCGAGGCGCTCGCGGCCGCCTGCCCACGCGAGCCAGCGCGGGGCCACCCAGCCGAGCGCGTCGAGCGTGTCGTCCAGGAGGGCCGAGGTCTCTTCGCGATCGGGTCCCTCGATCGTCGCGCTCGCGAGCCCCGCCCCGAGCGAGATCACGCGGCCACGATCGAGCTCGATCGTGGCGGTGTCGAGGCAGCCGCCGCCCTCGTGCGGATGTTCCTCTGCGTCCTCCGTGTGCACGAGACGCACGGGGCCGAGCGTCCACGTCGTCGTGCGGCGCGAGCGCGTCCAACCAGGGCGAGGATCGGGCAACGTCTGCGACACCGTGCGCGGAGCCTCGCACTCGCCCTCGTGCCCGAGGCGCCGTGCGAGCGCGCGCGCGAGCGGCACGAGCGCGTCGGTGCAGAGCGGCGGCACGAGCGCGGGCGGTGGTGGCGCGCCGCTCGTGATCATCGGCGCGGTGCGCGGGGCCGGCAGACCACGGCGCGACAGCGCTCGCACCGCGAGCCGCGCGATCGCGCCCTCGGGCCCAGCGGCGAGCCTCTCGAGCAGGCCGCGAGCCCACGTTCTTCCGGGCTCTCGCGTGTACGACGCGATCTGCGACACGAGCTGCTCGCGCCTCGAGGGCTCGGCGTCACCGTCGATCGCACGCGTGAGCACGTCGTGGCCCCAGGCTTGGTCTCGATCGAGCACGAAGCTCACGATGCGGAGCAGCTCCGTGGCGCTGCCGGTCGCGAGGCGCGCGGCGAGCGAACGCGCCAGGCTCGCTTCGAGCCCCGAGAGATCGGCCACCGATCGCGCGAGCGCCGCGTCGAGCAGACCCTCACACGCCTCGGAACCGAACGAGACGAGGACCTCGAGCGTCTCGTCGGCGAGCCCGCGGAGCTCCGGACGCTTGCGATCGACGTCCAGGCGCGCAGCCCAGTAGCGCGCACCCTCGCGCGTACCTGGCTCGGCGGCTGCTGGCGTCGGCACGGGCGCGCGCGCATCCATGCGTGCGAGCGCGAGCACGGACCAGAGCGCCACGACACCGAAGGCGTCTGCACGGCTCCGCGCCGAGAGCGCCTCGATCGTCGCGGGGTCGGCGATCGACGCCAGGGCGCGCGCGGCTGCGGCCCTCACCTCGCCGCGATGGCTCCCGAGCGCGGCCACGAGGTGCGGGCTCGCCGCGCGATCACCGCTCGCGCCGAGCGCCGCGATCGCCTCGAGCCGACGCGCGGGATCGCCGAGCGCGGCGATCCACGCCTCGATCGCAGCGCTCACAGGCACGCCTCCGCGGCCCTCGTGCGCATGCTGGTGCTCGTCCTCGCGCCCGCGAGCGTGATCGTGTTCCTGATCGTGCTCATCCAGCGGCGATGCTACCCGCGTGTGCTCGTGTGGGGCGCCAGGAGCCGATCCGTCAGCGCCCAGAGCTGCGCCGCGTCGTCGGGCCGTTCCCCGAGCGCGCGGGGAGGCTTGGGCTTGGTGCGCCAGTAGTACGTGTCGCGGCGACCGTGGCCTCGCGCGTCCTCGATCGCTCCGGCGAGCTCGGCGGCCGCCTGCTCCACGGGGATGCCGATGACGAAATTCATGATCTGCACGGCGAGGCGCATGGGCTGCGGCTCGTTCGCGAGGATCTTCGTGCGCACGAGCCCGGGCATGTAGACGTTCATGGGCACACCGCCGCGTCGCGTGTGCTCGCGGACATAGAGCTGCATCGCCCACTGCCAGCGCATGAGCGCGCTCCGCGCCGTGAAGCGACGCTCGAGCTGCGGATCGTCGAGGTCGAGCCGCTCGTGATCGAGCCCGACCACGGTGAGCACCTGCGCTTCCGGCGTCGCGGCGAGCACGTCCTCGAGCTCACGCAAGAGGAGCACGCGGCCGAGGTAGCCCACCGCGAGGTTCGCCTCGAAGCCATCGCGCGTGAGCACACGACGCTGTGTGATCGCATTGGCGTTGAGCAGGAGCACGTCGAGCCGCGCGTGACGGCCGCGGAACGTCGCCGCCGCCTCGCGCACCGCGGTCATGTCGGCGAGATCGGCCTCGATCACGCTCACGCGGCCAGGGCCGCTGCCGCCCGAGATCGCGCGCGCGGCCTCCTCTGCGCGCGTGGCGTTGCGCGCCGTGATCACCACTTCCCAGCCCGCGGCCACGAGGTGCTTGGCCGTGGCCTTGCCGATCCCATCGGTGCCACCCGTGATCAGCGCGACGCGGCTCACTTCGCCTCCGAGATCGTCGGCGTGCGATGCCTCGCCAGGTCGGCCTGGAGGTGCTCGACCATCCACCACGCGACGTCGGCGCGGCTGATCCACGCGTTGAACGGGAACGAGTCGAGCTGCACGACGCGCCGCGCGACGGGCGCGTTCTTGAGCCCCGTGGGCCGCACACAGCACCAGTCGAGGCCGCTCGCCGCGTACACCTTCTCCATCTCCTCGAGGTCTCTGTAGTTGGCGCCCACGTTCGTGTAGCGGACCATGAAGCGCATCATCGCGTTCAGGCCGGGTCGACTGTCGCCGATGCCCGAGGCGCTCACGGCGATCACGCGATCGACCGCATGTCGCCTCATGGCCCCCACGATCGAGCGCGCCGTGCGCTCCGTGAGCTGCGGCGGTGAGGCCAGCGCGCTCATCGGGTTGGCGTGGTTCTTCCGCCGGATCCCGAGCGCCGAGAGCACGGCGTCCTGGCCTCGGATCGCTTGGTCGACCACGGGCGGATCGAGCACATCACCCGTGATCAGCTTCGCGCGAGGAGGCAGTGGTATCGGTCGCCGCGAGACAGCGGTGACCTCGTGCCCCGCACCCGACGCGAGCTGGACGAGGTGGGCGCCCACACCGCCCGAGGCTCCGAAGACGACGACCTTCATGCGACTCCTCGCGCCGCAACTACGTGCGTGCGCACGCACTCAGATTGCGTCGGGCGCCGATCGGGGTCAAATGCCGCGTGATGTCGACGCTCTTCACGAAGCTGGAGCGGGCGGCCTGGGGGGGCTTCATCGCCACCCAGTCCCGGCTCTTCCAGCACATCGAGGACGACCTGCGGCGTCGCTTCCGGATCACGCACGCCGAGTTCGAGGTGCTCTTGCGCCTGTTCCTCTCGAACGACGGGCGGGCGCGCATCCAGGACCTGGCGGCGCGGAGCCTCCTCTCGCGCAGCGGCACGAGCCGCGCGGTGGAGCGACTCGCGCGCGCAGGGCACGTCGTGCGCCACGACGCCGAGGAAGACGGCCGCGGCGCCTATGCCGTGCTCACGCCGAGCGGGCGCGAGCGCTTCCTCGAGGCTGCCGAGGCGCACGTGACGCTCGTGAGGCGGGAGTACCTCTCGCACTTCAGTCAGTCCGAGCTGGAGCAGATGGTGTCGTTCTGGGAGCGCCTCTCGCCGGGTCCGGCGTCCGAAGCCGACGAAGGTGCCGCAGCCACCCTCGCCGGGACCGCGCCCTCGAGGACCGCGAAGACCGCGAAGACCGCGACCGTCCAACGTAGTCGAGGCGCGACGCGCCGAGCCAAGACCGCGCCCGCTCGCCGGTGAAGGGCCCGTTGCGACGGAACCTCCGACGTGATGGGAGGGACCCGCGAGAGGGTTCGCACGCGAACGTC
>JAIBCE010000355.1 GCA_019694315.1 Sandaracinaceae bacterium
CGCGATGGCCTTCTCCGCGAGGGCCAGATCCGCCTGCACCTGCTTCTGGATGCGCTCGGGGTTGGCCTCGGAGTCGTCGTCGAGCGGCTGGAGGAACTGGTGGCCGCCCTGCGCGCGCTCGTCGACGACGGGGCTCACCGTCACCTCGCCGGGCGCCATGGCGAGCAGGGCCCCCACGTCGTGCACGCGGCTCGCGCCCGCGTCGCCGCCGCCGTCGTCTTCTTCGACGAGATCGTCGGTGTCGACCGCGTCGGGCGAGGCGAGGAGCTGCGCGAGCTCCGCGCGGAACTTGGCCTCGGCGGGGTGCACGTGGCCATCGGCCGCGATGAGCTGGTCGATCGCGTCGAGGAGCGCGTCACGCCCCTTGCTGTCGAACGTGGAGAAGAGCTCGAAGCAGCGCAGCTTGAGCTTCGCGTGCACCACCGCGTCCCGCTCGTCGTGCGCGGCGACCGGCTCGGTCATCACGTCGGACACGAAGCGGTCGATGTTCTCGAAGACCTCGTGGAAGTGGCCCGTGAAGCGATCGACGACGTCCTTCTTGGAGGCGGCGTCGGAGTCCTTCATCGCGCCGTCGACGCGCTGCTCGACGAGCTTGCGGATCGTCGCCTTCACGACCTCGCGCTCGGACGCGTCGAAGTCTCCGTCGATGTGGCCGAACGTGGTGAGGGCGAAGATGAGCGCCTGCATCTGGCGCTCGGCCACCTTGGGATCCCGGGACAGGTCGATCATGCGCCGAACCATACCCGATCCCGCAAGCGACTCGGGCGCCGCGCGAACGCGACGCCCGTAGCCTCTCGCGATCGAGCGAGACGCTTCTCGTGGCCGAGCCCGAAGCTTCTCGGCCTCAGCGCACGATGCGGAGCAGCTCCACGTCGAACACGAGCATGCCCGCGGGCGCGCCCGGGCGGCCCTGGTACGCGAGGCTCTCGGGGATCCAGAAGCGACGTCGCTCACCCTCGACCATGAGCTGGACGCCCTCGGTCCAGCCCGCGATCACGCCTCCGAGCGGGAATTGCGCGGGCTCGCCGCGCGTGACGGAGCTGTCGAACATCTGGCCGTCGGTCGTCCAGCCCGAGTAGTGGACCTCGACCACGTTGTCAGCGGTCGGGTGACGGGTGCCCGTGCCCGGGCGCAGCACGCGCGAGGCGAGACCCGTCGGCGTGCGCTGCGCATCGGCGGGCGGCGCGGCCACGTCGGGCGGCGTCTGCGGAGGCTCGGGCGCCTGCTGGATCGCGAGCAACTCCACGTCGAACACGAGCATGCCCGCGGGACGGTTCGGGCGGCCGCGGTAGGCGAGCTCCTCGGGGATCCAGAAGCGGCGCTGCTCGCCGACGACCATGAGCTGCAGGCCCTCGGTCCAGCCCGCGATCACGCCGTTGAGCGGGAACGTCGCGGGCTCGCCGCGCGTGCGCGAGCTGTCGAACATCTTGCCGTCGGTCGTCCAGCCCGTGTAGTGCACGGTGACGCGATCGCGCGCCGTGGGATGCGCCGTGCCGGTGCCAGGGCTCAGCACGCGCGACGCGAGACCGCTCGCGGTGCGCTGGGCGTCGGCAGGAGGCGCGGCGACATCCGGGGGCGCGGGCGGCCCCTCGGGGCGCGGCGCGAGGCGGGGATCGGCGCCGCGGTGCGCCTGCGCCTGATCACCAGCGCCCGCCTGCTCGTGCTGCTGCTCCGCGGCCGGCTGGCCGGCGTTGTCGTCTCGATGGCGACGGCGGAACGCAGGCTCGTCGTGCTCACACGCGACGAGGCCGAGGCCGAGGATCGAGGTCGCGGCGAGCCCCGCGACGAACGAAGCGCTGGAAGGGCGGACACGAAGGGCGTTCATGCGCGCGGAGTTAGCGTGGCCTCGCGGGGCCGTCCAGCATCCGGCACGCTCCGCACGGCGCGGGGTCCGGAGCTGGCGTTCGTGTTAGACGACGCTCATGCGCACGCCTGGCGTCCACCTCCTCGCGCCCAACGTCGTCCTCCACGTGATGGAGGCCTCCGAGCCAGGCCCGACCTTGCTGTTCCAGGCGGGCATCCATGGCGACGAGATCGCGGGCGTGCACGCGCTCGAGGAGCTCCTCGAGGAGGGCTTGGCGCCCCGACGAGGGCGTCTCTTGGTCTGCCCCGTGATGAACCCCGGCGCGTATCGCGCACGCAAGCGGCCGGCTTCGGTGCGTGGGATCTGGAGCGGGCTCGACCTCAACCGCTGCTTCCCCGGCGACGCGAGCGCACCCGAGCACGAGAAGCGCCTCGCGCGCGTCTTCATGGATCTCGTGCTCGAGGAGCGCCCTGCCCTCGTGTGTACGCTGCACGAGAGCACCAAGCGCTACCACCCCGAGGTGAAGCCCTCGTTCGGCCAGACGCTCGTCTACGGCGTGGATCCGATGCCGCACGTGATCGGCCGCGCGATCGAGCGCCTCAACGCGATCAAGCAGAGCGACGACGAGAGCTGGGCGCCGCAGTACTACCCCGTTCCTACCAGCTCCACCGAGGTGATCGTCGACGCGATCGGCTGCGTGGGGATCTGTGTCGAGACGTGGATGGGCTTCGGCGAAGAGCGCCGCATCGACATGCAGAAGGACGTGGTCCGCATCCTCTTCGACGAGATGGGCTGAGAGATGGAGAAAGAACCTCCGACTCCGAATCGGGCCGCGGGGGAGGAGGTCCGATGCTCAGACATCCTCGGCCTTCGGCCTGCGTAACTCGCCCTGGACCCCCCGCCCCCGCGTCCCTTCAGCTCTCGAATCGATTGTTTCCCGGTCCTGAACCCCGCCGCGCTCACGCCTCGCCGGCTCACTCCACGCGCGCACCATCCGAGCAGCGGATGCGGTCAGTGAGCGTGAGGCCCGCCGTGAGCGCCTCGATGCGCTGGCGGTAGGCCTCGGCCTCGGGCGAGCCAGGCACCACGGGCTCGAGCGGGATCACGTCACGCCGCGTCCCATCGGGCGCGAAGTGGATCGCGGGGGAGTCGGCGCAAGAGCCATAGGTCCGCACGATGTGCGCGACCGCGCCGTGCTCGTCGCGATAGACGCTGAGCATGGCGCTCGCATCACCGCACGGTGCCTGCATGCAGAGCTGCGTCCGCAGCGCGGGCGCGATGGCCGCCGCTTGGTCGACCGCCGTGGTGGGCTCCGAGGTGGGCTCGGCGCTGCCGCACGCAGTCAGGAGGAGGATGCACACGCACGAAGCGACGAGGTCGTTGCGACGCATGACGAGAGGATGGCACGCGTGGCCCAGGGCGTCTGCGACGGCGAGGCGCGAGAATCCAAGGCTGGGCCACGAGAGCTCACGTTCTCGGCCACGACCTCTCCGTCGGCAGACAGCTCCCTGGTCGCCCGACGCCATCGTGGCCAGCCCGATGCTTCTCGTGGCCAGCCCGATGCTTCTCGTGGCCGAGCCCGATGCTTCTCGTGGCCAGCCCGATGCTTCAGGGACGCGCGTCGTGCGGCTCGGCGCGCAGTGACTTGGCGACCTCGAGCGCTGCGTACGTGAGGATGCCGTCGGCACCGGCGCGCTTGAAGCCGACGAGGCTCTCGAGGATCACGCGATCCCAGTCGAGCCAGCCGCGCTCTGCGCTCGCCTTGAGCATCGCGTACTCGCCCGACACCTGGTACGCGTACGTCGGCAGCCCGAAGGCCTCCTTCACGCGCCAGAGCACGTCGAGGTACGGCATGCCGGGCTTGACCATCAGCATGTCGGCGCCCTCGGCCACGTCGAGCGCCACGTCGCGCAGCGCCTCGGCGCCGTTGGCGGGATCCATCTGGTAGGTGCGCTTGTCGCCCTTGCCGAGGTTGCCCTTGCTGCCCACCGCGTCACGGAACGGCCCGTAGTAGGCAGACGCGTACTTCGCCGCGTAGCTGAGGATGCGCACGTGCGAGAGGCCCTCGTGCTCGAGCGCGTCGCGGATCGCGCCGATGCGGCCGTCCATCATGTCGCTCGGCGCGACCACGTCGCAGCCCGCGCGGGCCTGCACGATCGCCTGCTGGCAGAGCACCTCGACGGTCTCGTCGTTCACCACGTACGCGCCGCCCTCGTACCAGGGCGCGCGCTCGTCGGGGCGAAGGAGACCGTCCTGCCCGTGCGTGGTGAACGGATCGAGGGCCACGTCGCAGATCACACCGATCTCGGGGCACGCGGTCTTCACCGCGCGCACGGCACGACACACGAGGTTGTCGGGGTTGGTGGCCTCCTCGCCGTCGGGCGTCTTCTTCGCCGGATCGATCACGGGGAAGATCGCGACCGCGGGGATGCCTGCGGCGTGCCCTTCCTTCACCGCCTCGACGAGGAGGTCGATCGACAGGCGCGAGACGCCAGGCATCGACGCGATCGGCGTGCTGACGCCCTGCCCCTCCTGCACGAAGAGCGGCCAGATCAGATCGGCCGGCGTGAGCACGTGCTCGCGCGTCAGACGACGAGACCACGCGTCGCGGCGATCGCGACGCATCCGGGTACGAGGGAACTGACCGAGGAAGTGCATGCCCGCGGGCGTAGCACGACGCGCGTCGCTCAAAACAGGATGTCGCAGTCGAGGTCGCCGATGCCGCCCGCGTTGTCGCCCTCGTCACACTCGATCACCACGCCGCCGCCTGCGCCGTCGTCGTCGGCGAAGGCAACGAACGCGTACGGTGGCTCGCCGGCGAGGGCGACGCTCGCGAGCTCCACGACCTCGCTCTGCCCGGGGAGGAGCGGGATCGTCGTGTGCCCCACGCCGAGCAGCGTGCCGCGCATCGAGGCGCTCCCCGTGTAGAACGCGACCGGGATGCCCGAGGGTGCGCCGAGGTTGCCCTCGTTCGACACACGCGCGCGCAGGCGCACGCTCGCGGGACAGCCATCGAGCAACACCTCGAGCGCGATGACCGTGAGATCGGGCGCGTTGTAGACGCCCTCGCCCTGCACGTTCTGTCGATAGTTGTTGAGGCCCGGCGTCGACCAGTTGTCGACCTCGACGCTCGGCACCGCGCCGTTCGAGAGCAGGTCCGTCACGTGGTAGGTGTGCTGGCCCCAGACGCGGCGCGTGCGCATCCACTGGTCGCGCACGTCGCCGTACACGAAGAGCCCGCGGCGTGCGCCGTCCCACGACGCGTCGCCGCTCAGGCACTGTGTGTGGAGGGAGGGCACGCGATCGTTGGCGACGATCACGATCTCCGAGTTGCCGTCGGCATCGACGTCGGCCACCAGCGGGTACTCGTGGATCGTGGCGCTCGTCGACGGGATCTGGAGCAGCACTTCGCCGTCGCTGCCGCGGTAGACGCGCATGTAGCACTCGTCGCCGTAGACCACCTCGGCCGCACCATCGCCCTCGAAGTCGAACACGCTCGAGCCCGTCGCGTTCGACGACACGTCCTGTGTCGTCCGCGACCAGAGCACACCATCCGGATCGTCGCGGTCGTACACGCTGTAGCTCGCGGCGCCCGCCACGCCGATCTCGGGCCGACCATCGCCGTCGAAGTCCGCGACGGTGGGCGGACCTCCACGGCCACCGCCCGGCTGCGCGATCGGTCCCCACTCGATCGTCCCGCTGAGGCCATCGAGCACGTAGATCGACCCCGACGCGACGAGCACGACCTCGGGCTGCACGTCGGCATCGAGCTGCGCGATCGCGGGGTATCCGTCGGGCGCGGTCGAGGTCCAGTACGCCGTGCCGTCACGATGGTACGCGCGATGCCCCGTGACGATCTCGGGCACGTGATCGCCGTCGAGATCCGCCACGGCGGCGATGCCTCCTCCATAGCCGCTGTTCGTGCCCTCACCGCCGCCCGTGTCGCGCTGCCACTCACGCACGCCTGTGCGTCCGTCGAGCACGACCGCGCCGAGGATCACCTCCGGCGCCCCATCGGCGTCCAGATCCGCGATCGTCGGCGCCCCGTTGTCGAAGGCGACCATGAGCGGCGTCGTGCCGTCCTCCTGCGTCGCGCGCCAGAGCACGGTGCCGTCGTGATCGACCGCGATCGGACGGCTGCCGAGCGTGGGGCGCAGCACCGCGACGATCTCGGCGCGACCATCGCCGTCGAGGTCCGCGGCGGCGATCCCGGTGCGACCGTTGAGGCGCTCGCCGGCGGAGGTGAGCGACCACAGCGGTGTGCCATCTCCGCCGTAGGCGCGGAGCACGCCGTGCTGCCAGTCGTCGTCGCACGCGAAGTTGGCCACGATCTCCGAGCGGCCGTCGCCGGTGAGGTCGACGACCACCGGCGCGCTGATGCCGTGCATGCACTCCGGCGTGTCGGTCGCCGTCTCCGCGCTCCACTCGACCCTGGCGTCGAAGGGGCCGAAGACCGGGTCGATCGCGCACGTGACCGGCTCGAATTGCGGCAGGCAGCGGCCGAGCAGCGGCTCGCAGAACGCGCCGATCGGACAGTCGAACGAGTCGACGCACCGATCGCCCAGATCGGTGCACGCGCCCGACACGCACGCCTGCTCCGCACCGCAGCAGGTGGTGAGCTCCGCGCCGCAGCGCACGCCGCTCGCACACGCAGGCAAGCACGCGCCGAGCGCACATTCCTCGCCCACCGCGCAGCACACGGGAGGAGATCCGCAGACGGTCATGCTCTCGCACGGACGCCCCGCATCGGACCCCACGTCGTCGCGAGGCGCGTCGATGGGTGGGCTCGCGGTGTCCGCAGCGCCGCCGTCCTCGCGAGGGACGCAGGTGTGATCGACGCATCGGAGGCCGCCGGTGCAGTCCGACGACGTGTCGCAGCCCGTCGGGGGCGGCGCGCCACAGTCGCATCCTGCGGCGGCGAGACCCGCGATCGCCAAGGCCAGTGTGACGACGCGGGAGGTGAGCGCAGGACGAAGAGGCTCCATGAGGGGAGCCTAAACAATCGCCGAGACGCTGGATCACCCGCGTCGAATCGATTCGGCTCGCAGAACGGCGCAGAGGACCGGACGGACGAAAACGCCCTGGAAGTCGGCCCTTCAGGGCACGCAGTGGTTCGCGACGCAGGTCTGCCCCGCGATCATGCAGTCGCCGCAGTTGCGCATGCCTCCACAGAGATCATCGAGGAGCCCGCACTGCGCGCCCGCAGCGGCGCAGGTGCGCCGCATGCAGAAGGCGTCGACGTTCGCGTCGATCCGCGCGTCCGCTGCGAGCGGCGCGTCGATGGGCGCGGCATCGATCGGGGGCTCATCGATCGAAGCGTCCGGCGCGTCGAGCATGGAGGCGTCGATCCCGAACGCGTCGTAGGTCCCGGCGTCGCCCGCCGCGTCGAGACTCGCGTCGCTCGCGGACGCATCGAGGCCCGCGGCATCGAGACGGGTGGCGTCGAGACGGGTGGCGTCGAGGCCGACGTCGTCCGCCACGTCGCGTCGGCAGAACCCCTCGCGGCAGGCGAACGCCGGCGGACACTCGTCGTCGCTCGCACACGCGAAGCGATCGTCGGGGATCGTCGCGACGCAGCCGCTCATGGCGCTCGCGAGCCACGCGACGAGCAGCCACGACCAAGCGCGCGCCGCGCCACGAAGAGCGGTGCGCGTCACGGCCAGCTCCCGCGGAGCGAGAGGGCTCCGGGGCCCAGGCCGATCGCGACGGAGGGCCGCGACGGGCTCGGCTGGAGCGCGAGCCACACAGCGCCCGCCGCTGCGGTGACGACGGCCAAGCCGAGCCCCACGGCTCCGGCGATGGAGAGCGGTCGCGAGCGCTCGTAGGCCTCCTCCACGCTCGCCCACGTCGCGCCGCGCGGGGCACCTTCCACCGCGGCCACGTCGGCGGCGGCGAGCCCCAACACGATCGCGAAACCCACCCCTGCGATCCCG
>JAIBCE010000356.1 GCA_019694315.1 Sandaracinaceae bacterium
CTCCCCTCGGGCCTGCCGGGCGCATTCGCGGAGACGTCGCTGCGAGCAGTGAGGAGAGAGTGCTCGGAGACGGTGCTCGGCGCGTCATGCATCTCGGCGCATTGCCTTCCACGCCATCGCGTCGAACGAGAGTTGCGTGAGAAGCCCGCGTTGCGGGCTTGATGTCGTGTGCCCCCGACTTTCAGTCGGTGGGCTGGAGACAGGTGGGTGTAGGTGCTCGAGAAGCCCGCTCGTGGACGGCACGGTCGTCGTGCTCGCGACTCCCCTCGAGCCTGCCGGGCGCATTCGCGGAGACGTGATCGGTAGGAGTGAGGGCCGTGTGCTCGGAGACTGTGCTCGCTGCCTCGCGCCTCTCGGGGCATTGCCATTCACGCCATCGCAGCAAACGAGAGTTGCGTGAGAAGCCCGCTCAGCGGGCTTGATGTCGTGTGCCTCCGACTTTCAGTCGGTGGGCTGGAGACAGGTGGGCGTAGGTGCTCGAGAAGCCCGCTCGTGGACGGCACGGTCGTCGTGCTCGCGACTCCCCTCGGGCCTGCCGGGCGCATTCGCGGGGACGTCGCTGCGAGCAGTGAGGAGAGAGTGCTCGGAGACGGTGCTCGGCGCGTCATGCATCTCGGCGCATTGCCTTCCACGCCATCGCGTCGAACGAGAGTTGCAAGAGAAGCCCGCGTTGCGGGCTTGATGTCGTGTGCCCCCGACTTTCAGTCGGTGGGCTGGAGACAGGTGGGTGTAGGTGCTCGAGAAGCCCGCTCGTGGACGGCACGGTCGTCGTGCTCGCGTCTCCCCTCGGGCCTGCCGGGCGCATTCGCGGAGACGTCGCTGCGAGCAGTGAGGAGAGAGTGCTCGGAGACGGTGCTCGGCGCGTCATGCATCTCGGCGCATTGCCTTCCACGCCATCGCGTCGAACGAGAGTTGCGTGAGAAGCCCGCGTTGCGGGCTTGATGTCGTGTGCCCCCGACTTTCAGTCGGTGGGCTGGAGACAGGTGGGTGTAGGTGCTCGAGAAGCCCGCTCGTGGACGGCACGGTCGTCGTGCTCGCGACTCCCCTCGAGCCTGCCGGGCGCATTCGCGGAGACGTGATCGGTAGGAGTGAGGGCCGTGTGCTCGGAGACTGTGCTCGCTGCCTCGCGCCTCTCGGGGCATTGCCATTCACGCCATCGCAGCAAACGAGAGTTGCGTGAGAAGCCCGCTCAGCGGGCTTGATGTCGTGTGCCTCCGACTTTCAGTCGGTGGGCTGGAGACAGGTGGGTGTAGGTGCTCGAGAAGCCCGCTCGTGGACGGCACGGTCGTCGTGCTCGCGTCTCCCCTCGAGCCTGCCGGACGCATTCGCGAAAGACGTGACCGACAGGAGTGAGGACGAAGTGCTCGGAGACGGTGCTCGCCGGCTCGCGCGTCTCGGGGCATGACCATCATGGCGGCGCGTGAACGCGGATTTCCTGCGGATTGCTGCAGGCTCAGAGCGTGGCGGCGGCCGCGCGCAGGGCCTCGCCGGGGCGTTCGGTGATCGTCTCGTGGTGCGACACGATCACGCGCGCGAGCTTCGGGGTGTCCGCGAGCCGGTGGAGCTGGGCCACGAACGCGGCCTTGTCCTTCACGAGGAAGAAGCGACCCACCCGGCTCACGCGTGGACCGCCGCTCGAGCAGGTCACGTGCTTGAGCACGAAGCCCTGCATGCCGGGCAGGTGCGGCATGTTGAAGACCGCGTCGTTCAGGACGAGCGTCACGCCCGACTCGTCCTCCACACGGACGAAGCCCTCCGCCTCGCCCACGCCCTCGAGCACACCGAGGCTGACCGCGTCGTCGGGCGGCATCTCGGCGTAGACGCCGACGTCCGGCACCACCTCGGCGACCTTCGCCCGCGAGCCCGGCGGCGCGAGCACGCGCGCGCTCGGATAGCGAGCATGGAACGCGGGCGCATCGAGCCGGTGATAGCCGTTCGGGACGAGGAGGAACGCAATCGGGCCCCACGCCTCGATCTCCCTCATCGCCGCGTCCTCAAGCGCGATCGCGTTGTGCACGATCAGGCGACCATCGGCGCGCTTCACGATCGTCATCACCCGCTTGAGGGGCATGTTCGGGAGGTCGCCCTCCACGCGCCACACGCGCGAGCTCAGCGTCTCGATCGGGCGATGCCCGATCACCTTCCATTCGCGGTTCACCTGGGCCATGCGTCCTCCCGCTCGTCCCCGACGCGCGGCCTCAGGGCCACCACGCCGACTCGTCCGAGCCCTGCATCGAGATGTAGCTGCGCGCGCCCTCGCGCCCGTCCACCCCGACCAGCTTGCCTGCCTGCCAGTACATCACGAGGTCGCCCGCGACGGCCGACTGCCCCCCGCGCGACGCGATGCCGCTCGCGGCCTCGTGCATGGGCTGCGTCGCGAACGGATTGGCGATCTCACCGCGCGAGACCATGAGCCAGCCGCGCTTGGGAACGACGCAGTAGAGCGTGTCGGAGCCGAGCTGCTTCTGCGCCTCCGCCATCGCCTCGGGGATGAGCAGGAGCTCGGTGGCGAGATCATCGATGCCGCCGCCATCGGTCGCCATCTGCGCGATCGGCACCATCGGATCGCCCATGCCGCGCAGCATGCTCGGCCGCCTCCAGAAGAGGAAACCACCCATCTGCGCGACCTGCCACGACCACTTCTGCGAGCGCACCGTCGCCGTGGCCTGCGCGATGAGCGCCTCGTCCGCGCGACGGTCGGCGGTGCGCGGAGCCAGCACGAAGCGCTTGCCGTCCATCCCCGTCGCCACGGCCACGTGAGGGTTCCTCGATCCCTTCACGCCGACGAGCGGCCGCGAGAGGTCGCGCGCGTGGTCGACCTGGCTCTTGGCGAGGATCACGAGACGGGGAAAGGCGATCGTCATGATGCGCGCAGCATACACGCGGCCCGCGCCCGCGCGCGAGCACAGCGGTCGCGACGGGCCTCGGAGAACACGAACGCCCGCGGGCCGGAGCACGCGGGCGTCGTGGATCGGACGAGCCGTCGGGGCTCGACGATCAGGCGGGCATCACAGGCAGCCCGGGTGACGCTCGTTGAGCTCGCGCGCGAGCTCGTAGTCGCGATCGTTGAGGAAGCTGAAGCGGTCGATCCAGTCGACGAGGACGTAGAGGTTCTCGCCGGGGTTCTCGCGCGCGAGGCGATCGCCGGGGCGCTCGATGTCCACGCCGTCGACGGTCGGGAGATCGACGTCGCCCGGCTGGTAGTCGATGCCGCCCTCGAGCTCGCGATCCACGGCCTGCGCGCCCTGGATGCCGTTTCCGTCGCGCACGTCGTAGACCTCCCAGACGGCCACGAGGTTGTCCGCGTTGCGCGGGAGCACGGTGCCGTCGGCGCTGCGACGCCACGCCGCCGCGACCGAGTCGAAGACCTCGACCTGGATCGGGATCGCGCTCGCGCGCTCGCCGCCGAGCTGAGCGAGCGTCATCGGGCGATTGTCGAGCGTCGGATCGAGGAAGAGATCCGTGCGCGTCGCGATCGACGAGTCGACGTACTCGAGGTCCTGCTGCTGCGCGATCCCGTCGCTGCCACAGCCTGCGAGGCCGGTCAGCGCCATCACTCCAAGACCCGCTGCCGTCAGCTTCCAACTCGTGGTGCTCATTCGTCTCCTCGTTTCTGCGCGACCGCTCGGGTCGGCACTGGGGGCTCGTTCGCTTCCTTCGTTCGCTTCGTTCGCTTCGTTCGTGCTGCTTCGATCTGGCTTCTTCGATCTGGCTCGATCTTCGGTGTGGCTTCGATCGTCGATGTGGCGTCGAAGGCCTCCACGATCGTCTCGGGGTCCGAGGCCGCTCCGACCGCTCACGTCACGTCCATGAGCCGGGGCTACCTAATCAAGCTGCGTGCCACGATGGAATATCAAGGAAAACAGTGCTTTCTGGGCTGATCATCGCGTGCCCCGCCGGGCACGTCAGCTTCCTGACGACAGCGCGCTCACGATCGATCACGCGCGCCTCCGCCCCTTGGCGGCGGAGGTCGGCGGTGGCTTGAGGCCGTACTTCTCCATCTTGTAGATGAGGCCACGGCGGGAGAGGCCCAGGCGACGCGCGGCCGCGGTCTGGTTGTGGTTGGTCTCCGCGAGCGCGCGGACGATCGCGTCGCGCTCCACCGAGTCGACGTGCTCGCGCAGCCTCCCGTCGCCCGCGGCGCGCACACCGTCGCCGCCCGGCAGGTGCTCGGCCTGGATCTCACCCTCGCCCGCGAGCAGGAGCGCGCGCTCGATCGCGACCTCGAGCTCCACGACGTTGCCGGGCCACGCGTAGCTGCGGAGGCGCGCGAGGGCAGCCGCGGAGAAGCGCGGGATCTGGCCCGTCCATGCGCGCCCGAGCGCCATCGCGAGCGGCACCACGTCGTCGAGCCGCTGTCGTAGCGGTGGGACCTCGACGGGCTCCTGTGCTGGGTCGAGCCACACCGCGAGCGCGCCGTAGCGCGCATCGATGCTGCGCTCCGTCGTGGCCACCACGCGATGTCCCGCGAAGCGATGCACCACCGCGTCGCGAAGCTCGGGCGCGAGGTGATCGACGTCCTCGAGCAACACCGTCGCGCCGCTCGAGATGGTGTGGATCGCGCCCACGTCGAAGCGCGCGCACGGCACGCGCACGACGCTCACCGCGGGATCGATCGCCGCGAGCACCAGCGTCGAGCGTCCCGTGTTGGGCTCGCCGCGCACGATCACCGAGCGCTCCGTCAGGCGTGCGCGCAGGCGCTCGAGCGCGACGCGGGTGGCCGCATCCTCGAGGACCGTCACGCCGCGGGTGGGCGGCGGAGGCAGGCCCGCCGACACCCGCACCGCGAGCCGAGCGGCGCGGAGGAATCGCTCGGGCCGATCGGCATCGTCGGGCGCGACCGCGATGCCCACGATCGCGCCGCTCACCGAGGCCTCCTCGAGCGTGCGCGACACCACGAGGGCGGCGCGCTCGCGCGTGGTGTCGGGCAGGAGCATCTCGATCTCGTCGTGCGCGAAGGTCGCGACGCAGTCGCCAGCGCGCAGACCCGCGAGCGCGGCCTCGATCACGCGACCGCCCTCGCCGTGGCGCACGCGCACCATCGCGAGCGCGGTGGGACGCCACGCGCGCGCCGCACGCGCGAGCTCCTCGCCGATACGCTCGACGAGCTCGCCATGCGTGAACGAGCGCCGCTGCGGCGAGAGAAAGGGTGCGGCCACGCCGACCACGAGGTGGTGCGACTGCACCTCCACGTCGTCGCCGGGCGCGAGCTCGACCTCGCCATCCACGCGCTTGCCGCCGACGAAGACCTGCGCCTCGAGCGCTGCGTCGAGGAAGAGGCGCGCGCCGTCCCAGCGAACACGCGCAGAGGGCGGACCGCTCGTCGTGACGAGCCCCTCGGGGCCCAGGAGATCGGAGGCGCCCTCGCGCACGTCCACGACGAAGGTGGTCCCGCGCGCTGGTGCCACCGCGAAGAACGCTCGGGGCCCGGAGCTCACGAGGCGACGATATCAAGGGAGGGGCCGCCGCATGCGAACGGACCGCCCTCGGGGTGTTTTTCGTGGCGAGGTGTGTATGCTCCCCGCCCATGGCAATCGCCCCGCGCTCGAACGAGGAGCTCCTCCGCGACGTCCCGGTGCTCGGCCAGCTTCCAGCGGCCGATCTCCATCTCCTCGGCGAGGCCGCCGAGCTGCGCAAGGTCGCGCGCGCTGCGCCGCTGTTCAGCGAGGGGCAGACCGCCGAGGGCCTCTTCGTCGTGCGCACCGGCGAGGTGAAGCTGACCAAGAGCGGACGCGATGGACGCGAGCAGATCGTGTATCTCGCGCGCCCCGGGCGCCCGATCGTGGAGGGCATCCGCTTCGACGCGGGCGCCTACCCGGCGAGCGCGATCGCCATGCGCGCGGCCTCCGCGATCCTGATCCCGAACGAGACCATCGCGGCGATCGGAGAGAAGCGCCCCGCGGTGCTGAAGGCGATGATCGACCTGCGCGCGCGCAGGACCGACAAGGTCATGAAGCTCGTCTCGGATCTATCGCTCCGGACGGTGCCGGCTCGCCTCGCGTCGTTCCTCTGCACGCTCGCGATGCAACGCGAGACGCGCGGCGAGGACCACCGCCACCTGGTCCGCGATCTGACCACCGAGACGGTCGCGGGCCGCCTGGGCACGGTGCGCGAGGAGATCTCGCGAGGCCTCGCCCTGCTCGAGCGCGAGGGCGCCCTCAAGGTGACTCCCGATCTCATCGAGATTCTCGATCTCGCCAAGCTCGAGGCGATCGCCTTCGGCCGAAACAAGAAGGCCTGACGATCCGTGGTGTCGGGGCCTCCCGACGCGCCCGTGAGCCCATCGTCGAGGCAGGAGCGCTCGCGATCGCTCGTCGAGCTCGTCGGCGGCGTGGTCGGGATCGCGCTCGCCACGCTCGCCCTCTCGTGGCTCTCGGCCCACGTGCGCTGGCCCATCGAGGATCCGCTCGCCGCGCGTCTCGCGTTCGTCTTGGCCTTCGCGTGGGTGGGCCTCGCGTCGCTCACCACGGCCTCGCTCGCGCGCGGGCATCGCGCCACGTCGCTCGCGATCGCAGGGCTGCTCGGCGTCGCGCTCCTCTTGACGGCCGCGCTCTCGAGCAACGCGATTCCGTCGCCCGTCGCGTCGTCGATGGTGATGGCGGCGCTGCTCCTCGCCTGCAGCAGCGCGGGCGCGCTCGTGGGCGCTCGCATCCAGCACGCGGGTCATCTGGGCGTCGTGGCGCTCGTGTCGTCGATCGCCGATCTGGCGAGCGTGCTCGGCGACCAAGGCCCGTCCGCGCAGATCGCCGCGAGCGCGCCCACGCTGTCCTTGCTCGCGATCGGCGGTCCGATGCTCGGCACGCCCGATCTGCCCCCCATGCTGGGCGCGGGCGATCTCGTCATGATCTCGCTCTACGCCGCGGCCGCGCACCGCTTCGCGCTGCCCGAGCGACGCACGTGGGTCGCGCTCGCCGCGGGCGTCATCGGCGCCATGATCGCGGTGCTCGCGCTCGAGCGCGCGCTGCCCGCGCTTCCGTTCGTGGGCGTGGCGTTCGTCGTCGCGCACCCGAGCACGCGTCTTCCGCCCACGCACGAGCGTCGGACGGCCGCGCTCGGCGTCCTCGTGCTCGCAGCCCTCGCGCTCTGGCTCCTCGCGCGGTGAGCGGCCGGGTTTTCGCGCCTTCGGCGTCGGTCTCTCAATCGCTCTCGATCTCGGCGAGGGCGATCCGTGCGCGGCGCATCTCCTCGCGCAGGGTGAGCTCCTTGGCGCGGTCGACGGCGGCGTTCTTGCGGAGGAATGCGCGGAGGTGCACCGCCGCGCGAGGTCGATCTCCGAGCTCGAGCGCGATCATGCCGAGGAGGAATTGGCCGTAGCCCTCGCGAAGGGGGCTCGCGCTCAGCGCGCGTCGCACCTCCTCGAGTCCCTCGGGCACACGATCGTCCTCGAGCTCCACGTAGACGCGATACGCCCGCACGAGCACGCGATCGCGGTGGGACCACCGCTCGGCGCGCTCGAGCGTGCGCAGCGCTCCGTTCGTGTCGCCCGCGAAGTGCTGGAGGGTGGCGAGGCCCAGCGTCTGGAAGCTCCGGCGATCGGGGGGCGCCAGGCGCGCCGCGTGTCGCTGGGCCTCGATCGCCTGCCGCACCGCGCCGCGCACGCACAGCACCCGCGCGCGATCGTGCTGCGCGAGATCGCGCATCGGGCCCACCGCGGCCATCTGCGCAGAGATCTCGAGCGCTTCCTTGAAGCGATCCTCATCGAGATAGACGGGAT
>JAIBCE010000357.1 GCA_019694315.1 Sandaracinaceae bacterium
GGCGAGCGAGGAGAGCGACTCGATCTCGGCGGCGAGCGCGCCGAGCTTGGGATGATCGGGGGTGAGGTGCCCCTCGAGCCGCTTCTTCTCGGCCTGCAGCTCGGCGAGGCGGACGAGCGCGGGGCGCGACTCGCGCGCCGCCAGGACCATCGTCGCCGGGAGCTTCTTCAGCACCTCGCGCAGCACCTTCTCCCGCGCGACCTCCGCGGTCGCGTCGACCGCCGCGAGCTTGCCCTCGGTCTGCAGGCGCGCGATCTCCGACAGCGCCGCGGCCGCCTCGGCGCTCGGATCGGCGACCCCGTGCTCCTTGCGGAACTCGTCCCACGCCTTGCGCGCGGCCTCGGCCCGTCGCTTCGCCGCGCTCGTCTCCTTGCGCTTCAAGTCGAGCGTCTCCTTGGCGCGCTTCTCCGCGAGCGCGGTCTGCGCCTCGAGGAACGCCGCGATGATCGCGTCGGTGAGCTCCTTGGCTTCGTCCGGAGCCCCGGCCGACGCGCTGATGGTGAAGAGGTTCGACTGCTCGGCCGTGCCGACCTCGATCTTCTTTCCCAGCTCGTCGATGCCGCTCTTGCCCCCGAGCCGGGCGCGCGCCTCGGAGAGGACGCTGGGGAGCTTCACGGACGAAGTGATCGTCTCGAGCCTCCGCGCCTCGTCGCCCGTGCTGCCGCCCGGCGCCTCGTAGGCGAACGTGCCCGTCGCGCGGAACTGACGTGGCGCGACGGTCTTGGCGGCGGCGATGCCGACGACCGAGCCGGCGAGCGCCGCGATGGCGACCGAGCGCTTCGCGCGACGGATGGCCGAGAGCAGCCGCTCGGGCGCGACCGGGAGGCCGAGCCGCGGACGCTCTTCCGGCTCGGCTCGGTGCAGCGCGGCTTCGGGCGCGGACTCCGGATGGAACACGAGGACCTCAGAGCCCGAGCGCGCGCTCCGCCGCCGCGACGGTGGTGTAGATGGCGAAGACCTCGTGCAGGCGGGTGATGCGGGCGATGACCAACGCCTCGGGCTCGAGCCCCGCGAGCACGACGGAGCCCGGGTCGCGACCGCGCGCCGCCCGACAGAGGGACGCGATCCCCAGCGAGTCGAGGTGACGCACGGACGAGAGATCGATCACGATGCGGGCATCCATTGGGATCCTGCGCGTCGTGTCGAGCAGCACACGTCCGGCGACGCCGTCGAGACGACGCGACGGAATCGGAAGCACGACGACGGCGGCGACCCCTCCCAGGTGGGGCATGTTCATGCGGATTCCTTTGCGGGTGAGAGACAGGAGCGAAGCTCGGATTCGATGGCGTCGACGTAGCCCTCGAGGGTGGCGTGCTCCTCGACGGTGCGGTGCCCCCCCTCCACGACGCGCGCGACGAGCGCGGGCGAGAGGAACAGCCGCGTGATCCCCACGGCCATCTGCTCGGGGTTCTCGGCGAGGCAGGCGTTCGAGCCGTCGACGAGGAGCTCTCGAGCGCCGCCGCGCGCGTAGGCCACGACCGGCACGCCCGAGGCCATCGCCTCGAGGTAGGTCAGGCCGGCGGGCTCCTCCCAGACCGAGGGGAAGAGGAACACGTCGGACCAGCGATAGACCTCGGGCAGCTCCTCGCGCGGCACGAAGCCGAGCCACTCCACCGCGCCCTCGACGCCGAGCGCGGTCGCGTGCGCGCGCAGCGAGGCCTCGTAGTCCGGATCGCCCCGCCCCGCGATCGAGAGGGAAGCCAGGAGCCCCTGGCGGCGCAGGATCGACAGCGCCTCGAGCGCGTGCTCGCAGCCCTTGGTGGGGTGCAGGCGACCGACGAAGAGCAGCCGCGGGCGCAGGCCGATGGAGGACCTCTCGCGCAGCGTGAAGCGCGCACGATCGACGCCCTGGAAGCGAACGACCCCGTCGGGCACCTCGGCGCCGCCGGCGCGCAGCGCCTCGCGGATCGCGGCGGCCGGATACACCGCGCGCTCCACCCGGACCCCGCGCCAGGTGCGCGCCGCGAACGGTCCACGCTCGACCAGCGCGGCCAGCCTGCTGCCGCCGACGTCGGGTCGGTGCGCGAGGAGCCAGTCGTCGTTGAAGAGCCACACCGAAGGCAGGCCATGACCCGCGAGGGCGCGCGCTGCGTGCAGCCCGAGGCGACGCTGCGAGGCGAAGAGGACCGCGTCGTAGCGCGGTCGGCGCGCGAGCATCTCGTCGACGACCCGGCGGTGCGTGAACGACGCGCGGAAGTGTCGGACGCGATCGAGGCGCCCGGGCTCGCCGAACGGCCGGATGAGCTGGAGCTCGCGGAAGACCCACTCGGGATCGTCTTCGCGCGGCTCACCCGAGGTCAGGACCTCGAGCTCGTGGCCACGCTCCCGGAGCAACAGCGCGACGTCACGCGCCAGGAGCTCGTAGCCCCCGAGCACGTCGGGCGGGAAGAGGTTGGAGAGGAGCAGGATGCGCACGGCGTCCGATCGCATGGCACGAACGGTGCCGACCTCGATCGCATGCGTCCCCTGCTCTCCGTCCTCGTGATCGCAGCGTTCGCTGCGTGCGCGCCGGCGCTTCCCGTCGCACCTGCCCATCCGGACGGGTTCCAGGCCTCGCAGGTCGAGACACCGCCGGGTCTCGATCCGAAAGAGCCGTCTCCTTTCCGCCTCTTCCCGGGAGACGTGCTCCTCCTGAAGCTCCTCTCGGTCGACGGCGCCGAGAGCTGGACGGTCTCCGTCGACGCTCGCGGGGACGTGTCGGTCCCGGGCTACGGCGAGGCGCACGTCGGAGGCGAGACGTTGACCGAGGCCGAGCGGCTGGTGGAGCAGCGCGTCCGACGCCTCGACACCTTCGCGCGGGTGGCCCTGACGCTCTCGGACCCGGGCGGACATCGCGCGAGCGCCCTCGGCGCGTTCGAGAGACCAGGCCTCGTAGTGGTGCGTCCCGGGATGAAGGTCTCGGAGGTCATCGCCTCGGCCGGCGGTCCCAAGACCGTGCTCGAAGCGGGCGAGAGCGTCGACGCCTCGGATCTCGACGCGGGGACGCTGGTGCGCGACGGCAAGGCGCTCCCCCTCACGTTCGCGCGAGCGCTGCAGGGCGATCCGCGTCACGACGTGTTCGTCGAGCCCGGCGACACGCTCGTCCTGCCTTCGGCGTCGGGTCGTCGCATCACCGTGCTCGGCGCGGTGAAGACCGGACGCTCGTTCCTCTTCCGTCGCGGCATGCGCCTGAGCGAGGCGCTCGGCGTGGCCGGAGGCACGACCGCCGACGCCGACCACGGCGACGTCCGCGTGCTCCGCGGACCGCTGTCCCATCCCAAGGTCTATCGCTGCAACCTGCGCAAGCTGTTCGCCGGCGAGGCGTCGGACGTCGAGCTCGCCCCGGGCGACGTGATCTTCGTGACCGAGAGCGCGCTCGCCAGCACGAGCCAAGTGCTCCAGCGCCTCACGCCGCTCTTCGCGGCGACCGCGGTGGGTATCGCGCTCGCGCGTTGATCACCGCGGCGAGCGCCAGATCGAGCAGATGATCGCCGAGAGGATCCAGAACAGGTACGACATCGCGGTCTGTCGCGCGATCCACTCGGCGGTCCCCTGGATGTACGTGATCGTGAGGCTCACGCCGCAGCCCAGCATCACGTCGCCGCGCACGTCGCGGAACCGCGCCGCGCCGCGATAGGCGAGCACCAGGGGCGAGCCGAGCAGGAAGAGGTACGAGGCGATGCCGAACCACCCCGTCTCCGCCGCGGTCAGCCAGTAGACGTGGTGGGCGAGGCCGTCGCGATCGACCACCGGGATGCCGATGCGCGCGGCGTACCCGAAGTGCGACAGCACGTGTGAGAACTGGTTCATCCCCACGCCGAAGGGGTGCTCCTGCAGCATCAGCGAAGCCGCGGCGTTGAACAGCACCCGCGCGTGCTCCGACGACTTCGCGGCGTGCTCGAAGCGGAAGACGAGGGTGTCCCACGCCTTGGCGACCACCAGGAGCGCGATGAGGACGCCCGCCACCGCGACGCCCAGCTTGCGTCCGTCGAGCCTACGGAGGGCCGAGCCGAGGTAGACGAGCAGCGCGGCCAACACCGTCATCGCCATCGCCCCGCGCGAGAGCGACATCACCACGAGGAGCGCGGCGCCGCCCGCCGCGATCGCCGCGACGCGGGTCTTCTTCTGCGCCAGCGCGACGGCCATGGCGATGGGGAACACGACGTTCACCGCCATCGCGAGCGAGTTCGGGTGCATCATGTTCCCGTCGACCCGCAGCGCGCCCATCAGATAGCGCTGCTTCAGCGAGAGGAACACCTCGTAGAGCACGCCGATCCCGAGGCCGAGCACGAGCTCCGCGACGAACACGTCCGCCACCCGGACGACCACCGCGAACACGATCATCATCCGCGCGAGCTTCCACACCGAGAACATGGCGAAGAGCGGCAGCGGCGCGACCGCCACCGACAGCACCACCGCGGCGAAGTAGAGCCCGCGCTGGAGCGGGAGCGGCGTGGGCCTCGTCTTCTTCGGCAGCGCCACGAGGAACGTGAGCACCGCGAGATCGAGCAGCGTGATCTCCACCCCGCGCGAGTCGCCTCGGTAGCGCTCGAACGAGATCACGTTGATGTCGACGTCGTCGAGACCGATGTAGGGGAGGAACCCGACGAAGGTCGCGAGCAGCGCCATCAGCCGCGGCTTGTTGCGCAGGAACACCCCCGCGGGCCACACGCCGGCGAGGGCGACGAAGAGCGCGATCCACTTCAGCACGCCGCCTCGAGCAGCGCCTCGAGCCGCTCGACGGTGGCTGCTCGGGAGAACCGTGCGCGCGAGAGCACCGCACGAGCCTCCGCGTCGTCGCGTGCGTCGAGCGCGCGCACGACCGCGGCGAGATCGACCGGATCGTTCGGGCGGAACCGCGCGCCGCCGTCGTCGTCGAGCCACTCGGGGATGCCGCCGTGATCGGCGCCGGCGACCGGCCGCCCGCGGCCCATCGCCTCGAGGCCGACCATCCCGAAGGGCTCCGGCCAACGCGAGGGGACCAGCGCCACCGAGCAGGCGTCGTAGAGCGCGCCGACGTCGTCCTTGCCCACCTGCCCGAGGAAGGTCACGAGGTCGGGCGCCGCCTCCGCCGCGAGGGCCTCGAGCTCCCCGCGCTGCGCGCCGTCGCCGGCCACCACCAGCCTGGCGCCCGGCAGGTGCGCGAGCGCGCGGATGGCGACGTCGACGCCCTTGCCGCGGACGAGCTGCGCGACGACGAGGAGCGACATCGATCGTGGCCTTCGCGTGGGCTCGAGCTGCGCGTCGCGGGGGACGGGGTGCACGACCGTCACCCGCTCGGCGCCCGCTTCGAGCAGCCGGTCCTGCACGTAGCGGGAACACGCGACGAACGTCGCGCGCCGGGAGAGCTCGCGCACGCGAGACCGGAGGGAGAACGGATCGCGCAGCCCGAACGGGAGTCGCCCCTCGCGCGTCCGCACGACGAAGCAGCCGTTGGTCACGCACCCGAGCCCGGGCGCGCGGTGGCAGGGAGAGTGGTCGCGCGGCAGGTAGCGGTGCGAGCGCACGCAGGTGTCGTCGTGATCGTGCGCCGCGACGAGGAGCGGCACCGAGGCAGGGAGGCGCTCGGCGAGCTCGGCCTTCTGCGCGTAGATCACCGAGAGGCCCGACCCCGCGTCGAGCGTGCGGTGCTCGTCGAAGCCCGCGGCGTACGCCGGATCGACGGCGCCGTCGGCGAGCAGCACGCAACGGTGCCCCCGCGCCCGCAGATCTTCCGAGAGCTCGAACGCGTAGCGCTCGATGCCCCCTGCGTGGCGACCGCGGGGCAACGCGAAGCCGATCTTCATGCGGGCTCCTGCACGCGCTCGGGCGAAGCGCGCAGGACGAAGGGCAACGCCGCGAGGAACCCGCTGAGCACGACGACCAGCGCCGCGGCCGCGGCGAGGGGGAACGTCGTGGCGTAGCGCGCCGAGGCGAACCCCACGACGTGCGCCGCCGTTGCGGCCGCGAGCACCGGCGGGACGATCTCCCGGAGCACCGGCCCCTCCTTGCCCCGCGACGCGGCGAAGACGAGCGCGCAGGTCACCGCGTTCCCCGCCACCGTGCCGAAGGCGACGGCGAACGCCCCATACGCCCGCGCGAAGGCGACCGAGACGAGCACGTTCACCATGGCGCCGAACCCGATGGCGCGCGTCGCCGCCCAGGGCGTCTTCCCCGCGAGCGACAGCGCCGAGGCCGGGATGTCGTGGATGGCCGCGATCGACGCGGCGAGCCCGAGCAACGCGAGCGCGACGTGCGTGGCCTCGCCGATCGACTCCTTGCCGACCCAGGCGGCGAGGAGCACCGGCCCGACGTGCGCCAGCGCGGCCATGCCCGAGGCGACCAGCACGCCGAGCGCGCGCGCGCCCTCCGTCACGACCTGCGCGCGTCGCTCGCCGCCGTGCACGATCCGCGACAAGAGCGCCGCCGAGGCCTGCTTGGCGAGCACGTACGACTGATCGACCGCGCGCGCGGCGACCCCGTAGGCCGCCACCACCGTCAGCGGCGCCACGCGACCGAGGACGAACACGTCGATGCGCACGGCGAGCACCACCGAGAGGTTGAGGACGAGGCTCGCGGCGCCCTCGGCGAAGATCGCGCGCGCCCCGGGCGCCCAGCGCGGGAGCAGCGACAACCCGGGCTCGACGCGACGCAGCGCGCGCAGCACCCACCACAGCTCCACGACCGCGCCGGCGAGCGCACCGAGGGCCGGCGAGACCAGATCGCGGTGAAAAAGGAGCGTCGCGCACGTCACCACCACCTGCGCGAACGCCCCGCCGCTCTTCGCCCAGGCAAGATCGGCGAGCCGTCCGCGCACGAGCAGGAGCGCGCGCGCGGGGAACCCGTAGGCGAAGCACAGCCCCGCGAGCGCCACGACGAACGCGGGCAACGCGGGCACGGGGAGGCCGTACAGCGAGAGCAGCGCGAAGACGGGACCGGTGACCACCACGGAGGCGAGCGCGAGACCGAACGCGCGATCGACCGGCTCGCCGCGCGCCTCTGCTCGCTGCACCGCGGTGGAGGTCCCGAGATCGGCGAGCCCGAGGAGGAAGGCGAGCGTACCGAGGATCGCCCAGGCGCCGAGCGCGTGGGAGCCGAGGACGCGCCCCACCAACGCGAAGCTGAGCAGCCCCGCGACGAGCCCCATCGCGTGGCGAGCGAACGCCGCGAACAGATCCTTGATCACGCGACCCCCAGGATGGAGAGGACGCTCGGCGCGACGTCCTCGAGGGACGCGACTTCTCCGAGGGGCGCGTCGGTCGCCAGCGCGGCGCGAGACGAGCGGCTGTCGAGATCGTAGCCGTGCATGCCCCGCGCGCGCCCGCCGACCCAGCTCGGAGCGAAGATGCTCCCTTCGTCGAGGAGCCACAGGGCATCGCCGTAGGGCGCGCCCTCGGTCGGCACGGCGCGCGTGTCGAGCGCGGCTCGTCCGAGGAAGCGCCCACCATGGCCGTGGGCGAGCTTCTCCAGCGTCGCGAGGCGGACCTCGTCGCCCCACACGCGCAGCATCGTGCTGTCGACGAAGAGGGGCCCCGGCCCGAGCGCCTTCACGAAGGGGCGCGGATCGACGACGCGATCCACGGGCGCCATCCCGTGATCGCCGACCACCAGCGTCACGCAGTCCCCCAGGCGATCGCGGGCGCGCGCGATGCCCTCGGCGATCGTCGCGCGAGCCGCGCGCGCGCGCGGGCCGTCCTCGCCCTCCTCGTGGAGCGCGCCGTCGAGCGCGGCGGCGTAGGCG
>JAIBCE010000358.1 GCA_019694315.1 Sandaracinaceae bacterium
CCCTTCGCGCTCGAGCTTGCCGGGCAGGCGCAGCACCGACGCGCGCCGCACGTCGGCGAGCGCAGCGAGGTCGCGCTGCTGGAAGGTCGCCGGCAGTCGCTGGCGACGCACCGGCGGCGAGAGCGTGTCGGCGAGCACCGAGAGCGTCGCGACCACGCGCGACTCCGCGCTCCGCTGGCCGCGCGCCTCCGCGTACCGCTCCACGCGGTTGAGCGCTGCGCCCAGCCCTTCGATCACGTCGTTGGCGGCGCTCGGATCTCGCGCGAGCGTCTCGATGAGGCCCTCCCGCGGAAAGAGGCAGACGAGCAGCTCCGTGGCCGCGAAGCCGATCTGCGGCGCATCGGGCGCCCACGGCACGAGAGAGCCCGTGCCCGCGCAGTCGATGGCCACGTCCTGTCCCCGCGTCGCCGGACGAGTCCGCACGAGCACTCCGCGCCGGACGAGGGCGAACGCGTACTGCGCCGCCCAGGTCCTCGGGAGGCTCGCGCGCGCCGAGATCGTGGCCTTCACGAAGCGGCACGCCGTGACACCGTCGCTCACGCAGCTCTTGAAGCAGCCCACGCGCGCGGCCGGGCAGTCGATGCAGGCAGCCCGGAAGCGAGGCGTCACGACCTCGTCACTTCGAATGAGCGAGCCACCGTCCATGCGGAACCTCCGAAGGGGTGCAAGATCCCCCATCCTGCACGGTTCGCCGCTGACCCACATCACGGCGGCCACGTGCGCTGTGGGCTCCCTCACGAAAGGTCGACCACGACGCGCGTGCTCACATCCTGCGTGGATGGTCCGCTCGCGCCTCTGACGGTGCGTCGGTGGGGCACGGCTGAGGTCGCGCTCTGCGGATCGAGAGGCCGATGAGACGCGACGATGCAGAGGCTCACGCGCGGTGGCGTTGCGGCGCGTACCTCCACGTCCTCGCTCGATCTGGAGCAGGAACGGACTGGCTCGCGCCTCCGAGGGTGCGTCCGTGAGGCACGGCGAGGTCGCGCTCTGCGGATCGAGGGGCGGATCAGACGCGGGCATGCCGAGGCTCACGCGAGCCTCCGTCGCGACGCGTACCTCTATGTCCTTGCTCCATCTGGAGCAGGAACGGACTGGCTCGCGCCTGTGACAGTGCGTCCGTGAGGCACGGCGACGTCGCGCTCTGCGGATCGAGAGGCAGATGAGACGCGACGATGCAGAGGCTCACGCGCGGTGGCGTTGCGGCGCGTACCTCCACGTCCTCGCTCGATCTGGAGCAGGAACGGACTGGCTCGCGCCTTTGACAGTGCGTCCGTGAGGCACGGCGAGGTCGCGCTCTGCGGATCGAGAGGCAGATGAGACGCGACGATGCAGAGGCTCACGCGCGGTGGGGTTGCGGCGCGTACCTCCACGTCCTTGCTCCATCTGGAGCAGGAACGGACTGGCTCGCGCCTCCGAGGGTGCGTCCGTGAGGCACGGCGAGGTCGCGCTCTGCGGATCGAGGGGCGGATCAGACGCGGGCATGCCGAGGCTCACGCAGGGACGTCGCGGAATGCAACAACGCAGGACCGTCCCGGTTTGGCACGGATTCTCGCGATTTCAGGGGAATTCCTACCTGTCCCGGAGAATGCAACAACGCAGGACCGTCCCGGTTTGGCGCGGGGCGCGGGAGAGTGTGCAGACGCGGTACGCTCGGTGCGCCGTGACTCCCCGCCTCGCCTCCGTCGCCCTGTGCGTGCTGCTCGCCGCGTGCGACACGACACTCGGCATGCGCGCCGACGTGGGCAGCCCTCGCGACGGCGCGCTCCGCGATGCGACCACCGACGACACGCCGGCCGCCATCGATGCGCCCCTCGCGCTCGACGCCTACGGCCGGGATTCCTCCTCGCCCGACGCAGGACCTCCCGACGCAGGACCTCCCGACGCGGGCGCCGCCGACGCCGGCCCGGTCTGCCCGCCGCCGGGGGACATGGACTGCTCGCCCGGCACCGGAACGGGCGAAGGGGCGGAGTGCACGCTCTCCACGTCCTGCTTTCTCCGCGACGTGCAGCGCGCCATCGCCGCGGTGGTGGCCGAGCACCCGGAGTGGTTCGACACCACCGCCGGCCCGACGCACGTGCTCGACGTCGAGGCCTACATGAACGCCGTCGTCGCCGCCGTGGTCGCCGGCGGCCTCTGCGCGATCCGCGATCCCAACGCCGGCGACGAGATCACGGTGAAGTGGAACAACGCCGGCGCCGAGAACTTCGACATCCTCACCGCCTCCGAAGACGTCCGCTCGGGCAGCGGCATCTACACGTCCACCTGCAGCCCGGCCTGGTGGTAGCCCGGCGTGGCGGTGGCGAATCGCTGGTTCGTCCCGGGATCGAGGACGTCGCGCGGGATGGCTTCTACACCTCGACCTCCGGCCCGGCGTGGTGGTAGCGTCCCGGCCGCTCGCGCGCCGAGGTCGGTCTGTCCCGACCCGCGCAGCGCGAGGCTCGGGCAGCCAGATGCAGCGGACTTTGCGGACCGTTTCCCTGATCACGGTGCTTCTCACCCTCGGTGGTGCTGCAGGTTGCAGCGGTGGCGAAGAGACCACCGCGCCGCCGCCCACCACCACGGAGACCCCTCCCCCGCCCACGACGCCTCCGGAGACGGCCCCCCCGGCCACCGCGACGCCGACGGCCGGGGAGCAGCGCGACTCCACGCGCGAGCTCATGCAGGGTCACTTCTCCCGTGCAGCCAGCGCGCACGACGCGCTCGTGCGTGCCGACCTCGAGCAGGCGCGTGAGGACATGGCCTGGCTCGCGACGCACGAGGAGGGCATGGACATCCCCGAGCCGCTCCGGCCCCGGCTCGCAGAGATGCAGGCGGAGGCGGCTCACTTCGGCGAGGCCACGACCCTCACCGAGGCGGCCACGGCTTATGCGCGCACGCTCGCGCGCTGCGGGGCGTGCCACGCCGCCGCCCACAGCGGGCCCGAGATCGCGCAGCCTCCCCTGCCCGAAGGCGAGACCGCCGAGGCGCGCATGCGCCGGCACCAGTGGGCCTCGGATCGCATGTTCGACGGGCTCGTCATGGCGAACGCGGACGTGTTCCGGCAGGGCAACGACGCGCTCACGTCGGCGCCGCTCACGCAGGGTGAGCTGCCCGGCACCGAGACCCAGCCGCCCGAGCAGGTCGTCGCGCTGACCACGCACGTGCAGACCCTCGGCCGAGAGGCCGCACAGGCCACCGACGACAACGCGCGCGCCAGCATCTACGGCCGCTACCTCGCGACCTGCGCGACCTGCCACCGCCTGCTCGAGGGTGGGGCGCCCGAGGCGCTCCAGCAGGGCCCCGCGCCCACGCCCGCGCCGACGCCGGAGCCCACGCCCGCCCCGCAGTGACGCGGTGACGGCGGGAGGCTTGCAGCTCCCCTCACGAACGTGACGTCGATCCTCTGCGATCGACGTCACGTTTGTTCTTGGTGGCGCCCAGACACGGCGTGGCTCGAGCGAACGAGCCCGCAACAAGGAGCGTTCCCATGAAGGAGAGGTTCTGGCGCTGGATGCTGGTCGCGGGCGTGGCGATCGGTGTGGCTGGCGGTGTGCACGCCTACCAGCTCGCCTACGGCGGGTGCGGCTGCGGTGATTCCTGCCCCATGGGCCACGACTGCGGCGCCGGCTGCCCTTGCGGGCACTGAGCTCGGGCGCCACGACAGGCCACGATGGATCCGGCGCGACGCGCGGCGCTCACGGCCTCGATGCGACGGCTCGCAGACGGTGACCGCTCTGCGATGCCGGAGCTCGTGCGCGCGGTGACGCCGCCCGTACGCGCCCTGTGCGAGCGCATGCTGGGCACGAGCGCGAGCCCCACGGCGGACGTGAGCGACGTCGTGCAAGAGGTCGTGATCGATCTCTTCCGCCGCGCGCCCGACTTCGATCGCGACGGCGACGCGCTCGCGTGGGCGCTCACGATCGCGGCGTGGCACTGCCGCACGGAGCGTCGTCGTCGCGGCCGCGCACGCACGAGCCCCCTCGAGCTCGAGCCCGCTGCGCCGCACGTCGAGGCCGAAGACGCCCTCGACGATCGTCGGCTCGTCACCGCGCTCGAGCAGGCGTGCGCCGGACTGAGCGACAAGGACCGTGAGGTGCTCGAGGCGATCGTGGCGGGCGCTCCGCTCGACGCCGCGCTCCGCAAGCGCAAGGAGCGCATGATCGTGAGGCTTCGCCGCCTCCTCCTCGGAGATGCGTCATGAGCGACCGTCCTCCCCACGAGGGCCCGTCCGATCGAGCCCCCGACGAGATCGAGCCCACGCTCGCGCGAGCGCGGCGCGCCTACGAGCTCGCGCGCCTCCGACGTGCGCTGGTCCATGCCCTTCCGTCGCTGGCGCTCTTCGTGGTGCTGATGCTCGAGGGCGGCGCGCGCGACACCACGGGCCTCGTCGCGAGCCTCGCGCTCTACCCGACCACCGTGCTCGCGCTCCACCTCGGACAGGGCGCCGGCGCGGCGGCGCTGCCGGCCTTGCTCTTCGGCCTCGTGCCCTTCGTGATCGTGCGCGTCGCGGAGTCGTCGGGGCACGTCTGCCTCGGTGAGGCCTGCGTGTCGTGGTGTCTGCCCGCCTGCGTGATCGGCGGCCTCGCAGGCGGCGCGCTCGTGGGCGCGCGCGGCCGACGCGAGCGCGATCGGCTCGGCTACGCGCTCGCCGCGATCACGCTCGTGGTGCTCGAGGGCGCGGTGGGCTGTCGATGCGCGGGCCACGCGGGCCTCGCGGGCATCGTCCTCGGGACCCTCGCCGGCACGACAGTGCCCTGGCTCGCCTGGCGCACCCCTCCCGTGAGCTGACCCGGAGGGCTCGCCATCGTTGCGGCCTCGATCGTCAGGGCGTGCGACGGATCCGTGCGACGATCGACGGCTCGATCACACGTCCGCTCGGATCGATCAGGCTGAAGGTGCGATCGCCATCGGGCTGGATCCCGAGATCGAAGAGCATCCCGTACTGCGGATCCGACGCGATGCGCTCGCCCGTGCTCTCGTCGCGCAGCACCTGGCTCGCCTCCGCGTTGAGGGCCTCCACCGTGAGGAACACGCGACCGTCCTGTCGCGTCATCGTGCTCACGACGGAGTAGTGACCGCCCTGGTGGTTTCGATACACCGTGAAGCGCTGCACCGTGGCGCCCGCGTCGCCGCTCACGTCGAACACGAAGTCCTTGGGCGGAGCGCCTTCGTACGAGGTCCAGTGGTTGTCGCTGTAGGCGAAGCCAGGGCGATGACCGAAGTAGCCCCAGCGCTCCTCGCTGAAAGGGTGCCAGTCGCGACCGTCCACTCGCCACGTGAGGCCCGGGCGCGCGCCGCTCGCGGTCGCGATCGCGTAGACGATCATCGCGCTCGGCGAAAACAGGGTGTCGGCGGCCTCGTCCACCACCTCGCTGCTCACGAAGAAGCGCAGCTCCTCGGTCGACGGCGTGACGGGCGCGAGCGAGGGCAGCGAGCCCCACTCGAGGTAGCGATCCGCGTACACGCGCTGCGTGCGCACGTCCGGCGTGTCGGCGCAGCCCTCGCTCGCGAGGTGCGCGTTGTGCGCCGCACCGTCGCTCGGGTGCACGTAGTACCAGAGGTGCACGTCGGTCCCCGGCACGTCGCCGCCGTAGAGCATCGGCTCGGGCGCGGCCATGAGCCCCTCGAGGAAGTACGTGGGCCGACAGCGCGCGAGCGTGTTGCCGACGAAGGCGTTCTGCGCGGCGCTCGCGTAGAGGTGCGGGTTGTTGACGCCGTGGTTGCCGAAGGCCTCGCAGCTCGGCGCGGCGCAGCTCGGGTCGGGCGGCGGGGCCCACGCGTCGGGCTCGGGTGCGAACACGGCCGCGTCGTCGTCGATCACGTGCGCGTCGGGCGCACCCAGCGGATCTGGGGCCGCGTCGATCGCCGCGGCGCCGTCGTGCGCGGCGGGCGCGAGCGCATCGGCCGTCGCGTGCATCCCTGCGTCACGCCCGGCCTCGGGCCCGCTCAGCGTGCCGACGCAGCCCAGCAGACCGAGCGCAGATGAGACGGCGAGCCCGCGAGCGAGCCGCGAGCCGCGAGCGGTGTGACCGAGCCGGAGCGAGGTGCAGGTCGGTCCGCGGGTGGGCGCCATGCCTCGGCGTCTGCAAGCCGATGGCCAGCGCGCGACACGACGAAGCGACACGACGACACAACGACGCAACGACACAACGACACAACGACGAAGGCCGCCGATGCAGCGCATCGACGGCCTCCGGTGTGTCAGCGAGCGTCCGCGCGCTCGCGCCGCGATCACTGAGAGACGCGGCCGCGGACCTCGGCGAGCGCGTCGAGCTCGTCGCGGAAGCCGCGCGGGTAGTCCTGCCAGTCGGCCATGCCGGGGCGCATGATCTGCACCTCGTAGCGCACGCGCCACTGGAGGGGATTGGTCTGCACGACGTTGCCCACGAAGCGACGGCGCACCGAGGCGCCGCTGCGGAAGGTCACCTGCTTCCACGCCGTGCGGAGGAAGCCCGAGGCCGCGTCCATCATCTCGGGCTCGAAGTCCTGCGTGGAGATCGCGTTGATGATCGTCGACCACCACGACTGCGTCATCTGCGCCTGCATGCCGATGTTGAGCGTGAGCCAGACGTTGACGACCTGGTTCGTGTCCTCGACCGTCGACATGAAGACCTCGTCCTCACGCAGCGTGACGACGAGGGGGTTCTGCGCGCGCTGATCGACCTGCACCTGCGCGGGCTCGTACTGCGGCGAGGCATCGACGGTCACGACCATCGTGCGCTCGCGCGGCACCTCGACCGAGCCGCTGCCGACGAACTGACCGTTCACGCTCACGCGGGCTTCCTGCACCACCGCGCCGGCCGTCGTGCTCGGCATGACCGTGAGGAGACGTCGACCGCCACAGCCGACCGAGAGCGCGGCCGCGGCGAGCGTGAGGGAGAGGAGCGTGAGGCGAGTCGAAGCGAGCATGTCGGAGAACCTCCTTGGCGGACGGGTCGTAACACGTCCTCGGCGAACGCACGAGCGACGCGTCTCGCGCGGGTCTGGGACCGGGATCGCACGGCGCATGCCGTGTCGTCGCGTCGACGGACCCGCGCGGCGCGGCCTCCCTTTGGCGGCCCCGACCCCGCCACGGCTGGCTGGGTCTGCCCCGCCAGTCAGAGATCGATCGCCGTGACGAGGCGCGCCCCATCGGCGTCGGTCGTGAGGGTGGGTGTGCCCCGGCAGAGCGCATCGCCGCTCACCGCGTGCGAGGTCACGAAGAGCCGGCCGTCGGCGCGCGCGCCCACGCCCATCGTCAGCGTGCCGAGGCGGCGCGGCGCGCCGAGCGCGATGCTCCCGCGATCGAACGAGGCCCGCACCACGTAGCCGCCCTGGATCGGGGCGCCATCGAGGTTGCCGCCGGGATCGGCCGCAGCGCCCACGATCACGTCCTGCGAAGAGACCGGTCCGACGGGCGTGAGGTGCACGAGGGGCGAGCTGGGCGCCGAGCTCGGAAGCGTGCGGACCACGGGCACGCCCCCGGGCTCGTAGGTCGCGAGGAGCACGCGATCGTCCGCCTGCCGCGCGATCACCCAGAGCCGACCGTGGGAGGCCGTCGCGGCCATCTCGTCGGCGGCCGCGAGCGCGACGGGGAGCGCCACCACGTCGAGGCACGTGTCGGGCGCAGCAGCGTCTCGGATCTCGATGCGCGACTCACCGACCACCGACCCGCACGGCGAGGCGCCCTCGTTCGGCACGACGAGCGCGAACGCGCTGCC
>JAIBCE010000359.1 GCA_019694315.1 Sandaracinaceae bacterium
CCTCGAGCTGCGCGTAGCGATGCGCGAGCGCGCCCTCGTCGAGCGTCGCGAGGAGCGGCGGCGCCTCGGCGAGCGGGCCGCGCGCGTCGGCCTCGTCCCACGCACCGTCCGTCGCGAGATCGAGCGCGGCCCCACACTCGGTCGCCAGATCGAGCTCGGGCCCGAGCGCGGCGATCGGCCAGAGCACGCCGTCGGCGATCGCGAAGCGAACGCCCTCGCGCGACGCCCGCACGACGAGCGCGCGACGTGTCTCGGGGTCGCCGTGCGCCGTGGGAAACGAGCGCGACGCGAGGATCACGTCGTGGAGCGTCGCACCGCGCGGGTCGGGCACACCACGCGAGGCGTTCTCCGCGCGGAGCGCGCTCAGCTCGGCGAGCGCGGGGCCGCTCGCCGCTGGCGCCGCGGCGCTGTGCGACGGAGGCGCGGGCCAGTGCGATGGCAGCTCCCAGCGCCTCCAGCCGTCGTCCCCGAGCTGCGAGGGCAGCTCCGAGGTGGCCTCGCTGGGCGCAGCGCCGCTCCTCGACTCGCTCGCAGAGGCGGTGGGATCGCTCCCCGTCTCGCTCGCGCCGCAGCCCGCGACGAGCACCAGCGCCGCGACGGCGACGTGCGGAAGGGCCCTCACGCGCGCCTCGTCGCGCCGCAGACCGAGGGCCTCGTGCGGGACGCCTCCGAACGCCTCGTCGAACGACACACCATTCATCGTCATCGGCGACACCCCGCTCTTCGTCATCGCGCGAGGGTCTCGCTCGCGCCGCGCGCGAGTCAACGACGCGGCGTCCGTCACCCCTCGTAGGGCACGAGGCCGATGGGGCAGCTCGTGCCCGTGCCGCCGTGGCCGCAGTAGCCGTTCGGGTTCTTCGCGAGGTACTGCTGGTGATAGTCCTCGGCGAAGTAGAAGGCGCCGGCCTCGCTCACGGGCCGCACCTCAGTGGTGATCGCCCCGAAGCCATCGCGGGTGAGGGCCTCCTGGTAGACCTCGACCGAGCGCCGCGCGGCCGCGAGCTGTGCGTCGGTGGTCGTGTAGATCGCCGAGCGATACTGGGTGCCCACGTCGTTGCCCTGCCGCATGCCCTGCGTGGGATCGTGGCCCTCCCAGAACGCGCGCAAGAGCTCGGGGAAGCGCACGCGGCGCGGGTCGTAGACGACCTGCACGGTCTCGGCGTGACCGGTCTGTCCGGTGCAGACCTCTTCGTAGGTGGCGTTCGGCGTGTAGCCGCCCATGTAGCCCGCGGCGGTGGAGACCACGCCTGGGATCGACCAGAAGCGACGCTCCGCGCCCCAGAAGCAGCCCATCGCGAAGTACACGCGCTCGCTGCCGCGCGGATGGGGCCCCGCGAGCGGCGTGCCGAAAACGAAGTGCAGCGGCGCCGTGGGGATCGGCGCGCTGCGGCCGCGGAGCGCCTGCCGCCGGCTGACCATCGTGGTCGCGTGCTGGCCCATCACGGCGGGCGTCATGAGCGTGGTGGACGCGAGCGCGCCGAGGCCGACCACCACGAGGAGCGCGGTGAGCCAGGGAAAGCGGCCGCGCGGGATGCGCTCGTCGGGTCGGGGCTCGGGCATGTCGTCGGTACGCATGACGTGTCTCTACGGATCGAGCCTGCGTTCGTTACGCGCGCTCAGCGGTAGCCGCCGCCCTCGCGGGTGAAGAAGAGTCTCGTGCGCGTGGCGTCGCCCTCGACCGAGCACATCGCCCCGAGCGAGCGGCCGCGGACGGCGCCATCGAGCGTCCACGTGAAGCGCGCGAGCACGGCGAGCGGATCCTGCACCGCGGCGTGGTTGCCGAGCGGACCGGCCAGGCGCTGGCTCACGTAGAGCACGCCCGCAGTGAGGTCGTGGACGAACGCGCCCTGCTCGGAGGGGTCTTCGAGGTGGAAGCTCGCATAGAGCAGCTCGTGCCCGCGCGGCACGGGCGCGAAGAAGGTCAGGGTCACCGACTCGACGTCGCTCATGTCGGCCAGCGTACGCCGCCGCGCTGGCGTCGCGCTTCTCTCGTGGCGTCTCGCCGATTACTGTGCGCGCCTCTCGGAGGATCACCCATGGATCGCGACTACCTCGACCATCTCTCGCGTGAGCTCGAAGGCCTCAAGGAGCAGGGGCTCTTCAAGGAGGAGCGCGTGATCGCCTCGCCGCAGGACGCGGTGATCCGCTCGGGCGGGCGCGAGGTGCTGAACTTCTGTGCGAACAATTACCTCGGCCTCGCGAACCACCCGCGCCTGGTCGAGGCCGCGCTCGCGGCGATCCCCAAGCACGGCTACGGCATGGCGTCGGTGCGCTTCATCTGCGGCACGCAGGACGTGCACAAGGAGCTCGAGGCGCGCCTCTCGCGCTTCCTCGGCACCGAGGACACGATCCTCTATTCGAGCTGCTTCGACGCGAACGGTGGCCTCTTCGAGACGCTCCTCGGCGAGGAGGACGCCATCGTGTCCGACGCGCTCAACCACGCGTCGATCATCGACGGAATCCGCCTCTCCAAGGCCAAGCGCTACCGCTACGCGAACAACGACATGAACGACCTCGAGGCGCAGCTCAAGCAAGCGCGCGCCGACGGGGTCAAGCGGATCCTCGTCGCGACCGACGGCGTCTTCTCGATGGACGGCGTGATCGCCAACCTCGCGACCTTCTGCGATCTCGCAGACAAGTACGGCGCGATGACGATGGTCGACGACAGCCACGCGGTGGGCTTCGTCGGTGACAAGGGCCGCGGCACGCACGAGCTGCGCGGCGTGATGGGCCGCATCGACGTGATCACCGGCACGCTCGGCAAGGCCCTGGGTGGCGCGAGCGGCGGCTACACCTCGGGCCGCAAGGAGATCGTCGCCTGGCTCCGCCAGCGGAGCCGTCCGTACCTCTTCTCGAACACGCTCGCGCCCGTGATCGCCGCCACGTCCATCGCGTGCCTCGATCTGCTCGAGGAGGGCGATGGCCTCCGGCAGCGTGTGCGCGACAACTCGCAGCGCTTCCGCGAGGGCATGTCGAAGGCGGGCTTCACGCTCGCCGGCGCGGGGCACCCGATCATCCCCGTGATGCTCGGCGACGCGAAGGTCGCGAGCGACATGGCCTCGCGCATGCTCGCGCGCGGCATCTACGTGATCGGCTTCTCGTTCCCCGTGGTCCCGCGCGGTCAGGCGCGCATCCGCACGCAGATGTCGGCGGCGCACAGCCCCGAGCAGGTGGATCGCGCGATCGCGGCCTTCACCGAGATCGGCCGCGAGATGGGGATCGTGGGCTGACTGTGCGGGCTTGGGCCCCCGCGCGCACGAAACCTCGAGCCCTCGAGAGACAGGGCGACTCGCGTCTCGGACGTGACGTGATCAGCGAGTGTCTCTCGTGAGGCCGGTCGCCGTCTCGAGCCCTCGCACCGCCGACTCCCTCGCGTCGATCCACGTGCTCCAGACGCGGTCCTTCTTGCCGTAGTCGGAGGGCGTGAAGCACTCCGTGACGAGCATGCCCTTCACGTGGTCGCGCGCCGCCTCTCCCCACGCGCGGGTCATCGAGTCCCTCACCTCGGCGACCTCGCTCAGCCCGAGGAGCTTGGCGAATCGCTCCCCGTGCTTGCCGGCGAACGACACCCCGCTGGTGCGATGGATCGCGAGCTCTTCGATGCGATGTGCGATCGAGTCCGACTCGTAGAAGCCCTCTCCGAGCTCGTCGAATTCGATCACGCGCCCCGCCTCGTCCATGTACCAGACGATCGGGCTGTAGCAGGCGACGGCCACGAGCGGCCGACCCTTGCGGACGCGACCGAACCAGGTCCGACCACGCACACCAAACCAGATCTCCCGCCCGTCGGAGGCCTCCCCGGAGAGCCCTCCGAACGTCGTCTCGACGGCCACGAGCACAGGCCAGCTCGGCGCGCCTTGCTTCGCGAGCAGCACCTTCGTCTCTTCCTCCGAGCCCGGCGGAGCGACACGCCGAACGCCCTTGGACGCGAGCCAGCGCAGCGCGCGTGGCGAGAGCGGGAGATCACCCAGGGGCGGGCTCGCGCGTCCGTTCGTCTTCTTGCGGGTCGCCATGGGTCCTGAGCGCGGCCCTCAGATCCGACGTCCGCGGCTCACGGTCCGCGCGGATAGATCGTCGCGAGAGAAGAGCTCGTGTCGAACAGCGGCACCGTCGCTTCGCCGAGCTGCACCTCTTCGGTCGCTCCCACCGGCGTCACGAACGCGGTGATCGTGACCGGGCTCGCGGCACCGAACACCGCGGCGCCGCCGCTCGCCTGGGTGCGCGAGAGCGTGGGGTCGATGCTCACGAAGCTGGCCACCGAGCGGACGTAGACGAAGCACGGCGACACAGTATCGCCCGTGGACACACAGCGCTCGGTGATCGGCCCGTTCGCATCGCGCGCCTCGATCCGCGCGCCCGCGACAGGCGCCGTGTTGCAGTCGCGCACGGTGATCCACGCCTGCCCGGTCGTCGTGCCCACCATGCGCACACGCGAGGTGACTCCGACGAAGTCGTCGATGTCGTGGCCGATCGCCGGCTCCACCGCACCAGCCGTGAGATCCGCGCTGCCGTGCATGGCCACGCGGAAGCCGTACGTCGGCACGCACGTGTCGGGGCAGCCGCTGCCCGTCACGCGCCACGAGGCGAAGTCGTTGCCGGGCATGTCGAGCACGACGTCGCCCATGTCGTCGGTCGTGACGGGGTCACCGATCGCGATGCCCAGCTCGTCGACTCGCACGAGGGAGACGCGCGCGACCGGGAAGCGAATCGAGCGAACGTGGAACGGATGGGGCGCGACGGGCTCCACTGCGCCGAGCGTGAAGGACCCGTTGCACGAGAGATCGGCGGGTGGGCCTGCGTCGGGGGCGAGCGCCGCGTCGAGCGAGGATGCGTCGTCGCTGGCTGGGGCGTCGATGGCGCTGGAGACGTCATCGCTCGCGCCGACGTCGTCGGGCCTCGCGGCGTCGGGCGCATCGCCGGGGCCGCCACACGCGGAGAGAATGCTGGCGATCGCGAACGTGGAGAGAGCTCGGCGCATGAGACCATCCCAAGTGAAGACAACCGGATTCTGACCGGGCAGCGACCGCCGTCGAGCACGCGCCCGGGGTGGAGAGGATGTGGATCGGCGCCTCGGGCGATCGCGCCCCGCCACGTGCTCGGGCATCATCGCCGCGGACCATGGGCGACACGGAGCACGGAGAGAACACGGGCAGCCCCGCGCGGACGATCGCCCTCGCGTCGATGACGGACGCGCAGCGCGCGGAGCTCGCGAAGGCGCTCGGGCCCGAGGGGATGCTCGTGGCACGCGGTCGCGATCGCTTCGTCGTGCGCGAGCGCCTCGCGCTCGGCATGGTGCCGTTCTCGATCGTGGCCTTGCTGGCGCTGGGGCTCGCGTCGTTCGCAGACGCGTGCTGGCCGGTGCAGACGTGGATCTGGGCCGCGCTCTACGCGGTGGCGTGTCTGCCGATCGCGTACGTGGCGACGCGTGCGCTCGCCGTCTCGCTGGCCGCGCGGCGGATGCCGATCGCGCCGGGCGTGTACGTGACGAGCGAGGACGTGATCGTGGCGCACGCGCGGAGCGCGGCGGTGCTGCGGGTGGTGCCCGTCACGGCCGTGGCGGCGGTGGGCACACCGCGGCGTCTGCCGCTCTCGTCGCACGCGGAGCTCACGGTCTGGATGGAGCACGAGCCCGCCGAGACGCTCTCGGTGCCCGCGCTCGAGGCCGACGCGACGGTGGGCGCGATCGAGCGCGCGAGAGAGCCCCTCGGCCAGGCAGACCGCGCGGCGCGTCGACGCGATCCGCTCGGAGAGCTCAAGCGCACGACGGTGTGGGAGAAGGCGAGCACCGCGGCACCCTCGAGCGAGCTGCCCCGCGCCATCGCGGTGAGCGGCGTCGTCGCGCTGGCGCTCGGGGCGCTCGTGCTCACGCTGCTCGACGCCGCCGCCGATCGCGTCGCGGTGCAGTCGGCGATCGCGGGAAACGACGTGCACGCGCTGCGCTGCTACGTGGAGCACGGGGGTGTGCACGCGGCGCACGTGGCCTCGAACGCCCTCCCGCATGCGGCCTACGAGCGCGCGGTGGCGAGCGGCGATCTCGCGCAGCTCGGTGCGTACGTGGAGGAGTACCCCGAGGGCCCGGACACCGAGCGCGCGCGCGTCGACTGGATCGCGGGCGAGTATGCGAGCGCACGCGACGACGCGTGGCGTCTGCGGGCGTTCCTCGCGCGATTCCCCGACGCGCCCCAGCGCGACGAGGCACGCGCACGCCTGCCTCGCCTCGCGCTCGAGGCGGCGATCGCCGCCGACGACGTGGGCTCGTACGCGTTCGTGGCGCGCGAGCATCCGGGCACGTCGGAGGCCGCCGAGGCGAGCCGACGCCGCACCGATCGCTACGCACGCGTGCTCGATGCGCTCGTGACCCGTGGCGGTCGTGCCGAGGCGATCGCGTTCTTCCGCGCGCTCTTCGCGTACCTCGAGGCCCACGAGACGCACGACGTGCTCGTGCGCTTCCGGACGCCCTCGAGCGAGCTCCTGCGCGACTTCGATCGCGTGGCGTCCGACCTCGCGGAGCAGCCGGTCGAGCCGATCGGCCCGTCGTTCTCACGGCGCCTGTCGGAGCGGCGAGAGGCCCTCGTCTTCGATCGGCTGCGCACGGCCTTCGAACAGGTGGCACCGCGCGACGTGCTCCCCGTGGTGCGAGGCCAGCAGCTTCCCGACGCCCTCTCGGACGAGGAGCGCGCCGCGATGCTCGCTCCGTATCTCGACGATCCCGACGGTCTGCGCGCGGCGACCGAAGCGCTCGACCGCGATCGGGACGCCGACAGCGGTGAGCCCGAGATCCGCATCGACTACGAGATCGTGCCCGACGGTCGCCTCTTCACGTCGAGCCGCGAGCGCGCGGGCGATCCCGCGCTGGCCGCGGCCCTGGGCCGCCTCGGCCTCGATCGTCCCGACGAGATCGACGAGCCCGATGATCGCGCGTTCGCGGGCTTCCTCGTGCGCTTCGACATCGAGATGCGCACGCCGCTCGAGCCGGGCGCGACCGAGCCGCCGCCGCGCGCGCGCTTTCGCGTGGAGGTGGCACCCCCGCCCTCGTTCGAGCTCGATGCGGGCGAGGGGCGGGCGAGCGCGAGCGCGGTCTACGAAGCGATGGCCACGGAGGCCTTCGATCGCCTCGGCGCCGAGCTCTCCGCGGCCTTCTTCGGCGCAGCGTCCTTGGGCGCTGGGTCCGACGGCGCTGGGTCCGACGGCGCTGGGTCCGACGGCGCTGGGTCCTTGGGCGCTGGGTCCGACGGCGCTGGGTCCGACGGCGCGGACGCCACCATCCCCTGACGCGACATCCTCGACGCCACACGAGCCCGGCAGCGCGGGCGATCGTGTTCACGCGGACGGTCGCCCCGATCATGTACCTTCTTCGCGATGTCTCGCTCGGTCCGCGCTCGCGTCTGGCTCGGTGCGCTCCTGCTCCTCGGTGCTTGCGGAGGTGGCATGAGGGCGCAGGTCGCAGAGGCCGCGCGCACGGGCGATGTGGAGGCAGCGCGCGCGCGCTACGCGGAGATCCGCGCCAGCGACGGAGACGACGAGGATCTGCTCGGCTACGTGGCCGAGGCGGTGCTCGTCGCCGAGGCGCGCTCGGGAGAGGACGCGCGTCGACAGGCGGCGGTGCAGCAGCTCGGCCTCGCAGGCACCCGCGGACGCGAGCCGCTCGAGCGCCTCGCCGCAGGCACGGGCCC
>JAIBCE010000360.1 GCA_019694315.1 Sandaracinaceae bacterium
GCTCCATCGCCGACGCGAGCTCGGCCTCGCCCACCGGCTCGCCGCGCCGGTAGAGAAAGCCCATGAGCTCGCCGTGCACCTCGCCGGCCCACGCGTGGCGCTCCTCGCGCCCCGCCGCGAGCGCGCGCGAGAGCGTCGGCACGAGCTCGTCGGGCACGCCGGCCGCCCGCAGATCGGGGATCTTGCAGGTGCGGACGAGCTGGAGCGTCTCGTGCGAGCTCTTCGCGCGGAACAGGCGCTGCCCCGTCACTGCCTCGAAGAGCACCACGCCCAGCGCGAAGATGTCCGAGCGTCGATCGAGCGGCTCACCCCGCGCCTGCTCGGGCGACATGTACGCGTACTTGCCGCGCAGCACCTTGGGATCTTCACCGCGTCCGAGGCCCACCTCGTCGGCGCGCGCGATGCCGAAGTCGGCCACCTTCACGACGCCCTCGTGCGCGAGCAGCACGTTCTGCGGTGAGACGTCGCGGTGCACGATGTGGAGCGGTCGCCCGTCGTCGCCCTTGCGGCGGTGCGCGTGATCGAGGGCGCGCGTGGCCTCCGCGGCGATCCACACCCGGAGCGCGAGCGGCAGGTGCTCGGCCGAGCCGCGATGCGTCAGCGCCCGCGCGAGATCGGTGCCGTGCACGTACTCCATCGCGATGAAGTAGGTGCCGTCCGACTCCCCGAGATCGAAGATCTGGACGATGTTCGGGTGCGAGAGGCGCGCCGCGATCTTCGCTTCTCGGATCAGCAGATCCGCGAAGCCGGGCCGCGCCGCGAGCGCCGGCAAGACGCGCTTGACGACGACGGTCTTCTCGAAGCCGGCCGCGCCGCGCGCACGCGCACGCCAGACCTCGGCCATGCCGCCCTCGGCGATGCGATCGAGGAGCTCGTAGTCTCCGATGCGCGTCGGTTCCGACACCAGCGCCGTTTATACCAGCAGCGCCTGCCGTTCTGGCCGAGGAACTCCCTGCCCCGCACCCGACGTGGGATGCAGCCTCACGGCACAGTCCCCATGGAAGCGGCCCCATGGAAGCCCCATGGAAGCGGCCCCCATGGAAGCGACCCGCCATGGAAGCGACGAAGCCCACCTCCCTCGCGGGACGCGGGCCTCGATTCGTTCGGAGACGGTGTGAGCGTCACTCCTCGTCGTCCTTCAGCTCGTCCTCGTCGTCGGTCGCCTCGCCCGCCTTGGCGGCCATGGCCTTCTGCTTCTCCTGCTCCGCGCGCTTGGCGACCTGCTGCGCGACGCGCGCGCGGATCTCGGCCTTGGGCGAGAGCAGGATGGTCATGGTCTTGGCTTCCATGCGCGGCGTCTGCTCGACGATGGCGATGTCCTTCGTCGTCTCGATGAAGTGCACGAGCTGCACCTCGGCCGTCTCCGGGTGCGTGATCTCGCGGCCACGGAAGCGGCAGGTCACCTTCACCTTGTTGCCGTCCTCGAGGAACCTCCGGATGTGCTTGGCCTTGACCTCGAGGTCGTGGTCGTCGGTCTTGGGGCGGAGCTTCACTTCCTTGAGCTCGACCTGCACCTGCCGCTTGCGGGCGTCGCTCTCCTTCTTCTTCTCCTCGTACTTGAACTTGCCGAAGTCCATGATCTTGCAGACCGGCGGCACCCCCTTCGGGTTCACCTCCACGAGATCGAGATCGGCCTCGCGCGCGAGGCGGAGCGCCTCGTGCGTCGGCAGCACGCCGAGCATCTCCTGGTTCGCGCCGATGACGCGCACCTCGGGGACACGGATGCGGTGGTTCGTACGGGGACCACTGAAGGTGCGCGGTTGATTGCGCGGATCGAAGCGGGGGCGGTTGATGGGAGCTCTCCTTCCGTTGGAAGGGCTCTCGCCCTTCGCGTGCCGTGGCCAGGGCACGAGGCCCTTCGAGACGGCGCGAGTGTGATCAAAACCCGGCGTCGCCACAAGGCCCTCACGACGCGCGAGCGGGGGTGTCCAGACGTCGCGGCGTGGGCCCACGCACGACGCAGCCGTCGGACGGCTGATCTTCTTCCTTGCACGAAGGGCCGTTCCAAGTACTCTCCGCGCCTTCTTTCCGGGGCGTAGCGCAGCCTGGTTAGCGCACCAGACTGGGGGTCTGGGGGTCGTGGGTTCGAATCCCGCCGCCCCGATCGCGAAAGCGGTCGGATGAACCCGAGGGTGTCCTCGGGTTCTCTTTTTTCCGTCGCTCGCGAAGGGCGTGGTTCGAGCGGCGCGCGAGCGACCGCGCGCGGCGACCGCTCGCTCGCTTCGTGTCAGAGTCGCGCCGTGATCGCGCGCCCTCTCATCCTCCTCTCCAACGACGACGGCGTGGCCGCCCGCGGCATCCGCACGCTGCACGCGCAGCTCGAGGCGATCGCCGACGTGGTCGTCGTGGCGCCGCAGACCGAGCAGAGCGCGAACAGCCACGCGCTGACGCTCGCGCGGCCGCTGCGGCATCGCATCGTCGACGGCTTCCACGCGATCGACGGGACACCCGCCGACTGCATCTACGTGGGGCTCTACTGGAAGGACCTGATGCCGCGCGCGCCCGACCTCGTCGTGTCGGGCATCAACCACGGCTACAACCTCGGCTCGGACACGTTCTACTCGGGCACCGTGGCCGCCGCGCGCGAGGGCGCGCTCCGCGGCATCCCGTCCATCGCCTTCTCGGTGGGCATGGCCGACGGCACGAGCTTCGACACCATCGCGCCCATCGCGTGTGCGATCGCGGCCCGCGTGCTCGCGCTGCCGCCGCGCGAGGAGGGCACGCGGCCGCCGCTGCTCAACGTGAACTTCCCCGCCGGTGTGCCGCGCCCCGCGGGCCTGCGCGCCACGCGCCTCGGGCGCCGTCGCTACGAGGACGAGGTCGACGTGCGCCGAGACCCGCGCGGCCGCGAGTACTTCTGGATCGGCGGCCCCAACGCCTTCCACGATCCGAGCGAGGGCTCGGACACCGAGGCCGTCGATCACGGCTTCGTCTCGGTGACCCCGCTCGGCCTCGACGCCACCGAGCGAGAGCACATGCGCATCGCCGAGCGCGCGATCGAGGGCGTCACGATCACGACGGAGGAGCGATGACCCAGAGCAAGATCGATCTCGTGACGGCACAGATCCGCGCGGTGCCCGACTTCCCGAAGCCCGGCATCCTCTTCCGCGACATCACGCCGCTGCTCGGCCACCCCGACGCGTTCCGCGCGGGCATCGAGCTCTTCACGGAGGCCGTCCGCGATCTCCGTGTCGAGACGGTCGTCGCGATCGAGTCGCGCGGCTTCCTCTTCGGCGCGCCGCTGGCGCTCGCGCTCGGCGCCTCGCTCGTGCCCGTGCGCAAGCCCGGCAAGCTCCCGCACAAGAAGCGCCGCGTGGAGTACGCGCTCGAGTACGGCACCGACGCGCTCGAGATGCACGACGACGCGATCGCGCCTGGTGCCCGCACGCTGATCGTCGACGACGTGATCGCCACGGGCGGCACGGCCAAGGCCGCGGCCGAGCTCGTCAAGCAGGCCGGCGGCGAGCCCGTGGGCTACGGCTTCTTCATCGAGCTGTCGTTCCTCGAAGGCCGCGCGAAGCTCGCCCCGCTGCCGGTGCGCGCGGTCCTGACGTACTGACGAACTGCGCGGCGCGGGGTCTCCGGGCACGGCCGACGGTGCCGCGAGACCGGTCGCCTCGAGTTGCGGACCCAACATCACACAGGCGGAGGAGTGGGCGAGCGACGCATGGGCCACGCGTACGACAGCAGGCTGGGTGAGCACGCGAGCGCCGACGCGACCGCTGCATGCCTGCGCGCGCTCGTCGAGCGTGGCTGCACCGAGCGGATCCGCGCGATCGCTGGCGACGGCGACGGCCTGGTCATCGTCGAGGCCACACGAGCCGACGGGCTCGTGCACGTGCGCACGCTCGAAGGCCTCGAGGCGGCCCCGATCGTCGCTGCGGCGGCACGGTGCACGGGAGAGATCTCGTACGACGTCGCGCTCCGCCTCGACGAGGGGCTGATGGATCTCGAGGTGCCTGGCTACGCGGGTGAGCCTTTCTCGCTCCCCGCGCCCGATCCGGGTGCGCGGTCCTTCGAGGTCGGCAGCGCAACGCGCCTCGTGCGCGAGCTACGCGAGGCCGTCGATGCCGCTCGCGACGCCAGCCCCTCGAGCGAATGCCGCGCCGAGGACGACGCCGCCATCACCGAGCTCGAGGCGATGTTGGCGGCGCTCGAGCTGTGCACCCAGCTCGACCTTCTCCTCCGGACCTGGGAGTAGACCGGACGCTCACGCAGGCGACGAGCCCAGGCCGCGACACTTCAGCCGGGTGGACCCGACGCTGAGGTTCTCGTCAGAGGCAGGCGAAGCCTGCCGCCCGCTCCGGATCGGCGCAGATGCAGCGCTGCTCGTCGGGCGTGAGGCACGGGCCGAAGTCGGCGCTGGAGAAGTACATGCACGTCGGGTACGCGAGATCGGTGCAGCGCGCGCCTGCGAAGCCGCCGCAGATCTGCCGCGCCTGCGGCGCACAGCGACCGACCATGCACTCGAAGCCAGCGGGGCACACGGCCGTGTCGTCGCAGACCGCGCCGAGGCCTGCGGGGCAGAGGTCGCGCCACGCGTCACCCGAGCTCGCAGCGTCGCGGCTCGCATCGTCGGACGCAGCTGGAGCATCGGACGTGGCGGGCGCATCCGCGGTCGTCGCTGCATCCGTCGTAGCCGCCGCATCGAGGCCAGCTGCGTCGTCGGCGCGAGCCGCGTCGCGGAGATCCGCGGCGGCATCCCCCGGCGCAGGATCGGAGCTGCACCCAGCGAGGGCGAGAAGCGAAGCGAGCGTGAGAGCCACGGAGAAGCACTGACGCATGGTTGCCCACGGTGTCCGCACGCCTCGGCGTCCTTCACGAAAAGAGCATGGCGGGAGCTTCCGCATGCGCCCGGCGGCACCGCACGAAGCGCAACGGTGAGGTTCCGACGGGTCCTGACACGACGACGCCGAGGAGAGGGCTCGTTCCGGCGAGCGAGCCCCGACCTCGGCGTCTTCGTCGAGCGTCGTCTGCGCAGCCCTCCGCGCGAGACGGCGACTCGGTCAGTGGAACGTGATCCCGGTGTACGTGGTGGGCGTTCCGGATCCGTAGGCGTCCACCGACACACCCGTGCCGGCAGGGAAGAGATCGTAGGTCTCGGTCATGGAGCCGGTCTCGTAGAGCACGCCCTGGTAGGGCACGCTCCACACCGTCGTCGAGCCGCTGGTGATCGCGCGCTCGAGGGCCTCGTCACGGCGCGCGGCGTAGGCAGCGTCACAGATGTCGGCGAAGCCGAGGTTGAGCTCGGCCCAGCCGTACCAGTGCGCGTAGTCCGGGTTCATGTGGTAGGCGCCGTGCCACGTGGTGACGAAGTCGTACTTGTAGAGCTGGAAGAACACGCGCTCGATGCGGGACAAGTTGCGGTAGAGCATCGTGCCGCCGAGGATGATCGAGCCCACGGCATCGGGGTTGGGCGGACGGCTGCTCACCGAGGGGACGATCAAACCGTCGTAGGCCATCGCGCGGATGATGTCCTCGGCCTCGTACCGCAGCGCCGTGGCGTTGAGGTGCATGCCATCCGCGACGTCGAGCTGGTACATCGCGAACGTGTCGGAGTGACAGCCGGAGCAGACACTCACCATCTGCTCGCGACGCGCGTCGAGCACCTCGGCCGCATCGGCGACCTGCACGATGGTGCCGTCGATGTCCGCAGGGAACGCCGAGTCGGGCGTGCCGTCGGCGCCCGCCATGTCGAGGGCGGCGTTCGGGTCGAACGCGGGGTTGGGCGCGAGCGCACCTGCCGTGAGCACGTAGGGGAGCTGGCCACCGCGGCGGAAGCTGCGGTGCGAGGGCATGCCGCCCACGGGACCGAACGCGATGCCGAACGAGAGATCGTGATCGGTGTAGGTGGTGCCGTCCGGCGCGGTGCGGCGCGTGGGCATGTGGCAGTCAGCGCACGCGGGGCCTGCATCGGGGCCCTCGGTCTCCCAGACCACGCCGTGCCGCGAGGTCTCGTACACCTCGTACTGCGGGTGATCGGGGCCCATGTGGCACGAGCCGCAGGCGAGCGGATGACGCGCCTCCTCGAGGGAGAACCGGTGGCGACCGTGACAGCTGTCGCAGCGCTGCTCGACCTCGTGACAGCTCTGACAGGTCGCCTCGCCGGCCGACTCGAGCGCGGTGGCGTCCACCGTGCACGGCGGTAGGTCGTCGAGACGGCCCGACTCGAACGTGCGCTGGTAGCCGATCGAGTGACGATTCGACATGTGGCCGCGGTACTGGTTCGCGTGGCACCTCGCGCACGTCGCGGCGGTGGGCAGCGGGTTGTGTCCCGCCGCGCCTCTCAGGTCTGCCCCGTGGCAGTCCTGGCACGACACCTCCTGCGCCATCGCGCTCGACCGGTAGTCGGCGACGATGCCGGGATCCGATGTGCCATGGCAGAGGATGCAGGCATCGGACTCGGGCCTCCAGTTGAGGAAGGTCAGATCGAGCGTGGAGGCGCGGCCAGCGAGGATCGAGACCGTCTCGACGACCGCCGGGTAGTCGCCCGACGTGGCCGTCACGCGATAGACGCCTGCCGGGAGACCGAGGATCTCGTAGGCCCCTCCCGCGGTCGAGGTCACTGCGGCCACGACGGGGGGATCGACGGTGATCGTCGCGCCCACCACGTTGGTGTGATCGGCGGCCTCGGTCACGTGACCGCTGAGATCGCCCACCGAGACGCCCGGGGCGCCGGGATCACCGGGCGCTCCAGGGTCGCCGGGCGCTCCCGGATCGCCGGGCGCACCGGGATCACCTGGCGCGCCATCCACGCCGTCCACGCCATCGACACCGTCGGCGCCGGGCGGGCCGGCTGGGCCGATGGGGCCCGTGCATGCGGCGGCGGCGAGCGCCGTGAACGCAACGAGAGCGATGGCGAGCGAGCGCTCGATGGATGTAGACATCCTTCACCTCCGGGTACGGGTCGGAGCGATCCGGTGCCGAGCTGCGTGGCGCGCGGGGCCGAGTCGTCGGGCCCAGCATGCGACGCGCTGCTGATCCGCTGCACTGGCCCAAGGGCGGGGCGAGGAGCCCCGAGGCCTCGAGCCGCGATGCGCTGCCGTCACCGCTCTGGCTCGTGTTTTCCGCATCGCGGCGCCTCGCCGACGCGAATTCGCGCCTTCCGCGGCTTGCCCTGCCCCGAATCCGCGGGGTTTCCAAGGGAATCGGGGGGCGCGGCGCGCTAGAAGAGGAGGCGCAGGAGATCGATCCGCGAGTCCGCACCTAGCTTCGCGAGGAGGTTCGCCTCGTGGAACTTCACGGTGGCGCGACTGACCCCGAGACGCTGCGCGATCACGTCGAGCGAATCCCCCGACTTCACGAGCTCGACGAGGACCTGTCGCTCACGCACGGAGAGCTTCCCGCGCGACGAGAGCTCGTCGATGCGTGCGTCCGCGAGCGTGCCGAGCACGTCGAGCGGGACCAAGCGGCCCGACACGAGCACGCTCGTCGGCCCGCCCTGCTCCACGGTGGCGATGAGCGCATGACCAGGCACGCACGTGGAGGTCACGGCGTGCCGCTCGCCCTCGCCGCCCGCCCACGCCAGCACGGGGCAGTCTGTCGGCGGCACGGCGTGCCCGGCAGCCTCGTAGCAGCGCTCACCCGCCCGCAGCGCGGAGCGACCCGGTCTACCCAGCACGCGCGTGACCACGCCCCACGTCTCGGGCTCGGTCGAGATCTCGAAGGCA
>JAIBCE010000361.1 GCA_019694315.1 Sandaracinaceae bacterium
ACGCGCATGGACGGGTCGCTCGCGAGCTCGCCCACGTTCGTGAGAAAGTCGCTGCGATGCGACCGTTCTCGTCGTTGGGCCTCTCGAGCGTGGGCAAGAACCGGTGGGCCAAGAAGCCCGAGGCGCGCGGCTGGCGGATCGCGCGGTGGGCGTGCTTGGCCTTCGCCGCTGCACTCTGGGCGCCGCACGCGGCGCAGGGCGGCACGACCCCTACCTCCGCTCTCTCGGGGCCGAGAGCGCAGCGGCTCGCGATGATCGGGCCCCGCCCGCTGCGCGCGGCCTTGATTCGGGCCGTGGAGCGCGACGCCTCGGAGGCCTGGCACCTGACCGAGACTGGTACGGGGCGCTGGCTCGCGCGCGAAGACGGCGCCGTGATCGTGGGCACGCCGCAGGGCCTCGTCCTCCGCCCGGCGCGCGGCGGCATCGCCACGCTCACGCCACGCGTGCTGTCGCGCGATGGGGGCGCGTCGCGAGCGCTCGCAGCCGTCGCGGGGAATTGCCGCGGAAACGAGGCGGTGCAGGATCACGGTGGTGGGGTCGTGGAGCGCTGGGTCCACGGCCCTCTCGGCCTCGAGCACGTCGTGGAGCTCGCGTCGCGCATGCCTGGTCGCGGCCCGCTCGCGCTCGAGATCGAGGTGAGCGGCGCGCTGGCACCGCGTCTCGTCGGCAGCGACGTGACGCTCGTGGACGAGGGCGGTGCGGCACGCGCCGGCTACGGCGAGCTCTGGGTGCAAGACGCCGACGGACACTCCGTCCCAGCGCGACTCGAGGTGCTCGCATCGCGCATCCGCGTGCTCGTCGACGACGCCGAGGCCCGCTACCCGCTCACGATCGATCCGCTCGTGTGGATGGAGCAGACGCGGTACGCGCCGGTGGACACGTCGAGCAACGATCAGTTCGGTGTCGCGGTGTCGGTGCACGGCGACCTCGCGGTCGTCGGCGCGTGGGCCGTCGACAAGGCGTATCTCTTCCATCACTCGGTGGGCACGTGGGTCCTCGAGTCGACGCAGATGGGCGCGAGCGGGAGCGAGCTCGGCGCCAGCGTCGACACCGACGGTGTGTCCGCGATCCTCGGCGCTCCGGGCGTGGCCAACGGCGAGGCGTGGATCATGCGCAGGAGCGGCTCCGGAACCTGGTCCCGCGAGACCACGCTCGCGATGGCGGGCCTCCAGCGACAGGGCCACTCGGTCGCGATCTCGATCGATCGCGCCGTCGTGGGCGCTCCGCTCGGAGACAGTGGCGGCGCGGCGGTGTACACGTGGAGCGGCAGCTGGGACGCGGGCTCGGTGCTGCCTGCGACGAGCGCGGACTCGGGCGATCAGATCGGCTACTCGGTCGACCTCGACGCAGACCGCGTGGTGGTCGGCGCACCAGGGGACGACCTCGCGGTGGACCAGGGCAGCGTTCGCGTCTTCGCGTGGTCCGGGAGCGCCTGGACCGAGGAGGCACGGCTCCTCGCGAGCGACGGCGCGACGATGCACGAGCTCGGCTGGCGCGTCGCGATCTCCGGCGACACCGTGCTCGCAGGCACCTTTGCCACGCTTGCGGCCACCACCGAGGCGGCCTACGTGTTCGTGCGAGCGCCCGCGTCGTCGAGCTGGTCCCAGCAGGCTCGGCTGCATCCCAGCGACGCCATGCACCCCGACCGCTTCGGCGCGGCCCTCGCGCTCGAGGGAGACGTGGCGCTCGTGGCCGCGTGGAACGATCGGCTGGACACGAGCGGCGAAGGGTCCGTGTACTTCTTCGAGCGTACAGGGACCTCCTGGGACCAGACGCAGCACGTGCAGGCGTCGGATCCCACGGCCTCCGCCAATTTCGGGCGCTCGGTCTCGTTGTCGGGAACGACCGCGTTCGTGGGAGCGCCCGGCGTCTACACGACCGGAGCCTACGGTGCGCTCTACATCTTCAGCTCGGCGTGCGCGGCCTGCGACGCGGGCCCCGGGACCGACGCAGGCCTCGATGCCGCCACGATCGCGCCCGATGCGTGGAGCCCGATGCCCGACGCCAGCTTCGCGCCCGATGCGTGGAGCCCGATGCCCGACGCCGGCCTCGATGCCGCCATCATCGCGCCCGATGCGTGGAGCCCGACCGACGCCGATGTCCCCGACGCGGCGGTCGTGTCGCTCGACGCGGGGACGGCCGACGGCAGCCTCTCGATCGACGCGGGCACGACGAGTGATGCGGCCGTGGTCGCGATGGACGCAGGCCCCGATGCGGGGATGGACGCAGGGCGCGAGGCCGACGCAGGGCCGAGCGCGAGCGATGCGGGCCTGCGGCCCCGTCCGCAGCTCGAGTGCACGTGTCGGGCGACGGGGTCGCCGAGCTCGCCACCACCGATCGTGCTGTGGTCGATGCTCGGGGTCGTGATCGGAGCGGTGCGACGGCGCGCACGCCCGATCGCCCTCGCGCTCGTCACCGCCGCGCTGGTGCTGAGCGCGGGCCCCGCGATCGCGTCGGCGCAGAGCACGGCCGGCGCCAGCCCGTCGAGCGCGTCGGACGAGGCCGCGCCGCAGGATCCGGAGGCGCAGGCGCGCGCGCTCTACGAGGCCGGCGCAACGCACTACCGCGAAGGACGTTTCCCCGAGGCGGCCGACAGCTTCACGCGCGCGTATGAGCTGTCGCCCCGCCCGGCCCTGCTCCAGAACATCTACACGGCGCGACGCGACGCGGGCGATCTCGCGGGCGCGGCCGAGGCCCTGCGACGCTTCCTCCTCGAGGCGACCGACCTCTCGGCCGACGAGCGTCGCCTCCTCAACCATCGCCTCCACGCGCTCGAGGCCCAGCTCCAGCACGGCGCCGGGGCATCCACGGCCCACACCGAGACCACCGAGGAGCCGAGCCCGGTGGTGACGCCCGCGGAGCAGCGCCCGCAGGACACCCCCTCTTCCGCGACGGGCCCTGTGACCATCGCGGGCTGGGCCCTGGTCGGCGTCGCCGGCGCCGCCGCGATCGCGTCGGCCGTGGGCGGTGGGCTGATGATCTCCGAGCGAGACGGGCTCTACGCCATGTGCAACCAGGGCGCCTCGGGCATGGAGTGCCCTTCGGGGGTCGACGTCGACGCGAGCGTGTCGCGCTTCGAGACGGCGCGCGGCGTGATGTGGACCGGCATCGGGGTCGGCGCCGCGGCGCTCACGGCGGCCATCGTGCTCTTGATCGTGGGAGACCCCGCACCCGCCGACGCAGCGCGCCCTGCGGTCTCGATCGGGCCCGAGGGCGCGTCGGTCGGTGTGAGCGGCCGCTTCTGATCCGGGCTCGCGATCTCCGAGGGGCTCGCGTGCGCTGCGGCGAGAGACCGCGGCGGCTGGTTCGTGAGAAAGTGACGGCGATGCGACCGCTCTCGTTGTTGGGCATGTCGGGCGTGGGCAAGAGCCACTGGGCCAAGAAGCTCGAGGCACGTGGCTGGCTGCGGATCGACTGCGACACCGAGATCGCGCGACGCCTCGGGGAGCTGCTCACGATCGGCGAAGGAGAAGAGCCCGTGCACGCGCTCGGCACCTGGATGGGCATGCCGTGGACGCGGGGCTATCGCGAGCGCGAGGCGGCCTACCTGACGCTCGAGGAGCAGGTCACGTCCGACGCGCTCGACCGCGCGCACACTGCGAGCTCCGCGGGACGCGAGGTGGTCGTCGACTGCACGGGCAGCGTCATCTACCTCCCTTCGAGCGTGCTTCGTCGCCTCGAGCACGAGACGCACGTCGTCTACCTCCGCACGCCCGACGCGCGTCGCGAGGCGATGCTGGCCCGCTACCTCGCCGAGCCCAAGCCCGTGGTGTGGGGCGAGAGCTTCGCGCCGCACGACGACGAGCACGAGGGGCGCGGCCTCTCGCGCCTCTACCCCGAGCTCCTTCGCTTTCGCGACACGCGCTACTCCGCGCTTGCTGTGCACACGCTGGACGGTGGCTGGCTCGAGACGGCCGGCGACGACGAAGGGCTCGCCGCGATCCTCGAGCGCGACGCGTGACGGCGCCCGACGGCACGCGGTTCGTCCTCGCGCGCAGCGTGGGACCCTACGACGACGCGGGCCTGCCGCGCGAGGCACCGTCGGTGCCCGCGGACACGCCCACCGCGATGCGCGCCCTCGGCCTCCTGGCCTTGGCGGACGAGCTCGAGGGGCTCCGCTCCACCGACGCGGTGCGCCGGCCCTTCGTGTGGCGCGCGCTCTCGTCGGCCACCGACGTGGACGCGGTGCGCCTGCGCCCGCTGCCCGAGGACGCGCCTGCGCGCCCGTCCCTCGACCGATGGCCGCTCGACTTCGCGGCCGAGCTCGAGGTGACGATCGATCCGAGGCTACGGCACGACGGCCTCGCCATCCCGCGCGACGCGCTCGCGACGATCCTCGCGCCCATCCTCGCAGGCCTCCTCGTGGACGACGGCTGCGCGCGCGACCTCGGCACGGCCGAGCCGCTCGTCCTCGCGCCCCACGCGCGCGCGATGGTCGATCCGCGGATCGACTACGCGCTCGACGATCGCCCGCTCGTCGTGAGCCACGGCGCGGCCATCGCCGCGTGCTGGCCCCTCCGTGGCGTGGAGGCCGCGCTCGCGCCTTCGCTCGCGGAGGTGCTCGGCGCGCGGGCGGGCGACCATGTGGTCGTGCACCTTCCGCTCGGCGAGCTCGCGATCGAGGAGGCCTGGACGCTCGCGAAGCGCGCCCCTCCGGACGTCAGATGAGCTCCACGGGGGCGCAGATGGAGACGCCTGCCCCGACGATCCCGCGGCCGGTGTCGCTCAGGATCCGCGTGACCGAGCCGTCGGCCGGATCGAGCCGCCACACGTCCGACGAGGGCGCGTCCTGCTCCTGCACGAAGACGTAGAACCGGGCGCCCCAGAACGCGAAGGCCCACGCGCGCACGTCGCCCGTGCCCATCGCCGAGAGGTCATGGGTGTGGAGCGCCGCACCCGTCGCCGGCTCGAGCTCCACCACGCGCCCCGGCGTGATCGTGGTGAAGGCCTCCGACGATCGGAAGAAGCCGAAGAGACGTCCGTCGCCGTTGCCGCTCAGCTCGGGCCAGCCGCCGAGCACGTCGGCGGAGATCGTCGTCAGCGTGCGCGTGTCGGGCGCGATCCGTGCGAAGCGCGCGCTGCCGGTCAGGCCACCGCTGTCCATGACCTCGAGGAAGGTGCCACCGGCGACGAAGAGGCTCTCGCCCCCCGCGCCATCGGCCGTGAAGCCCATGCCGAAGAGCTCGTAGGGGGAGCCCGGCTCGAAGGGCGGATCGGCGGTGCAGCGCGCGTCGAGCGTGCTCACGCGACGGATCACGTGATCGTCGAAGAGCACCCACGCCACCGCATGCTGATCGACCGACATCGAGAACGGCTGCGCCGAGGTGCCGCAGTCGATCGTGCCGACGTCCTCGAAGCTCGGCCCGCGAGGATCGAAGCGCGCAAGCCCGCCGTCGCGATCGATCACGTACACGAGCTCGGCCCTGGCCTCGCAGCTGGGTGGCGGCGGGCCGGCATCGGGGCGCGGCCCGGCGTCCGAGAAGGGCGCATCGGGCAGCGTCGGGAGCGCCGCGTCCGCCTCCGTCGCGGCTGCGTCGCGACGCACGCTCGGTCCGTCCGAGCATCCCGCGGCCAACATCACGAGCCCGACGAAGAGCACACGCGACATGGGCTCGACTCTACACGCGCTGGGCGCTCCGGGGCCCGCCCGCGGCGCACAGCCCTCGCCCGAGCGCCTCCGCCCTCCCCCGAGCGCCTCCGCCCTCCCCCGAGCGCCTCCGCCGCCTCGCTCACCCGTAGAGGCGCTCACCACGTGGCTCGGGACGCGCCTTGGCCTCGTGCTGATCGCGCACCGTCTTGGCCAGCGTGAAGGCCTGCGCGACGGTGAAGAAGAACGCGAGCGCGACGAAGGCCTTGGCCCACACGTCGAGCGGAAGGCACGCGATGCCGATGCTCGAGCCCGCGAGGGCGATGACGAAGGCCAGCCAGCTCTGGAAGATCCACGCGTTGGTGTTGCTCATGCCCCAGGAGATTGCGGGCCGCGTGCCGCCAGCGGACACGCCATTTTCCCTGCGAGACATGGCCACGCTGTCGCCACGCGTACAGCGGATGTGTGCACGCGGTGCATGAGATGTACACACAGGCGCGCGGCGCTGGCGCCTCACCTCCACACGGCTGTCGGCGCCAGCCACGCCACGGCCTCGGGCCTGGCGGGCGGTGCGGCGGGTCCGGGCATCGCCCCCGGCGTGCCGAGCTCGCTGGCGAGCGCACGCGCGGTAGCGAGGGTCAGCGCGGCCTCGCTCCCGCGCTCGAGCTCGAACGCGAGCGCCAGGAGCACGGCGCGCACGCGGCGCTTCTCGTCGTCGATGGCGCGGCGTCGCTCGCGCGCCGGGAGCGTGCTCGGCACGTGCGCGGTGGGCACCTGCATGCGCGACAGCTCCTCCTGCGTGAAACCCGAGCGCAGCATCCACGCGAGCCACGGACCGCCCACCACCTCGGGCACACGCACGTGGACGTCCTGCGCGGCGATGGTGTCGAGCAGCGCGCGCTCGCCGTCGCGCGCGAGGAGGCTCGCGACCGCGTCGAGGCGCCCGGCTTCGTCCACGAGGACGGTCGCTCGCCCGGGCACGTCCGCGTTGACCGGGAATTGCATGGCGTTCGCGTAGCGCCGCAGCATCGCGAGGTGGCGGCGGCGCGCGGAGGCGAGGTCGGCGTGCAGGCGCAGGCCCTCGGTCACGAGGTTCGCCTCGACCCTCGTCCCGAGCCCCCAGTGCGGGTCCGTCGCTTCGTGCCGGGGGTCGCCGCCCAGGCCGGGCAGCGCGTCGGTCACGACGAGCTGGGCCTCCACGCCGGAGGCGACGAAGACGAGCGAGAGGGCGGCGAGCAGGGACAGACACGTGGACGAGCGCATGGCCGCCCCTCGGACGCACGAGCACGCGCGACGATCTCCACGTGTTGGCTCGCGGCTCGGGCTCCTCTCGGGCCGCGCATCCAGCCATCGCAGGAGCCCACGCCGCTGGTATCCTCGGCGGCGAGAGGTGTCCACGTGAGCGAAGCCAAGCGTTTCCAGTCGTTCTCGGAGTTCTGGCCCTACTATCTCTCGGAGCACCGCAACCCGACGTCGCGGCGGCTGCACTTCCTCGGCACCTCGGGCTGGCTCGCGGCGTGCGCTGCCAGCACGGCCGCGCATCCGGTGCGCTTCCCTCTGGCGATGGCGGGCTTCGCGGGCGTCTTCTGGCACGGCGCGCAGGAAGAAGGGATGGGCCGCTCGCTCAAGCACGTGGCCGCGATGATCGCGATCCCGAGCTCGGTCGCGCCCGTCACGTTCCCCGCGGGCGTCGCGTTCGCGTATGGCTGCGCGTGGACGGGCCACTTCGGCATGGAGAAGAACACGCCCGCCACGTTCCAGTACCCGCTCTGGTCGCTCCTGGGCGACCTGCGGATGTGGACGATGATGGCGCGCGGCAAGCTCTGGTCGGGCGATCCGCTCGAGGAGCTCGGCCTCGAGGACCACTGGCGGCGCGAGGACCCCGACGTGAAGCTGACGACGCACGAGGTCGGCGTCGCCGAGTGATCGCGCGTTCGCCGCGCGCACCTCGCCTCCAGCCACCGTGAGCGACCGGCCGTGACCGAGCCCCCTTCCCCGGACGCCCGCACGCAGGACGAGCTCGCGCTCGCGCGCGCCCAGCGCGCGGGCGACCGTGTGGCGCTCGAGAGCCTCCTGGCGCG
>JAIBCE010000362.1 GCA_019694315.1 Sandaracinaceae bacterium
TACAGAACCATCGACGAGCGCGACGCCGCCCTCGTCGATACCTTCGAGACCTTCAAGGCCTACCCGGAGATGGTGGCTGGTCATGTCGCGCGGTTCGTATGATCCAGGAACTCGCCGATGCTGTTTTAGCCCTGTCCGGGCACGAGCAAGACGCCGCGCGACACATCGGTGGTCAGCGCCATGTACGTGCCCCCGAGAATGCCACCCTGACTCTGGCCGACGAACACCGGATCGATCGCGGTGTCGATCGGAGAGTGCCCGCCGAGCGCGATCCTCGGGTCGGCGGCGAGCGCGCCGCGCACGAGCCGCATCGCCAGGAGCGACTCGAGGATCCCTTGCTCGAGGCGCTCGGTGACCGTCGCGAATCGGCCCATGTCGCCGCCCACCGCGACGGTGGCGAGATAGCCGAGATCGCTGCTCGCCATTCCGGTCCAGTCCACGGCGAAGATCACGTAGCCGTATGCGTTCGCGAGTGGATGGAGATCGTCGAAGTCGAAGATCTCGGCACCGGAGCCGAGCAGGCCGTGCCCCCATTGGACCGGGCGCGCCGGGGTGGACTCGGCGCTGCGGGGCACGAGCATCCAGAAGTCGGCATCGCGCTCGCCCTGTGCCACGGGGGCTCCGCTCGCGTCGCGGCGCAGGCTGCCGCCCGGGCTCGCCTGCGTGAGGAAGTTGGGCACGTGCATGGTCCCCGTGACGCGAAGCGCGATGTCGGGGTCGGTGGCGGGATCACGAACCTCGACGTTCGTGATCTCGTAGGTGGGGCCCGCGGTGCCGACGAGCGCGAGCGCGCCATCGCGCATCGCCACGAGATCGCTCGTGAGGCTCGCGCGCGAGCCGACCGTGAACGACCAGGCGATCTGCAGCGTCGAGCGCTCGATGCCTGCGCTCGCGAGCTGCGAGAAGAGCGTCTCGTAGGCGGCGCGTCGATCGGTGACGGCCGGATCCTCGCTCACCGTGCCATCGCGCAGTGCCGCGAACACCGCAGAGGGCGGCACCACGGCTCCGGAAGCGTCGACGACGCCGCGAATCGCCACGGCGTAGTGATGCGCGGGGGTGAGGGCGGCCGCGGGACGCAGGAGCAACGCGCGCTCCGTGTCGTCGTCGTACGCCTGATCGATCTCCGCGAAGTGAGCGACGCGCTCGCCCGTGTCGAGATCGAGCAGCACGGTCTTCGAGGCATCCTCGAGCGAGGCCGCCAGATCGCGCTGTCCGACGAGGCCCGTCGCGGTGGCGCCGGGCATGTGGGTCATCGGAGAAGAGACGGGCGAGAAGCCATCGAGCTGTTCGAAGGGTGCGGTGGTGACGGTGCGCGCGGGAAGCGCGCGGCCCACGAACGAGAGCCGCAGGCCGGTCGCGCTCGTGGCGTCGGCGCGCGTGTACACGTCGCTCGGGAACGGGAGCCCGCAGTGGCTGGGCACGATGGGATCGCAGTCCTGCCAGGGCGCCGGCACGGCTGCGTCGACGAGGGTGCCGTCCGGCGCATCGGAGCCGGAGCCGTCGGCGCCTGCATCCAGCGAGGAAGGGGGCGACGTGCAGGCGAGCACGAGGCTCGCGACGCCGCATGCCGAGAGTCGAGCCGAGGATCGGAGCATGAGCCCTCCAGCGGGGCGCGAGAGTAAGCGCGGCCCGCGGCCGTCGATCACCGAGGCAGTGCGCGCAATCACCAGGTGCGCGCGCGGGTACGCTCGGGCGACGCCGCGCGAGACGACGGAGAGCGATCTGCCCTGCGCGTCACGGCATCAGGACGAGCGTCTCGACGGGCGCTGCGTCGACCTCTTCACGCAGGAATCGCAACGGGCGATGGTGCGTCTCGATCCAGTCGGCGCGCAGGTCGTCCCAGTGCGGGCTCTCCGGATCCCCGCTCACGCCTTGGCCCATCGTGAAATAGGCCTGAGGCGTCCCGTCGGGACGAAAGGTCGCCACCATTCGGTAGATCGAGCCATCGGACGCATCGAGGCGCTCGTGCGGAGTGTCGGCCGACGCGAAGAACACGGTGTCGGCGCGGTTGAGCGTTCCACAGCTGCCGTCGGTCGGCGCCCACGCCGACGACAGTCGATCTCCGTAGAGGCTCGTGAAGATCGTGCCGTGGAGCTCGCCCCACGTGTAGTCCCCGTCCGGGAATCGCGCGCCGAGCCATTGCGCGGTGCGGTCCAGCGCGCGCACCAGCGCGGCCTCGCGCGACTCGCCGTCCAGCGCCGCATCGGGGTGCGGCCCGGTCCGCAGCATCACGCCGGAGAGCCACTTCAGCACGTAGGCCGACTCCGCCTCGAGGATGGGCTGGAACAGGAGCGAGAGGTCGTCGCGCAGGACGTGGTCGGCGAGGAAGAACATGAACGCGTGGAAGACGACGGCCTCGGACGAGGTGCGCTCCATGCGGCGGTCCCACCCGTGCAGGCGCGTGACGAGCGCGTCGAGATCGGCACGGTCACGAAAGTCGACGAGCGTGGGATCGGTCGCGCGTGCGGCCCACGCCGCGTCGAGCAGAGGAAGGTAGTCGTCGGCGTAGAGCGTGTAGCTGTCGTCCTGGAGCGCCTCCATGTCGTCGACGCTCACGTTCCCGCGCGTCACCAGGCGCGCGAGCTCGGCCTCGATGCGCGCGCTTCGCACGCCGGGATCGAAGAACACGCCGTAGTGGCGAACGACTCGACACATCTCACCGACCAATCACGGATCACCCGGAGACACCGATGGGCCTACTCACCTTCGTCCTCAACGTCACCCTGGATGGCTGCGTCGATCACCAGGAAGGGATCGTCGACGACGAGACGCATGCGTTGTTCACGCGGCTCATGGACGAGAGCGGAGCGATGCTCTGGGGCCGCGTCACGTACGAGATGATGGAGAGCTACTGGCCCGCCGTGGCCCGCGGTGAGGTCGAGGCGCCGACGGCGATGCGCGAGTGGGCCGTGAAGCTCGAGGCCAAGCCCAAGTACGTGGTCTCGTCGACGCGCACGCACTATCCGTGGGCGCACAGCCATCACGTCGCCGGCGATCTGCGCGAGGGCGTGCAGAAGCTCAAGGACGCGGCGCCCGCCGGTGTGCTGCTCGGCAGCGGCAAGCTCGCGACCGAGCTCGACCGGCTCGATCTGATCGACGAGTACCGGTTCCTCCTGCACCCCCGGATCGCCGGCCACGGCCCGACCCTGTTCGAAGGGGGCCTGCCCGCCGCGCGCCGGCTCGAGCTGCTCTCGGCGACGCCGCTCCGGAACGGCGCGGTGGCGATGCACTACCGCCGGGCGCGTTGAGATCTTCGAATCCTTCCTCGCCCGAGCGGGCTTCTCCTCCCGAGGAGAGGCGAATGACGAAGAATCTCGCGAGCTGGGATCGTGTCGGGCGTGGCATCGCGGCGGCTCTCATGGCCGCGGGCGCGGTGATGGCGCCGCTCCCGCTCGTGGCCCGTGTGGCCGCGCTCGCGCTGCCAGCCGTCTACATGGCCTTCACGGCGCTGCGCGGGACGTGCCTCGGATACCGCATGATGGGGATCTCCACGTGCCCGGTGACCAAGTCGTGAGCGGGATGGCCCTCGCGGCGGCGCGCGGGGACGACGCGGCGCTCGAGCAGCTCGTGCGGGCCTACCACGATCGCGTGCACCGCTTCGGCCTTCGCGCCTGCCGCGACGCGTTCGACGCGGACGACGCCGTGCAGGAGGCGTTCGTGAAGCTCTCGCGAAGGCCCGACGTGATGCGCGATCCGGGGATGCTCTCGTGGCTCTTCTCGGTGGTGAAGCGCACGTGCCTGCGCCTCTTGCGGCCCTTCGTGCGCGAGCGCCGCGCGCTCGGCGTGCGCATCGAGGACGACGACGTCGACGACGCGAGCCTCGCGCCCGACGTGGCGCTCGAGCGCTTCGAGCTCGTGCGCACCGTGCACGAGGCGATCGCGGCGCTCGCCCCCGACGAGCGCGACGTGGTGCTGCTGCGCGATCTCGAGGGCCTGACGGGCGAGGAGACGGCGCGCGCGCTCGGCGTGAGCGAGGCCGCGATGAAGAGCCGTCTGCACCGCGGGCGCGCGTCGGTGCGCGCGTACGTCCAGAAGCGCACGAAGGCAGGCGCATGATGTTCGCCTCGAGAACACTGGGCGAGCACCTCGTGCGCGGAACCGTCGGCCTCGGGGCCGTCTTCGTCGTGCTCTACGTGTCGTCCGCGCTTCCGCCCTGGCTCGACGTCGTGGGCCGCGTCGTGCTCGGGATCACGGCGATCGTCGCCCTGCGCGGCTGTCCGATGTGCTGGCTCGTGGGTCTCTTCGAGACACTCGTGGGCAAGCCTCGCCGCTGCGTCGATGGGCGCTGCGAGAGGCGGTAGCGGGCGAGCCTCGGCTCGAAACGATCGACCTTCGTCCACGAGTGCGAGCCAGCTCCTCACGCTACGCTCGGGCATGCACAGAGCGTTCGGCTGGGCCTTGGTGGTGTGCGTCGGATGCGCCTCGACTTCTCCCGCCGCGCCTCCCGACGGGGCGTCGTTCGATGCGGGCGACCACGACGGTGGCGTGCTCGCGGACACCGCGCCCGATTTGGGCACGCTTCTCGGCGCGGCAGGGCTCGACGTGGCGCCGGGCTCGCTCGAGTCGCTCGATCTCACGGGCTGCTGCGATCCCGGTCGATCGTGCGCCGGGAACAACCCGTCGAGCCCGTATCTGACGGTGTTCGTGCCGCGCGGCCCGGGGCAGACGGAGCCGAGCACGGGCGAGCGCGCGGATGGAAGGGCCGCGCAGTTCCGGCTGCGCGCCGACGAGGCGATCGTGATCGTCGGGACGACGCCGCCGCCCGCGGCCTACTTCGGGCTGACGCCCTATCTGATGTCGCGCCAGGACCCGGGCGCGACGCGCCGTCGGGAGCCCTTCGCGAGCCTGGGCGAGACCCTCAACGACGAGGTCATCGAGGTGAACGGGGCGAGCGCATTCGGCGTGCCGTTCGCGGCGATCGCCACCGGCGATGCGACGACGGATCGAACGATCCGCGGCGTGCTCGAGACGCTCGGGCTGCGCGCCAACACCGTCACGTTCGATCCGAGCGTGGTGCGGTTCGGGCTCGAAGACGGCGCCGACGAGGTCGGTCTGCTCTTCCGCTACGCGCTGCCGGACGACGCGGCGGCCGGTGCGGCGTGGGTAGAGAGCCCCGGAGCGACCGTGCTGCGCGTCACGCCGAGAACGTCGCACGCCGATGCGCTGCCCGCTCCGAGCGCACGGGCCAAGGGCACGACCGTGGAGGAGGCCTCGCTCACCGCGGCCCTCGACCGGCTCGAGGCCGCCGTGCGTGCCGCGCACTCCTCGCGAACGATTCGCGACCTGACCGTCACCGACGAGCCGCCCGACCCGACGGCGTGCATCGCCGGCACGGCCGTGTGCGCAGGCGACAACCGCGACACCGTGTATCCGAGGACGCCGCCGTTCGTGCTCGGTCGCACCGACGACGTCTACGTGCTCGGGGTCGACCACACGGTGACGCACCACGCGACGTACGCGAACGCGAGCGTCTACTCGGTGGAGCACCTCGCCGGGCTCGTCTCGGTCACGAGCCGCACCTGGAGCGGCAGCGCGAGCGAGTGGCTGCCGGGCGATCCGGACGCCTCGTCGCTCTTCGTGTGGAGGATCTCGCGCGACTGCGGGACCGACGCGCACTGCTTGGCGGTGCCCACCACGGAGTGCCCGACCGGCGCGTCCTACGCGACGCTGCTCGACATCGCGTTCCGCGCGTATCTCGAGCCGGGCACGGGCACCGGGCCGAGCCCGAGCACGCTGATCCTCGAGCGCGCGCTCCTCGTCCAGGGCCCGTGATCGAGCAGCCTCGCCGCCTCAGCGCGTCTTCCCCGACGGGAGCTCGATCCGGAGCTCGGTCGGAAGGCCGGTGAACTCGGCGTAGGCCTGCGCGGCTCGCTCCAGCTCGGCGCGCCAGCGACCCATCGAAACGAAAGGTTGCACGTGAATGCGCTGGCCCGAGCCGTCTTCGACGCGGCGCCAAGTGCCCCGGATCACTCCGTCGAGCACGACCATTGGTTGGTAGATGCCGTTGCCTCCGGGCACGACGCGCGCGGCGTGCCGCCGATCGATGCAGGCGTCTCGATCGGCGTAGCCCAGCAGGTACTCGTCGTAACCGGGCAGTAGGATCGCCCGCGGCGGCGGTGGCGGCGAGGCGAGCTCGTCGAGCTCTTCGAGCTCGGCCCTCTCGAGGGCGCGCTGCGCTTCCCGCTTGCCGATGCCCGCCCAGAACGCGAGGTCGGTTGCGGTACAGGGCCCGTGACCCAGGCGATAGCGGCGCGCGAGCTCGAACAGGGCTTCGTCGCCCACGGGCGCGCCGGCTCGCCCTTCCCCCGCAGGCGCGGGCACGAAGAGATCGCCGACTTGATGCAGCACTCCCTCCTGGCTCAGACAGAAGAGCAGCTGCGTACCGCGCTGCGCACGTACGGCCTGACCGGCCTCCTCGAAGCGCGCGAAGAGCGCTGCGCGCGAGAGGCCGCCGTCCGCGAGATGGCGCTCGGCCACCGTACGCGCGCGCCGGACGTCGCGCTCGTCGATCTCGAGCTCGCGTCGACGGCGCGCCGCGCGCGCGAGATTTCTCGGCGCGAGCAGGCGCACGAGCCAGCCGGCATCCTCCACCGCGACGGCGTGCAAGGTCCCGCGCATGCACCACGTTCGCACCACGGCGCCTGTGGCGAGCGTCGCTCGCACGATCTGCTCCGTGGTGCCCACCGAGCGCGCCCCCAGCGCCCAGTACGCCTGGGTGAGGTCCTGGGCCTGCACACCCAGCATCCGTCGTGCTGCCTCGGCGACCGAGCTCGCTCGAGCCGTGAGCTGCTGCGCGGCGAGCCGCCGCGCGAGCAGGCGCGCGCGCTCGAGGGGGATCTCGACCATGCGGGGCCCGGACGGAATAGCGCGCGTCCTGCGCCACCGCCCGCGGTCGTCCTCGCGGCGAGAGCGCACGCGTCGGTCGTCGTGATGGGTGCGACGGCGGCGCCTGCCGCCGGCGCGAGAGGCGACACCGACCGCAATGCACGGACGCACGTGCCTCGTGGCATGGTCCTCGGATGCTGAAGGTCCATGGATTCTCGCGCGTGAATCGCATCGCTCACGGCAACACGCGCGATCTGCGCGTGCTCTGGGCGCTCGAAGAGATGGGCCTGCCGTACGAGATCGTCGGCATGGACCACCCGAGCCATGCGCTCGACGAGGCCTCGTTCCGCGAGAAGAACGTGTTCAGTCAGCTGCCGGTGATCGACGACGACGGCGTCGTGGTGACCGAGTCGGGCGCGATCCTGATCTACCTCGCGCGCAAGAGCGGGAAGCTGATGCCGCTCGATCTCGCGGGCGAGTCGCAGGTCCTGCGATGGAGCTTCGCCGCGCTCAGCACGGTCGAGACTCCGATCCTCACAGGGTGGTTCGTCGGCCGAATGGGCGGCCAGGGCACGAAGCCCGCCGAGGCGCTCGAGCGGTGGGCGCAGAAGCGCCTCGCCCAGCTCGACGAGTGGCTCACCGGCCGCACGTTCGTGGCGACGGACGACTTCACGGTCGCCGACATCCTGATGACCCACGTCCTCAGCGCAGGCAGCACCGAGCCGCGCCTGATCGAGCCGCACCCGCACGTGCGCGCCTACCGCGCGCGGTGCCTCGATCGGCCCGCGTGGAAGCGCACGCTCGGCGCCTAT
>JAIBCE010000363.1 GCA_019694315.1 Sandaracinaceae bacterium
GCGCAGCGCTCCGTTCGTGTCGCCCGCGAAGTGCTGGAGGGTGGCGAGGCCCAGCGTCTGGAAGCTCCGGCGATCGGGGGGCGCCAGGCGCGCCGCGTGTCGCTGGGCCTCGATCGCCTGCCGCACGTCGCCGCGCACCCACAGCACCCGCGCGCGATCGTGCTGCGCGAGATCGCGCATCGGGCCCACCGCGGCCATCTGCGCAGCGATCTCGAGCGCTTCCTTGAAGCGATCCTCCTCGAGATAGACGAGATAGAGCTGACGCAGGAGCAGGAACTGGATCTCGGGATCGAGCTCGTCGCCCTCGGCCGCGAGGCCACGGCGCGCCCAGTCCGCGCGGCTCGCATGGGTGCGAGCGCGAAGCGCGGAGGCGAGGCACTCGGCTGCCGACTTCGGGGCTGCCGACTTCGGGGCTGCCGACTTCGGGGCTGCGGACTTCGGGGAGCGCTTGCGAACGGTGCCGGTCTGGTCGGGCCGCTCGGACCTCGCGGGCGGTGCCGATGGTCGCACGCTCACGCGCTCGGCCTGGGCCGGAGGCCGGCTCACGGGCGGCGTGGTCTCGCGTCGGCTCATCGCGGTTCCGTCACTGGAGGGGTGCTTCGGTCACGGTGGGCTGCCAAGCGATCGCTGGTCATAACCCGACCGGACCCGCGAGCGTTCCCTCAGAGATAGCACAGCCCAGGCCGAAGTCGAAGACGGCGTGTTTTCGGGGGTTTAGCGATCGTCATCCCCAGGCCAGCCACAGCCACGCACAGAGGTGGGGATCGTTCGCGCGACGCCGCCGATCGGGGAGGTCACGTGTGCTGCCCGAGGAGGCGGACGCGCTGCTCGAGCGCGGCGATCTCGGCGAGGCCGAGCTCGGTCGTCCCGAAGCGGGCCTCGTTGTAGCGGTGCGTGATCTTGTCGACGAGCTCGGCGTCGGCGAAGCCCTGCGCGGCGAGCGACGCTGCGTGCTCGAGCGGGGTGCGATGCGACGGCCGCGGCACGCCGCGCGCGGCGAGGGCGGCCTCGAGGAGACGGTAGAGCGCGACCACGCGGGCCACGCGCTCGGGCAGCGGCGCCTCGGCAGGGACGTCGGAGCGAGCGCGTCGTCGCCACCAGAGGAGCGCGCCCACGCCCAGAGCGATGGCGAGCACGACCCACGGCCAGCGTGCCGGCGGCGGCGCCTCGTTGCGACGCGGCGTCGGCGCCGAATCGTCCGCGGAGGATCGCCCACCACGAAACCAGCGCAGCGCATCGCGCGCGAGGTCGCGCTGCGAGCGGAGGTCGAAGCTCACCACGTCGAGCTCCCACCACACGATCGCAGCGTCGAGCAGGCTCCGCAGATCCTCGAGCAGCGAGGCACCGAGGCCGAGCTCGTCACGGCCCGCAGGCGTGGGATCGAAGGCCACCCAGCCCTCGCCCGGGAGATACGCCTCGACCCACGCGTGCGCGTCGCCGGAGCGGACGGCGTAGTAGCGACCGAACTCGTTCCAGCGGCCCCCGAGGAAGCCCGTCACGTTGCGGCTCGGCACGCCCACCGTGCGGAGCAGGATGGCCATCGCGCTCGCGTAGTACTCGCAGTGGCCGGTGCGCCACTCGAAGAGGAAGCGCTCGAGCGGCGGACGATCGCCCGGATCGCGCATCTCGAGCGAGTACGAGAACGGAGCGCTCCGCAGTCTCGACAGGATCCGCTCGGCGCGCTCGCGATCGGTGCGTGCACCTCGCGTCCACTCCCGCGCGAGCTCCGCGAGGCGCTCGTGGCCGGGAGGCACCTCGAGGTGGCGCGCGAGCTCGGCGCCGTCGGGCGCGTGGACGACCTCGCTCGTCGGCGAGGCCGAGACCCACGCCGTGTAGCGGAGACCGAGCTCCTGCTCGTCCTCGTAGCGGAGATCCATGCCCGGATAGAGCGTGAGGTGGCGACCTGCCTCGAGGCCGTTGGTCACGCGGGGCGGCACCTCGATCGCGACGGTGTGCTCGGGGAGGAAGACGACCGTCTGGTCGAGGGCGTCGAGGACGATGCGGTAGGGGAGATCGCGGTGGCTCTGGATCGAGCGCGTGATCGCGTACTCGTCCTGATAGTGCGGCAAGCGCTGTCCGCCCTCGCGGCCGGTGCGCGACCAGCGTCGACCGTCGTAGTGATCGAACGAGGTGCCTCGGAGGTGCAGGTCGAGCCGACGCGGAGGCGAGGCGCCGAGCGAGGGCGGCGTCACCCGCAGCATCACGGTGGGATCGTCGCGGATCCGACCGACCTGGCCGAGCTCCACCTCGTTGCCGAAGCCCGCCGTGGGCGTGCCTCGGTTGCCGCCGAAGGCGAGCAGGCCCAGGCCCACGCGGGGGAAGGCGACGAAGAGGAGCGCCGTCGACACGAAGAGGGGCACCGAGAGGAGCGCGGTGCCCACGAGGAAGGGCGCACCGACGAGCCTGCGCGACGAGAGCAGTCGCGCCAGCTGTGCGCTCGAGACGCCGCTCGTGACCCCTGGCGGCAGCGTGTCGCGCTCGTCGTCGGAGGTGGGCTCGAGGTCGCGCGTCTCGCGCTTGCGGCTCAGGTGCTGTGACTCGATCTCGGCGCGGAGGTGCGTGAGCGCGAGCATCCACGGCGCGACCACGACGAAGCCCAGGAAGACCACGCCGTACGTGATCTCGGTGGAGAGCACGGTCGCGGCGCAGAGGTGGAGAAACGCGAGGAGCGCGATCTGGAGGTGCTCGCGCGCGCTCCGCCGGTTCGCGAGACGCGCGAGCTGGAGCGCGCCCGACCAGACGAGCGCCATCGGGAGCAGCGGCTCGCCGAGCGCGGCCCGCGCCATCTGCACCACGAGCGCGAGCGCGAGCGCGATCGTCCATCCGCGCTGCCAGGCGGCGGACTCGAGGCGCGGGCCCTCGGCCCACCACGTGGCGACGAAGCCGAGCACCAGCACGACGAGCGAGGCCAGATCGAGCTCGCCGCCGAGCGCGAGGCCCGCGAGGCCGAGGAACGCGAGCACGTACGCGATCACCTTGTGGAGGAGGGCAAAGCCGCGCAGCGGCCCTGCCTCGGCCTCCGTTGCGCGCCCGATCGCGACGCTCACGGCGTGCTCCGATCGTGGCTCGCTCGATCGTCGCGAGCGCCGGCCTCGTCGAGCGCGCGATCGGTCACGTCGAGCACGCTCGCGTCGCGACGCGGGCTCGGCACGGCCTCACCGGCGCGAGGCGAGAGCAACGCGAGCAGGGAGAGGATCGGATCGATCGGCGCCTCGGGCGCGACGCGAGGCGAGCGCACCCCGGGCGCGAGCAGCTCCACGTGCGCGCCGCGCTCGTGCGCGAGGATCGCGATCGAGGCTGCGCGAGAGATCATCCGCTCGAGCCGCGCCTGCGCCTCGAGGCCCACCGTGTCGCCGGGATCGAGGCGGATCGCGATCTCGCGACCCGGATCGCGCTCGAGCTCGCGCACGACGAGCGCCCCGAGCGCGGCGCTGCGACGCCAGTGGATCGCGCGCGCCTCGTCGCCATCGCGGTGCGGACGAAGGCCCGCGATCTCGGTCCCGAGCGCCCGCGCCCGTCGCTCGGCCTCGTGTCGCGCGGTCTCGCGGCCGAGCAGCGACTCGAGGCGACGCTCGAGATCGGGCACCGGCACGATGGCCGGATAGACGAGGAGCTCGTCGACGACGTCGAGCAGGCGCCACTTGTCGAAGAAGCCGAACGGATAGCGGGTCGAGAGGCGCAGGTGTCTCCAGCGCAGGCGGCCGCGCTCGGTCGGCACGCGCAGGTAGCCCGCGCGCTGCGAGCTCTTCGGATCGACCTTGAGGTAGTACGTCGCGCGATCGGCGTCGGTGAGGGAGCGGAGCCGCGTGCGCAGATCTTCCCCCTCGAGCACGTCGCCCGCGGCGAGCGAGAACGAAGGGAGCCACGGCTTGACGTTCTCGAGCTCGATCTCGACGAGGCACGGCGCGCCCACGAACGCGCGACGAGGCAGTCGGCGCGTGGCGCGCACCCCCCAGAGCACGAAGTCCGAGAGCATCCCCGAGAGCACGACGAGGCTCAGCATGAGGCCGAGCACGAGGTAGAGGAGGTTGTTGCCGGTGTTCACCGCGGCGAGCCCGACGCCGAACGTCATGAGCAAGAACACGAGCCCCTCGCTCGTCGGCCGCAGGTTGCGGCGCAGGCGCACGGGCACGCTGGGAGAGCTCTCGCCGGGGGACGAGGGGCCCGCGCCGCGGGGCGTTGCCTCGCGAGGCTCGACGGCGCTGCCTCCTCGTCCCGCGTCGCTCATGCCTACTCCTGGGCTCGTTCCCGACGAATCGCTCGCGCTCGAGACCTCACGTTCGCGTCATACGGGCACGGGCACGCGCTCGACGAGGGCCGCGATGGCCCGGAGCGCCTCGCCACGTGCGCGCTCCTCGGCCCGCGCGCCAGCCACTCGCACGCGGTGGCCGAGCACGGGGCCCGCGAGCGCCTTCACGTCGTCGGGCAGCGCGAAGGTGCGACCGTCGACGAGCGCGTGCGCGCGCACCGCGCGCAAGAGCGCGAGCGCCGCGCGCGTCGAGGCGCCGAGCTCGAGCAAGGGCGAGCTCCGCGTCGCGAGCACGATCTCGTGCGCGTACGCCACGACCGCGTCGTCGGTCCGCACGCGCTCGGCGGCGTCTTGCGCGGCGATCAGCGCCTCGCGCGTGACGACGGGCTGGAGCGTCTCGACGATGCCGTCGCCACGTCGCTCGCGGAGCACGCGCCGCTCCACGTCGGGCGGCGGATAGCCGACCTCGACACGCACGAGGAAGCGATCGAGCTGCGACTCGGGGAGCGGGTAGGTTCCGTAGAATTCCTCGGGATTCTGGGTCGCGACGACGAAGAACGGCTCCTCGAGCGTGCGCGTCTCGCCCTCGAGCGACACGCGACGCTCCTCCATCGCCTCGAGCAGCGCGCTCTGCGTGCGCGGGGTGGTGCGGTTGATCTCGTCGGCGAGCAGCACCGAGGTGAAGATGGGGCCGGGCTTGAAGGTGAGCTTGCCCGTGGACGGATCGTAGAGCGAGCCGCCGAGCACGTCGGCGGGGAGCAGATCCGACGTGAATTGCAGCCGGCGGAACGGCGCGCCGATCGAGCGCGCGAGCGCCCGCGCGAGGGTGGTCTTGCCCACGCCGGGCACGTCCTCCACGAGGAGATGACCGCGCGCGAGGAGCGCGGTGACGGCGAGCTCGACCACGCGAGGCTTGCCCTCGAGCGCGCGCCCGACCTGGGTGACGAGAGCCTTCACGGCGGCGCTGGCGGAGCTCGGGTCGGACGGTGCGGACACGCGCTGAGGACGGTATGCGAGGGAGCGCGACGGGATCAACGAGATCGGCCGCGGGATCGATGCTGGGTCACGCGCGGAGCGGAGATCGCAGGCGATCGCGCACCCACGCGAGCCGATCCTGACCCCAGAAGAGCTCGGCCCCCGAGCCCTCGCCGATCACGAACGACGGGACGCCGAACACGCCAGCAGCTGCCGCCTCGTCAGTGCACGCGCGGAGCGCGGCGCGCGCCTCGGCCGAGTCGGCGCTCGCGACGAGCCGCTCCCCGTCGAGGCCAGCTTCCTCGAGCCCGCGCGCGAGCACGACGCCGTCGGCGATGTCGAGCCCCGCGATCCAGTACGCCGCGAAGATCGCGTGCATCGCGCGCACGCGCTCCGGCTCGCTCGCGGCGTGGAGCACGCGCATCGCGAGCACGCTGCGCCGCGGGTGCGCCGACGGCATCCGCAGCGGAACGCCGTAGCGATGGGCCCAGCGCGCGAGATCGCGTCGACCGTGCGCCACCTTCGCCGGCGGCATGAGCTGGTTCGGATCGTCGACCTGACCGATCTGCCGAAAGAGCCCTCCGAGCAGGATCGGTCGGAGCACGATCGACGCGCCCGTCGCCTGCGTCAACGCGTCGAGCTGCGTGGAGCCGAGGAACGCGTAGGGACAGACGACGTCGAAGTAGAAGCGCACCGAGCTCACGCCACGGTCCCCTGCGATCGAGAGCGCGGCGCCTCCTCGAGAGCGAACCGCTGCGCCGACTGCGGCGATGGCGCGGACCCTCCCCAGCTTCCCCACGAAGGGGCCGCGAGGTGACCGAGCTGCCAGAGCGAGAGCGCGAGGACGCCGGCCAGACCGAGCGACAGCAGCAGCGCCATCACGACGAAGGCCCAGTCGCCTCGCGTCATCCGTGCGCGCAGCGGGCCGCGAGCCGCGAGCGCTGGCGGCGCAGCGACGACCGCCACGGCCGGCGCGCTCTCGGGCACGGCGCCATGCGGCTGCGAGGGCTCGCGGGCCATCTCCTCGAGCGCGAGCGTGATCGGTGAGGCCGCGATCGGAGCCGCGCCTTCGGTCGGCGGGCTCGGAGCGCTCTCACCCATCGAGCTCGTCGAGCTCGTGGTGCTCGGCGCGCTCGGGGTGTGCATCGACTCTCGCCCGACGATCCGGCTCGGCGCCGCGATCACGGCGGCCTGCACGGGCGACACGGTCGTCGCGACCTCGGGCGGCAAGGCGACGCGCGTCGGGACCTCGGGCTCGCTCGCGATCGAGGGCGCGATCCGCGTCGCGGGCTCGCGCGCTGCGACCTCCGAATCGCTCGCGATCGAGGGCGCGATCCGTGTCGCGGGCTCGCGCGCCGCGATCTCCGGCTCGCTCGCGATCGAGGGCGCGATCCGTGTCGCGGGCTCGCGCGGCGCGATCTCCGGCTCGCGCGTCCTCGAGGGCGCGGTCCGCGCCGCGGGCTCGCGCCCTGGCTTGCTCGATCCACCGGCGAGCCCGGGCACGAGGCTCGCGCGCGCGGTCGACTCTTCCTCCACCTGCGTGGCCAGCACGTCGGCGATGCGATCGGTGCCTGGTGCGGTGGGCGCGCGATCGCGCGGCACGCCTCCCGCGCGAGGCCGCGACGGACGCACCTCTTCGGGCGGCTGATCCGACACCGCGACGATGCGCGCAGAGGACTCGATCGGCGGCACGAGCGGCTCGCGGATGCCCCCGTCGTCGAAGGTCTCGTCGTCGTCGTCGGTGACGCGGCGCAGGAGGCGCGGCGCCTTCATCACGTTCGACACGGGGTCCTCGAACGATCGCGTGGTGCCGGGGCTCGAGCCCCGACCCGGGCTCGAGGTCCTCTCTGGCGGGCGATGCGACGGCGCGTGATGAGGCTCGGTGGCGCGCGTGGGCGGATCCTCGTCGACCCAGGTGATCTCGCCGCTCGACGGGCCCGGTGAGCGCCCCGACGCGCTCGGCGACGACGGAGCTGGCACCGACGATCGCTGCAGCACCGAGCTGGTCCGCGCAGGCTCGGGCCCGACCGACACGCGCGGCGTCTCGTCGTCCTCACGACGCGGCGGTCGCACGGGGCCCCCGCGATCGGGGGGCCCCACGCGGCCGGGGATCGGACCTCCGTCGCGCGAGGGACGCACGGGCTCGCGTGGCGAGGGCACGGAAAGTCGGGCCACCAGCGTACGGGTGATTACCGCTTGCGGGCGATGGGAGCGGCTCCGACATAGCATCCGAGTTAATGCCATCGGTGACGAAGCGCACCGAACCGTCACCGAAGAGGAAGTTCGCGCCGGAGGAGTGGTCACTGCGGAATGCAGTCAGCCCACTGGTTCGGATCGGGTTTGTTATGTGGAGCTTGTGGTTAAGCCGGTGATACGTACTGGCATAAAA
>JAIBCE010000364.1 GCA_019694315.1 Sandaracinaceae bacterium
CTGCCGCGACGGCCTTGGCCGCTGGCGAGAGCACTCCCACCGTCGTGGCCTCTTCCTCGCCCACCACGAGCGCGTCGAACGCCGAGTCCGCGAACGCCTCGATCTCCTGGTCGACGCCCACCGAGGCCTCCACGGCCGCGGCGGAGTGCATCTCGGTCGAGGGATTGCCGAACGCCACGTCGAGCTCTTCTTCGCGCGCGGGCGGCAGCGGAACGATCGCATGGATGCGGCCGATCAGCGCATCGAGGCTCACCGGCTTGTGGACGTAGTCCTCGGCGCGCGTGCGCAGGCGTCGGTGTTGCTCGAACACCTCCTCCGTCGCCTCGCTCGAGAGGATGATCATCGGCACCGACTGCGTCTCGGGGAGCTTCCGGAGCTTCTTGCAGACCAAGAACCCGTTCACGCCAGGCAGCTCGATCGTGAGCAGGATCAGGTCGGGCTTGAGCTCGACGGCGCGGTCCACGCCTGCGTTTCCGTCGTTCGTGATCTCGACGTCGACGCCCCTCGCGAAGAGGGCCGTCCGCACCTCCTGTGCGAAGCGTGCGTCGTTCTCGAAGAACAGGATCCGTTGGCCCATGGCGCTCCTTGGACGCGAGAGCGCGCCGGGCGCGCCCTCACGAGCGCCCGCGAGGATAGGGGAGCGCGAGAGTCGATGTCAACGCCGAAAGCCCCGAATCCTCTGGGAAAACGGGCCGTTTTCGCGCACGCGCCCCGTGGCCCTCGATCGTGCACGACGCGCGCGAACCGTCAATTCGCGGGCGTCGCGGTCGCCGCGAGCTGGATCATCGACTGCGAGTCGAGATCACCCGTGAACGCGTACGCGAGCCCATCGCGCTCCACCACGGGCACCGTGTAGCCCCGCACCTGTCGGTAGTACACGTCCTGATCCCCCACGCGCGCCCGCTGCGATCCGGAGCGCAGCCCGTCGTCCCACGCGTCGGCCGGCGGCTCGAACACGATCACCGTCACGCGGTGCCCGTCCACGTCGTAGTAGAAGGCGGCCGCGTCCTGCTCGCGGACGTTCGAGATGCGCGCGCCCACGAGCTCCGCGTCCGTCGCGCCGCCGAAGTGCACTGGTCGCGCCTGAAAGCCAAGACGCCCGCGGAACCAGCGGCTCACCTCGCCCTCGGAGCCCCGCACCTCCGCAGGGTGCTCGCTCGCGTGGCGCCGCACGACCTCCTCGAAGAGCGGCATCGATGCGGCGAGCGCGCGGTTCGAGCGCGGGCTCACCGTGTCGTCGCTCCGCTGCGTCGCGAAGGCCGCGAACACCACGGCCGCCGCAGCGGCGGGCACCACGTAGCGCGCCGCCACCACGTAGCCCCGCGCCGACCGTCTCGCCGGCTCGTTCGCGCGCGGCTCGGGCGTCGCCACCGACGGCGACGGCGTCACCGACGACGGCGCCGCGACGCTCGGCGCCTCGTCGCGTCGCTCGCCCTCACGTCGCTCGCTCGCGCTCGGACGCGGAGCCTTCTCGAGGGCCACGAGCAGCTTCTTCCGCAGCGCGTCGGGGGCTCGCGTGCCCCCGAGCGCGCGCTTGGTCTCGGCCTTGATCGCCCGCGTCAGCGCTGCCTCCTCACGGCAGTGGGGGCAGCTCGCGAGGTGCGAGTCGAACTCCACCTGGGTGGTGGTGTCGAGCTCGCCGTCGACGTGGGCGTCGACATGCCTCGATACGACGCGGCAGGAGATCATCCGGCGGCCTCCTTCTTCTTGCCGTCACCGCGCTTCTTCATGTCCTGCGCGCGGCGATAGGCGTCGAGATCGATCGGCCCCGAGCGCTCCGCGTCGAGCGCCTCGGCGCGCTCCTCGGGCACGATCCCCAGCTCGATCGCGTGATCGAGCAGGTGTACCTGGAGCTGCTTCCGCGCTCGGTGGAGTCGGGACATGACGGTGCCGATCGGACAGCCGACGATGTCGGCGATTTCCTTGTACGAGAGCTCCTCGACGTCGGCGAGGAGGATCATCAGGCGATGCTCGTCCGAGAGCTCGTCGAGCGCCTTCTGGATCTCCGCCGAGACGATCGCACGCAGCGCGTCGCCGTCCGGGTCGTGGAGCGCGCGCATGGCGGCGCGGCTCATCACACCCTCGCCGACCGGCTCTGCATCGTCGCCCTCGAACACGCGGCGCTCGCGGTGCGTGCGCCGGTACTTGTTGATGAACGTGTTCGTGAGCACGCGCAGGAGCCACGCACGCATGTTCGTGCCGGGCTCGTAGCGATCGTAGAAGCGATACGCCTTGAGGAAGGCGTCCTGCACGAGGTCGTCCGCGTCGGCCTCGCTCCGCGTGAGACGGAGCGCCGCGCCGTACATGGAGTCGAGGTGCGTGAGCGCCTCGGCTGCGAACTGCTCGCGGAGCGTGTCGTCGGTCTGGGTCACGGACGTGGGATCGAGAGGGGCCATCGCAGTCCTTCTGGAGCCGTGGAGCGACTCCTCATGACTGGAGCTACGGACGAACCCGCAGCCCATTTCGACCATTCCCTGCTGACGGCAGGAGGGCTCGAATGGCAGCCACCTCTAACCAGCCGCTCCGGGCAGGGAAGGGGCCTACGAACGATCCGAGCCGGTCCCTTGGCTTTCCCGATGTGTCGGCCCCGATGCATCGTCGGCGCCGCCGCGACGTTTCTGGACCTCCACGAGCTTCTGCTCGAGCTCCTCGATGCGCGCGTGCAGGCGCATCACCTCTGACTGGAGCTGGTGCACCGACTGGATCGCCGTTCCGAGCACCACGCGGACGCGCTCGTCGGCCAGGCGCTGGAGCTCGTCGATCGCGTCCTTCGGGCTCAGGAGGAGGTTCTTGCGCTCACCCTTGGACTCGTCGGTCTCGGCCTTCGCGTCGGCCGTGGCCGGCTCGACCTTCACCGGCTCGCTCTTGCTCGGCTCGGCCTTTCCGGCGTCGGACTTCTCGTCGGGCTCACGACGCGTGATCAGTTTGCCCATCGGCCCTTCGCGCAGGCTGCTCATCAGCCGCTCGCTCGAGCTCTGGATGAGCTCGTTGCCGTTCTGGATCAGCGATCGCAGCGTGCCCATCGTGCGCGGGCGACCGGTCTCACCGCTGTTCTTCTCGGCCTCGTACACGATCTGCGCGAGCGTCGCGTTCGTGAGGTCTTCCTTGGTGGTGTTGTCGATGATCGTGACGTCCTCGCCGCTCTTCACGTACTCGGCGATCTGCTGCAGCGTCACGTAGCGACTGTCGCGCGTGTCGTAGAGCTTGCGGTTCGCGTACCGCTTGATGACGCGCGGGCTCTTCGACTCGGTGGGATGGGTGCTCTCCATGCGCGCTCCAGCCTTCGACCGTTTCAGACTCGACGCATTGCGTCAAGGGCTGCCTCGGCAGAGCGCGCTGCCTCGTGGAGCCCTCGTTTTCTGGGCATACTGACCCCGTGGACGCCCGCGCCCAGGAGGTCTTGTCGGTGGCGTGCGCCATCCGCGATCCCGCGATGGCGTCGGGCTACCTGCGCTCGGTGCTGCACGCGAACGACGTCGAGGACGTGTGCGATCTCGTGACCGTCGTGCACGCCGCCTCGCTCGCCCGCGACGCGCGCGCCGGCGAGGTGTGGCTGCTGCTCGCGATCGTGCTCGCCGACGTGGCGGAGAACGAGCTCGCCGACACCATCGCGCGACGGCTGCGTCGGCGCGGACTCGTCGAGCTCGCCGACATGATGGTGGGGGTGCCGTCGACCGACGAGGTCACGGGCCGCGTCCCCGACTTCGGCAAGGGCCGTCCTCTCTCGCTCGGCGAGCGCAAGTCGGTCGCCCGCACGCGTGACCGCTCGCTCCTCGCGCGCGTCCTGCGCGATCCGCACCCCGACGTGATCCGCATCTTGCTCGGCAACCCGCACCTCACCGAGCCCGACGTGGTGCGCTTGGTGGCGCAGCGACCGATCCAGGCCGAGGTGCTGCGCGAGGTGTGCTGCTCGCCGCGCTGGCTCGTGCGTCACGGCGTGCGCGTGGCGCTCGCGAAGAACCCGCACCTGCCCGTGCCGCTGGCCTTGCGCTTGGTGCCGCAGCTCTCGGCCACCGAGCAGCGCGCGATCGTGAATTCCCCCGAGCTCGACGCGCGCCTCCGCGACGCGTGCGCTGCTGCCCTCGAGCCGCGCACGCTGCATTGAACGAGATCCGCACTGACTCATCGGTCGCGGCCGTCGGTCCGCGGACGAGCTGGAGCAGCGGGGCGCCCTCTTGTCGCCGCCCTCGACGCACCCCAACACGTCACGCCGAACGAGAGAGAATTCGTAGGGAGCACAGAGGACGAGAGCCCCGCGAGTGGCAGTCAGGCAGGATCGAATGACATCAACGTGGTCGGTTTGGGAGGCATGGCGCGCGGCCTATCCTGATTGTCCGCCGGTCGGATATGCTCTGCGGAATCGCTTCGGCGACCGGTGGCTGCGCATCCACAGCTTGCCGAGCGGGGCACGTCTGCCGCGCACCGAGGCCGAGCGAGCGGAGCTCCTGTTCCGACACAACGTCGCGGCGACTGTGCTACTCGGGCTCCATGGCGAGGCCGGTCTATTCGTCACGACCTGGAACAAGACGCACGCCGGAACTGGCATACCCAGTTGGTGTTTGGACGAGGAGATGCGCGAGGAGTTTGCGGGGGCGACCACGGAGACTCGGAGTGTTCGCTGGCACCCGCATCGTTTCGACGACTTGTTGCTCGAGGTGGCGAGTGGAGACGGTCCTCAGGTCTGCTACTTCTCGGGTCGCACGCGCGTGGCCTATTGTCCGTACGATGGGGGGGCGGATCTCTTCGTGAGTGCGGTAGAAGATCTGGTGGCCCTCAGGCTTCTGCTTGCGCCGTGGCGATCGCCGCTGGAGTCCGGTCTCTAAGGAGCCCGCGTGTGAACAACCCATCCGTTTCGACGCCGGGGCATCCCCTCCAGCACCGCCCGTCCTCCTCGAAATACTCCCGGTATTCCTCGTCGTCCGGCCGCCACCGGCGGGGCGCCGCGACGCCGATCCGATCTGGTCATTCATACGCGGGCCCCAAGCAGGATCGCCGAGACATCCGGGCGCCACGGCCGCCCGGGCGAGTGGACCGTCGACGACGTCGAGACGGCACGACGCACAGCGAACGCGACGGCTCGACGCGGCTGGTCCCGTCCCCAACGCGCTGTGGGATCGTCGCGTGGTGCAGCGCGACGTCGAGGCCAGGCGGCTCTTGAAGGAGCGCGTGGAAACGTGCACAACGGAGGAGCGCCGGGGATAGGTGTCGCCCTGATCCAGGAGCAAATCACGGACCTGTTGGCAGCGCTCTCGCGTCTCGACCGGATCGAGGATGTTCGACGGATCTGTGTCTGGATCCGAGGAGAGCGGTTCGTGGTTCCCGAGACGATCGTGCTGGTGGGTAGCCGCGAAACTGACACGATCGTGATTCGCCGACTCCAAGGGGAGCTCGTGACGCGCATGGTTCTCTCTCGTCCCCGCGGGAACATCGCAGCCCGCTGGGCCGAGGCGGTGCGTGCCCCATGAGGAGCGCGCGTTCAGTCGCCCTTGTCGATGAGGTCCGTGCGCTGGTCGGTGCGCGTATCCTGGACTTCTCTCGCGTCCACGTCGTGCTCGCCACAGGTGAGCTTTGGCTGGAGGAGAGTCTCGTCGTCTCAGCAGAGGAGAGGGCCGCTGGTTGGTGGCAGTTCGAGACCGATGGGTACGAGCCGTTCGTGCGCCGGATGGCGGGGCGCGACGACTACGCCATTCTCGGCGAGTACTCCGACCGGAAGCGAGACTCCCTGAAGGCTGTAGAGAACCCCTGGACCCCGTTCTTGGTCGACCACATCCTGGCCGTTTGGCATGAGACGGTGGGTGCAGCGGATGAGTCTCTGCTGGCCCTCGTCTTCTGCGCTCCGGACGGCATTGCGGCCTCGATACTCTTCGACAACGACGATGTCCTGCTTGTGTCGTCCGAGAAGGTGTGGCGCTACATGACCACGGTACTGTCCCATCCCAGCACGGTGGGAGCCCGCGTGGAGGTGCTACGAGAAGGCCAGACGTCTTCGCAGGCTGGTCCGTGAGTGGGTCGCCTCTTCCGACAGCACGGTGCGCTGGCATTCCCTGGACGGGCGGATTCGGAAGCACGTCGCAGCAACCGGAGTGAATCACATGAACTCGAGAGTGCTGCTGGGCTTGGGATGGCTGACGTGTGTGTCCGCGTGCTCGTCGGATCCGTGCCCGAGTGGGCTGGTGGTGGAGCGGGCGGAGGGGGCGCGGACGTACTGCGCTGCGGGGCTGCTCGAGGCGCCCACGCTGCCTCGGCTCTGCGGGGAGCTCACGGTGGGTGGTGCGTGCTAAACAGAATCGCCGAGACAGTGGATCATCCGCGTCGAGGCGATTCTGTTTCGCGGAGCGGAGTTGGGTGGGGGGCCCCGAACCGGCTTCGCCGGGCGGGGGCGGGTCTGCATCAGACCCGCCGAAAGGAAGGCTACACATGACTCGGCGTCTCGCCGATCATGTGTAGTGCGCGGATGGGCGAGCCGGGACGCTCTCGGAGAACACCGTCGGAGACTTCGGGGACTTCGAGGATTGCCGGCAGCGGTGCAACTGTGGCGAGGAGGTCGACCTGGCTCCCCGACCGGCTGAGCTGCCGTGTCATTGCGCCGTCGGCCCGCCCGGAGTCGCGAGGCTCGGGGAGGACGGATACGGCGCCTGTGAGGGCTGTTCGCACGATCCGATCCCGAACGTGCCGTCGATCCGCGCGGGCCACGAGCAACTGCTGACCGTGGAGTGCGGGGCGCAGGGCCTCCTCTGCGGCACGCTGGTCGATGATGGCGGCGGAGCGTGCGTCGACTGCGGGGCGTGCAGCCACGAGCTCACGCCAGTCGTTGGCGACTTCGAGCAGATCGCTGCGGATCGTCGCTACTCCGATCCTCCAGCGGGGAGGTTCTTCGCCGTGCAGGTCGAAGCACCCACCCGGTGGCTCGTCCTCATCGAGCCCGATGGCACCGTCACCCGACTGCTCGAGATCGGGGATCGCCCGATCGTCTCCCTGATCCATCGACACGTGGATGGCGACGCCGCGTTCCCCGTGTGGATGCTGGACGACCAGGGGACGATCACGATCTACCAGCTGCGTGACCGAAGCCTCCATCGCGCGACCGCCGAGGAACTGGGGTTCCGCGCGCGAGCGCTCCAGTGGACCAACCGGCGGCCTGTCGCCGAGCTCTGCGATCCGTCTCAGACCGACGCGTGTCACCTCAGGGGCCTCTTGGAGCTCGAGCCAGAGGGACCGCCCACGGTGCGCCGGGAGATCATGATGCTCGAGGAGGATCTGGCGCACGCCTCGATCGGGTGGGAGCGAGACCAAGTCAACGAGACGGTCTGCTGGGCCTTCGAGAGCGACAGACGACTCCGGTGCACGATCGATGGCACGGAGGTCGTGTGGCCTCCCCCGGCCTCCGGCGTGGCGGCGGATGCGTTTCGCCATGCAGAGCGCCGCGGTCTCCAGATCATCGACAACACCTGCACCGTTGTTAGCGGGCGAGCTGGTTGAGGGATCTCCCGCCGAGATCGCGCACGCTGCGTGATGGGTCTGCGTCGATGCGGGCGATGACGGGCATCAGGCTCGCCGGTTTCTCGCGTGAGTGCCCCGGGCCGT
>JAIBCE010000038.1 GCA_019694315.1 Sandaracinaceae bacterium
CGGTGCGCTCGGATCTCCGATCGCGCCATAGCGCGTGAGCACGGCCGCGCGATCGAGGCGCCCCGTGATCGAAGGCGGCGGCTCCGGCAGCGGCCTCACCGCTGCGGCGAGATCGGCCTCGAGACGCCACGGATGCGCGCGGAGCAGGCAGCCCGCGCTCGAGTCCTGGTCTCGCAGATCGTCTTGTCGACGCGCCGCCGCGACGAGATCCGCGAACGTCGCGTCCGCCGTGAGATTGCGCGCGGAGGCCGGTGGGCGCGCCTCTTCCGGTCGGACCACCGCGCGAGCGGTCTCGTCACCCGCCGCTCGTTGGCGCGCGTCGCGAGGCTCGCTCGTCGCGCCCGGGCCACAGGACGCGAGGCCCGTGAGGCCCCACGCGAGCACGACGTGAACGATGCGCCGCATCCTCGCTTCGTGGCACGCGGCCGCGCCGCGCACCAGGCAAGGCGCGCTGCGCGTCGCATCTCGCTCACGGCGAGCGCGTAGCATCTCTCTCATGCATGCCCGTCACGCGCTCACGCTCGGTACGCTCACGGCGCTCACGCTCGTCGGCTGCGACGCATCATCGTCGAACGACGATGGAGGGACCACGTCGCGCGACGACGCCGCGAACGCGTCGCTCGACGCGGCCCGGAGCGACGCGGGCGCGTGGATGGGGGGCGATCCCACGAGCGGCTGCGAGGGCAGGCTCGAGCCCGCGGCCCCCTCGGGCCACCTCGCGACGGTGGGCGACGGCACGGCCGCGAGCTGCACCGAGGACGCGCTCCATGCCGCGGTCGCGGAGGTCGACGCGGCGGGCGGCGGCACCGTTCGCTTCGACTGTGGCGGGGCGCACACGATCACGCTGAGCCGCTCGGTCTTCGTGGAGGGCCCCGCGATGCTCCTCGACGGAGGAGGCGAGATCACGCTCTCGGGCGGCGGCGCGGTGCGCGTGATCGAACTCGATCACTCCGTGGACTTCGTGCTCCAGCGCATCACGATCCGCGACGGCTTCGTGCCCGCGGGCGCCGAGAACGAGAGCGGCGCGGGCCTGCTCAGCCCGTGGTTCGGCACGCTGCGCGTGATCGACGCGACCTTCGAGCACAACGTGAGCGCGAGCCAGGACCACGACGTGGGCGGCGGCGCGATCTATGCGGGCGGTCTCACCGAGGCCGTGCTCTCGGGCGTGACCTTCAGCCACAACAGCGGCTCGACCGGCGGCGCCGTGCTGAGCCGCAGCACGAACCTCCGCGTGATCGACAGCGTGTTCTTCGCGAACGCGGCCACGAGCGAGGGCGAGGGCCAGTACGGCAACGGCGGCGGCCTCTACATCGATCGCATGTGGCTCGATGCGCCGGTCGACTTCGAGATCTGCGGCAGCGTCTTCGAGGCCAACCACGCGAGGGTCCACGGCAGCGCGTTCTTCTCGTACAACCTCGAGGGCACGCGCGCCGTCTTCGATCGCTGCACCTTCCGCGACAACGACATGGACGGCAGCGTGGGCGGTACCGGCACCGTCTATCACGAGGGCGTGCCGCTCGTGCTCAGCCGCTCGACGTTCTCGGGCAATCGCACCACGGCCCACGGGGGCGGTCTCTTCCTCGGAGGCGGCACGAACGCCGAGGTGCGCGACTGCACCTTCCAGGGCAACACCACGCCGGGCAACGCGGGCGCGCTCTGGGCGGGCAATGGTCAGGTGGAGGTCTCGCACACGACCTTCGCGGACAACGCCGCCGACTACGGCCCCGTGATCTTCCAGGGCTCGAGCGGGCACGTGCGCCTCACCGACACGATCTTCGCGAACAACCGCACCGACAACGCGTTCAGCGCGCTCGCCTGCCACGAGACCTTCGAGGACGGCGGCGGCAACGTGCAGTGGCCCGCCACCAAGAACAACGGAAACGCCGACACGCCGTGCGCGGCGGGCGTGCTCTTCGCGGACCCGCGTCTCGGCCCGCTCGCCGACCACGGCGGGCCCACCCACACGATGGCGCTCTCCGTGGGCAGCGCGGCCCTCGGTCACGCGGTCGTCTGCGAGGGCTGGGATCAGCGAGGCACCCCTCGCAGCGCGCCGTGCGACTCGGGCGCGTACGAGGATGCGCCCTGATCGGGGCCTTCCCCGTCTCCGGATGTGAACCGGGAGCCGTCGTGATAGACGATGGCGGCCGTGACGCTCCCGATCTTCTTCATCGTCCTCGCGTCGGTCGCCCTGCTGCTCGCGCTCGTCGCGCTGTGGAGCAGCCTGCGCTACGCGCTCGCCGCCGCCAACGGCGCGACCGAGAGCCTCGACAGCGCAGAGCTGCCCGACCGCGCCGCGCTCATCGACGAGAAGAAGTCGCTCCTGCGCGCGATCAAGGATCTCGAGTACGAGCACGCCGTCGGCAAGATCTCGCCCGAGGACTACCAGCGTCTCGACGGCGCGTATCGGCGACGCGCCAAGGAAGTGATCGGCCTGCTCGAGCAGGATCTGGCGCCCTACCAGACCCGCGCGGAGGCGCTCCTGGCCCGCGTCGCCCACGAGGCCCCCGCCAAGGTCCCGGTGCCCACCGCCACCGATGACGAGGCGTCGCTGCGCGAGAGGGCCCGCGCACTGCGTGAGGAGGCCGATCGCCTCGAGCGCCTCGCCCGCGCCGAGACCCCGAAGAAGAAGCCGAGCGCGAAGGACGGCGAAGGCTCCGCGAAGGGCGACGAAGGCTCGGCGAAGGGCGACGAAGGCTCGGCGAAGGGCGACGAAGGCTCGGCGAAGGGCGGCGAAGGCTCGGCGAAGGGCGACGAAGGCTCGGCGAAGGGCGACGAAGGCTCGGCGAAGGGCGACGAAGGCTCGGCGAAGGGCGACGAAGGCTCGGCGAAGGGCGACGAAGGCTCGGCGAAGGGCGACGAAGGAGACGCGCAGTGACCCGCTCGCATCGTGTCGTCCTCGGGACCCTCGTCCTCGCCGGCGCGCTCGCCGCCGCTCCGCTCGGGGCCCAAGAAGGGGGGCAGGGCGAGCTGCCTCCGGGGCATCCGCCGGTCGAAGGTGCGCCGCCGCCCGAGGCGCCAGCGGGAGAGCTTCCTCCGGGACATCCGCCGATCGAGGGCGACGCGCCCGAGGCACCCGAGGCGCCAGCGGGAGAGCTTCCTCCGGGACATCCGTCGGTGGACGGCGCGCCCGAGGGCAGCGAGGACGAAGGCCACGGCCACGGCGGCGGCGAGATGGACGCGAGCATCGAGCGCGCGTTCCGCGAGCCTCGTGTCGCGACGGCGATGCCGATGCCCACGCTCCCGCCCGGGCAGATCCGCGTCCTCGTGGTGGACGAGCACGGCGCTCCGCTCGCGGACCACGACGTGCAGCTCGGCGTGATGCGACAGGGCGGCGACCGCGAGCGCACGCCGGGTCGCACCGACGCCGAGGGCGTCTTCACCTACACGAACCTCCCCACGGGCACGGGCCAGGCCTACCGGGTCAACGTCCCGCACGAGGGCGCGACCTACAGCTGCACGCCGTTCCAGCTGCCGACCGAGGCGGGCTACCAGGTGCGCGTCGAGGCGCGACCGACGGTGCGCTCGGATCGAAGCCTGCTCCTCGTGCTCGGTCAGACGATGGTCGAGCTGCGCGACGAGCGGGTGCACGTGATCCAGCAGGCGCGCCTCTCGAACCTCGCGGCCGCGACGTACCTCTTCCCCGAGGGCGGCACGCGCATCGATCTGCCCGAGGGCTACACGGCCTTCCAGACGCAGCCGGTCATGACGGACCAGCGCGTGGTGGAGCTCGCGGGCGAGGGCCTCCGCATCGAGGGCTCGCTCCCCACCGGTCAGATCACGCTCGCGTGGGCCTTCGATCTCCCCGTGTCCGGTCAGGAGATGGAGATCGAGCTCCCGAACCCGTTCCGTACCTTTCAGTACCGCGTGATCTCGACGGCACCTCCGGGCATGCACCTCGAGGTCGACGAGATGCCGGACGCGATCTCGTTCGAGGATCAGGGCCAGCCGCTCTGGGGCACCGAGATCCAGCGCTCCCCCGACGAGGCCGCGTTCTCGCGCGTGCGCATCCACCTCCGAGGCATCCCCGGCCCGAGCCCCGTGCGCCTCTATGCCCTCGGCATCGCGCTCGTCTTCGTGCTGCTGGGCGGGCTCCTCGTGGGCCGACGACCGACCCACGATCGAGGCCAGGCCCACCGTGCGGCACGTCGCAAGCAGCTCCTCGACGAGGCAGCGCTGCTCGAGACCCAGCTCGAGAGCGGAGAGATCGGCCCCGAGACGCGTCAGTCGCGACGCACCGCGATCGTCCGAGAGCTGGCCGTGCTCTTCTACCTGGATGAGCGCATGGGCACGGCCAAGAGCGACAAGGACGAGGGCAAGCGCGCAAAGGGCGACAAGGGCGACAAGGGCGACAAGGGCGACAGGGGCCCGGACGGCTCGGGTGGCGAGACCGGCAAGAAGAAGAAGCGCGCGGCCTGACGGACGCAACGGTGTGCAGGCTCTGCCGAGATCAGGGCTCGCACCAACGCTGAGAGAAAGGTGGTCGAGCGGGTGCGAGCTCCCACCGCGAGGATGAAGGAAGGAATGCCATGGCCGGACTGAACAAGGTGATGCTGATCGGAAACCTCGGGGCGGACCCCGAGCTCAAATTCACGCAGGGCGGCCAGTCCGTCCTCAAGATGCGCCTCGCGACGACGGAGACCTTCCAGAACAAGGCGGGTGAGCGTCAGGAGCGCACCGAGTGGCACAACGTCGTCCTGTGGGGGAAGCGCGCGGAGGCCCTCCACAAGTTCCTCCACAAGGGAAAGACGATCTACGTGGAAGGTCGCATCCAGACGCGGTCCTACGAGGACAAGGACGGCGTGAAGAAGTACGCGACCGACATCAACGCCAACGACATCATCCTGCTCGGTGGCCGCGGTGAAGGCGGCGGTGGTGGTGGCAGCGGTGGTGGTGGCGGTGGCTACGGCGGCGGTGGCGGTGGTGGTGGCCCCCGCGGCGGCGGTGGCGGCAGCGCTCCCCGCGGCGGCGGTAGCGGTAGCGGTGGTGGCGGCGGTGGCGGTGGCGGCGGCGGCGGTGGCGACGACTTCCCCACCGACGACTTCGTCGACGACGACATCCCGTTCTGAGAGACCGAGAAACAATCCAACACGACGGTCTGATGGGGGAGCCGGCCGGCGGGGGAGCGAAGCTCCCCCTTGAGGCGCGAGCGCTGGAGGAGCGAAGCGACGACGAGCGATGGGGGCGCGGGGGTCGGGCCCCCGCCTCGAGCGCCGGAGGCGCGGGAAATACTGAGAGAGCGAGAAACAATCCAAGACGACGCTCTGATCTGATGGGGGAGCCGGCCGGCGGGGGAGTGAAGCTCCCCTTGAGGCGCGCTGGCCGGGAAGCGAAGCTCCTCGAGGCGTCCCGCCCATTGGGTGGGGGCGCGCACGTGGCAGCGGTTGATCCTTTCGATCGCGGCCTTACCGGAGGCTCTCATGATCCTCACGTGCACGAGCTGTGGTGCTGGCAATCGGGTCCCTGCGGAGCGCTTGGGCGATCGTCCGCGCTGCGGTCGATGCAAGACGGCCCTCGCCGCCGAGGCCCCGGTGAGCGTCGGAACCACCGAGGAATTCGCGGAGATCGTGCGCCAGAGCCCTGTCCCCGTGCTCGTGGACTTCTGGGCGCCGTGGTGTGGTCCCTGCCGCGTCGTGGCGCCCGAGCTCGAGAAGCTCGCGAAGCGACGACGCGGTGAGGTGCTCGTGGTGAAGGTCGACACGCAGGCGCTGCCCGCGCTGGGCGCGCGTCACGACATCCAGAGCATCCCCACCTTCGTGCGCTTCGATCACGGCCGCGAGACCCAGCGCGTGAGCGGCGCGATGCCCGCACCGCAGCTCGAGCGCGCCCTCGGGCTCTGATCGACGACGTGCGGGGATCGCGCGTGCGGCGTGATCAGAGCGGGTCGGCGATCTCGCGCAGATCGAGGCCGCCGGGCGCGAGGTAGCTCGTGTAGCTCGCGTAGCCGTAGACGTGGGCCCCGACGGGCAGCGAGGCCGAGAGCCGATGCACGCCGGGGCGGATGTGGATCGTGGCCGTCGTGACGCCCGTGCCCATCGCGTCGCGCAGCGTGCCGACCACCTGTCCGTCGAGCTCGACCCGTGCGCCCGTCGCGGCGATCACGTCCACGTAGGCGTCCGTGTAGGTGTCGGGCGCGAGGAACACATACTGGTTGCGCCACTGCGCATCGGGCACGAGCAGGCCCATCGACGGGTCGCCCGGCGCGGCCGAGCCGGAGGTCCCGAGGCCGGCGTAGTCCTGACCCACGAGGAAGCGTGCCGCGAGGATCGGGCCCGTGCCCGTCACGCGCGTCGCGCGCGCGACCGTGACCTCCACGTGCTCGCCGCGGTCGAGCACGATCGTCTCGGGGCCTTCCGTCGGCACGGGGCTGAACGTGATCGTGTTGTCGTCGGTCGACGACACGACGCGCACGAGGTTGGGCTCGGAGCGCTGCTGGTAGGCGAGCGGGGACACGACCGACGTCCCGAGCACCTCCGCAGGGAAGAGCTGCTCTTCGAGGTGATCACAGGCCCAGCGGTCGTACGGCACGAACACACAGTTGTGTCCGCTGAACACGGCGAGCTGACTGTTCGAGATCACCTCCGTGCCCGTGAGGTCGTACTCGTCGGGCACGGGGCAGTACGAGATCATCGACGTCGCGGGGTCGGTCTCGAAGCCCGCCGCGCACGACGAGGGCACGTCGCTGAGGAGCTGCACGACCTCGCCGGGCGCGATCGTGAGCTCGAACGTGTCGCCGGGAGCTCGCGCGGAGAGGTCGCCATCGGCGCTGCCCATCACGTGCGCGCGCGTGCGCACCGTGACGGTCGCGGGCGTGTCCTCGGTGTTCGCGATCGCCACGAAGCCAGGCGAGCCGCCCTGCCCCGAGGGGGTCTGCACGAGGTGCGCGGCGCGGCTCATCACGAGATAGCTCCCGGTGAGCGCGTGCACGGGCAGGAGCAGCGAGGCGTCGTTCGTGTACGAGTGACACTGCGAGTCGCCGGGCGACGGATCGAACGCGTCCGCGCAGTCCTCCATCACGAGGTACTCGAGCGGGTTGAACTGGTGCACCGTCACCGGCACGTCCGAGCGGATGCGGTAGCTGCCGCCCGCCGCGCGCACGCTCTGGTAGCTCGCCGTGGTGCCCATGGTGGACACCGGCCGTCGCAGGAGGTCGATCCACGGCAGCTCGACGATCTCCAGCGCAGAGGGCGCGACCGTGACCGTCTGCGCGAAGCCATCGGATCGCGTGACCGACACGATCGCCGGCACGAGCTGCGGGTTCGCGATCACGATCGCGAAGGTGAAGCGCGAGTCGAGCTCCGTGTTCGTCGTGGGCACCGCGACGTACTCGCATCCGAGATAGCTGCGCTCGGCCTCTGCCTGCTCGCAGAGGCGCGCGCAGCCGCCGGGGCTACAGCGCTCACCGCCGGCCGCGTCGCACGTCTCGCCACGGTTCTGGCCGGAGCCATCGGCGTTGCAGCGCAGCACCGTCTCGCCATCGCACGCGATCGTGCCCGGCGCACACACCACGCAGCCCAGGCCTGCCACGCACGTCTGTCCGCTGTCGGCGCACTCGGTGCGTGAGGCGATCTGCCCGCCCGCGTCGCAGACGATCGCGCTCGTGCCCTCGCACGCCACCTGACCCGGCATCACCCCGCGACACTCGGCAGGGGGCCCCGCGTCGCGGCGGGTCGAGGTCGGCGGCGGCGGTGCCCCGTTGCATGCCGAGAGGATGCATGCCGAGAGCACGAGCCGTCCCCAACCCAGCCCCCAACCCAGCCCCCAACCCAGCCCCCAACCCAGCCTCAGCGTGGCGGATCTCATCCCCGCATGGTGCCACGGCCGCGCCGGATCGCTCGGAGAGGGAATGGGCGCCTGCACGCGGAGGGTTCGGGGCGTGTCGCGCCTGCGGATCGAGGCTCCGGAGTGCGCCGGGTTTTTGACGACGCTATCCTCTTCGGGCTATCCGCCGATCACTCGCTCCATGACGCGCACGCTCCGCACGCTCGCTGCTTGTCTGTTCGTGCTGGCGATCGGCCTGCCTGTGGCGATGCCCTCGGCGCGCGCCGACATCTTCACGTACACCGATGACCAGGGTGTCGTGCACTTCACGAACATCCCGCCGCGCCGCGAGCGTGGGGTGCACGTGGTCATGCGCACGCGACCGGCCCGCCCCGACGACGCGCCGCGCGCCACGGGCGGCACGCGCGACGGCTCGACGGAGCGCTACACGCGCTACGACCCTCACATCCGCGAGGCGGCGGCGCTCTATCGCCTCCCGGAGTCGTTCATCCGCGCGGTCATCCGCGTCGAGAGCGACTACCACCTGGGCGCGATCTCGCGCGTGGGCGCGCAGGGCCTCATGCAGCTCATGCCCGGCACGGCCGCGCGCATGGGCGTGCGCGACGCCTTCGACCCGCGGCAGAACATCCTCGGCGGCACGCGCTACCTGCGCATCCTCGCGAACGACTTCCGCGGCGACCTCATCCTCACGATCGCCGCCTACAACGCCGGCGAGGGCGCGGTGGTGCGCTACCGCGGCGTGCCGCCCTACGCCGAGACGCAGCGCTACGTGCAGCGCGTGCTCGGCTGGTATTACCACTACGTGCAGGTCGAGCAGGGCCGCGCGACGCTGGCGCCCGCGGGCCGCGCGTGGGCTCCGCCGCCCACGCAGTGAGGTCTGATCGGACCCACGCGCGCTGATCGCGCGCGAGAGGATCGGCGTCGGTGCTGGTTCTCTCCGCGAGCGTGCGAGCAGGGGCGAGCTGCCTCAGGGCTTCTTCATCGGGAAGCGCTCACCTTCGCGCGCCTCGATCGCGCTCGCGCGCGCGAAGGCCTCGCGCGCGGTCACGCGCCCTACGTAGTCGGCGATCGGGCCCTCCTTCGGGATCGCGCCGAAGAGCATCGCGTACCGCAGGCCGCCTGCGACGGTGACGTCCGCGGCGCAGAAGCGGTCTCCGAGGAGGTAGGTGCCCGACGAGACGCCGCGCGTGGCGACCTCGAGCATCTGATCGAAGCTGCCCCACGCGTGCTGTCGCGGGCGGGGCTCCCACTTGCCGAATTTCTCGGCGAGCGCGGGCTCGATGATCGCCGACGAGAAGAAGACCCAGCGCAGGTACGCCGCGCGATCGGGGTGATCGAGCGCGGGGGCGAGGCCCGCCGCGGGATAGCGATCGGCGAGGTAGATCGCGATGGCGCCCAGCTCCGACACAGGCACGCCGCGATCGACCACGACAGGCACCTTGCCCATGGGGTTGAGCGCGAGGTGCTCCGGGCTCTTGTGGTGTCCGGTGGCGAGATCGAACGAGGCGAGCCGGTAGGGCACGCCCAGCTCCTCGAGCAGCCAGAGCGCGACGAGCGAGCGGGTTCGAGGGGCGTAGTGGAGGACGAGGTCGGCTTCCAAGGTCTCGGGCATGCGCGCATCCTACGTGAGGTGAGAGGGCGCATCCGACACGATCTGGCATTCGCGCTCGCGAGCGCGGTGGCGGTGCTCGCGCTCCACACGGGCGCGGCCTCCCAGCGACCCTCGGCGTGCGTGACGCAGTGTCGCTCGAGCGAGCAGCGCGCACGCGAGGCCTGTCACGGAGACACGTCCTGCACCGACCGCGCGGTCTTCACGTCGCGTCGCTGCGCGCTCGCGTGCGATCGCTCGATGAGCGAGGGCGCTCGCTGCAGGGCCCAGTGCGCCATCGAGAGCGACGAGTGCGACGCGTCGTGTCGCGCGATGCACGACGACGGCGAGCAGCGAGGCTGCCTCCGCCGCTGCGGCAGCCGCTACCACCTGAGCTGTCCCCGCGAGTGTCCACCGTGAGCTGGCCTCCTCACGGATAGCGCGCGCTGAGGTAGTTCCGCACGTCGCTCGTGTCCGCGGCGCCGAGCGTGCCTGCGTAGACGAGGATCTCGGCGACCCACACCGCGCCGACGCTCGCGCCGCCGAGGTCGGTGCGTGGCAGACCCGCGAAGGCATCGGTGGCGGGGGTGTCCGAGCCCGAGGCGAGCGTGAGCGGGATGACGGTGCCGTTGCGGTCGTAGGTCACGTTCGCGCTGATCGAGGCGCCGCGGCGGAGCGAGCGCGCCTCGATCCGCTCGATCACGCGCGCGGTCGTTCCCTCCATCCCCACGGCGTACACACCCGTGCGCACGCCGATCGTGTAGTGCGCCGGCAGCGGGGAGCTCTGGCGGTTCGAGAAGAAGTCCGTCGAGGAGACGGGGGCCCAGATGTGGAGGAGATCGGTCGAGACGCCCACCGTGCCGGCGCGCTGCGTCACGAGGAAGATCGTGTAATTCCCGCGCCACGTGACGCCGAGGTCCGACGCCGCGCGGAGGCTCGCGTCGGCGTCGATCGACACCGCGCCGCCGAGGCCGATCACGTGCGTGGGAGGCGCGCCCATCGAGAAGAAGTGAGCTCGGCCCACCATGTCGATCCACGCGCAGACCCCGAGCGCGGCGCTGCGAATGACGTGATCGCCGCGAAACCAGTGGCTCGGCGTCGGGATGGGCTCGAGGGGAGGCGTCACCGAGGGCAGCGGCGCGCAGCCCGGCAGAACGCAGAGGTCGAGGGACGCACACGCAGGATCGGCACAGTCGGAGAGGCCGTTCGAGTCTTCGTCGCCGAGGTACGCGCAGTCCTCGCCCGAGGCGATCACGAACGCATCGGGCGAGGGCTCCGCGGCGTCGGGGGCCCACGCGTCGGGCATCGGCGCCACATACGCGTCGGGCACCTCGCTACGGCAGAGTGCGTCGCAGCCATCGCCGGACATCGTGTTGCCGTCGTCGCACTCCTCGACCGGCTCTCTCCTTCCGTCCCCACACACCACTCGGTGCGCATCGAGATCGGCGTCTACGCCCGGCGGCACGTACGCGTCGAACGCGAACGCGTCGGGTGGGGGCGCGTCGATCGACGATCCCGCGTCGATCGACCCAGCGTCGAGGGCGGGGCCATCCTCGACGCACGCTCCCATCACGGCCGAGCAGTGCTGGCCCGAGGGGCAGGTGTCGTCACCCTCGATGCAGACGCCGGTGACGCAGCTCGCGGGGCCCAGGCAGGCAGGCCCGCCCACGCAGTCGGCGCCCGCGCGACAGATCGTCGGGTCGTCGTCGCACTGCGCCGCGGGATCGGAGCGATCGCAGCAGTACATCGTCGTGTTGGGATCATCGAGGTCGCAGCGCGGATCGACGCAGTGACCATTGAGACACTCGGTGAAGGCGGCGCTCCCGCTCGGCGCGGGGCAGACCACGTCGAGGCAGCTCACGCTCAGCGGCACGCGCGCGACGCGGTCGTGCACGAGCGTCACGGTGAGACAGCGACGCACCAGGCGATCGGCGACCATGCCCTGCGCGTGGATCGTGTAGACGCCCTGCGGCAGGGCGAGCTCCGCCACGTTCAGCGTGCCCGCCTCGAGGCGCTGCTGCAGGCTGGTCAGCACCTCGACGCTGCCGCCGCCGATCGACGCGCCGCTCGGTGGGCAGCCGAGCGCGCCCTCGAAGACGGCGACGTCGACATGCCGCAGATCCGAGCCCGCCCGCAGGCCCGACTGCACGCGGATCGTGAGGCGAGGGTTGCCCTGGCACCCGGCGAGCAGGACGGCCAGCCCGAGCAAGAAGCCGACGATGCGCATGGCGATCACGGTCGCCGACGCGCGGGGTGGGGTCAACCGTGAGCGTGCGCTCGCGCGTCAGGGCCCTCAGGGATAGCGCGCGCCGAGGTAGCTCTCGAGCTGGGCGAGCTCCGAGCCGCTGAGCACGCGGTCGTAGACGAGGATCTCGGAGACCTCGAAGGTGCCAGTGTCCAGCCTGCCTCCGATGGTCTCGCGATCTGGCGCGAAGAACGGCGGCACTTCCATCGGATCGGTGAAGGTCCGAGGCATGCCGCCGATCCCCACGGTGAGATCGCTCGTCGCGTAATTGGGGCCCGTGCTGAGGCGGAGGATCTCGTCTTGGCGCAGGCCGCCGATCAGCGGGCCCGACGCGGTCGCGCGACTCCCGGCGACCTCGACCGCATAGCCCCCCGGCGCGTGGATCAGGCTCACCGCCGCGGTCCTCGTGGTGTCGCCCGTCGAGAGCACGTGCAGGAGGCCGGGCGAGGTCTCGCGCACCATCGCGACGATCGTGCGCGCGTGCGACGACGGGAGGGCCATCGCATCGAGCGCGGTGACGAGCTGGCCCGGCGCGAAGTGCACGGCGTCGAGCACCACGGTGGGCGCCCGATCGGTGGACGCCGGGCGCATCACGAGGCCCGCGATCGCGTCTCGCCAGCCGCAGACCGTCGGCGTGGACGAGGGCAGCGTCGCGAGGTTGGTGCTCGTGCGCCACCAGTGGATCGGTCCCGACGGCACGCCCTCGATCATCGGGTCGAGGACGAGCCTCGACACCAGGCAGTCGAGGCCCCGGCAGACCGCGAGCGCTGCGCAGTCGGCGTCCTCGCAGTCGACCTGATGATCCGAGTCGCCATCGAGGCCATCGATGCACGAGCCCTCCGGACCGCCCATCGTCACGGCCGCGTCCGGCCCGACGAACGCGTCAGCGGCCCACGCGTCGACGGCCCACGCATCCGGGGCCCACGCGTCGGGCAGCGACGTGAGCGCATCGGGTGCCCACGCGTCGAGAGGCGACACGAACGCATCGGGCGACTCGCCCACATCGAACGGCACGAACGCATCGTCTCGCACCGACGCATCGGGCGACGCCGGCGCGTCGAGGTCGGCGTCGACACCGGGAGGCACCGCCGCGTCGAGCGCGCCTGCATCCATGTCGCCCGCGTCGAGCGCGAACGTCGCGTCGTCCACGCAGCCGCCGCTCGCGGCGGCGCAGTGCTGGCCGGCGGGGCAGGAGTCTTCGCCCTCGATGCACACGCCGCTCACGCACCGGGAGGGGCCCAGGCACGCGAGCTCGCCGCGGCAGTCCGCGCTCGCGGCGCAGATCGTGCGGTCGACGTCGCACTGCGCGAGCGGGTCGGCGCGATCGCAGCAGTACATCGTCGTGTTGGGATCATCGAGATCGCATCGCGGATCGACGCAGTGTCCGTTCAGGCACTCCGAGAACGCCGCCGTCCCGCTCGGCGCGGGGCAGCTCACGTCGAGGCAGCTCACGCTCAGCGGCACGCGCGCCACCCGATCGTGCACGAGCGTCACGGTGAGACAGCGACGCACCACACGGTCGGCCACGAGGCCCTGCGCGTGGATCGTGTAGACGCCCTGCGGCAGCGCGAGCTCGGCCACCGTCAGCGTGCCGGCCTCGAGACGCGTCTGATCGCCACCGTCGAGGGCCAGGCTCCCTCCGCCGCTCGAGGCGCCGCTCGGCGGGCAGCCGAGCGCGCCCTCGAAGACCGTCACGTCCACGCGCCTCAGGTCCGAGCCCGCGCGCAGGCCCGACTGCACGCGGATCGTCACGCGCGGGTTGCCCTGACAGCCCAGGAGGAAGAGCCCGAGCACCAAGCCGGCGAAGCGCATCGCACGACCCTCGCCGACGCGGAGTCGAGGGTCAACCCAGGGGGCGCCCCGACCTCGAGCGCAAACCTGTCACTCACCTGACAGCTCAGTCGGGCCACCGCCCTACCGCGGCTCGGCCCCAGCGTTCATCCTCGTCGCTCCCCGCGTCGCGGCGCGACGCACGAACGAGGACGTCGCATGGCCCACGAGCGCTTCGAGCTGGTCTCCACGATGACGCCCAAGGGCGATCAGCCCAAGGCGATCGAGGCCCTCGTGAAGGGCGTCGAGGGCGGCGAGAGCCGGCAGGTGCTCCTCGGCATCACGGGCTCGGGCAAGACCTTCTCCATCGCCAACGTCATCGCCAGGACGCAGCGCCCAGCGCTCCTCATCGCGCCGAACAAGACGCTCGCCGCCCAGCTCTACGGCGAGATGAAGGAGCTCTTCCCCAACAACGCCGTCGAGTACTTCGTCTCCTACTACGACTACTACCAGCCCGAGGCCTACGTCCCCACGAGCGACACCTACATCGAGAAAGACGCGATCATCAACGACAAGATCGATCGCATGCGCCACGCGGCCACCGCGGCGCTGCTCTCGCGCGAGGACGTGATCATCGTGGCGTCGGTGAGCTGCATCTACGGCATCGGCTCGCGCGACGCGTACGTGGAGATGCTCGTCGTGGTCGAGAAGGGCATGACGATCTCGCGCGACGTGCTCCTCCGGAAGCTGGTCGACGTGCAGTACGAGAGGAACGACTACGACTTCTCGCGCGGCACCTTCCGCGTGCGCGGCGACGTGGTGGAGGTCTTTCCCGCGAGCGAGGACCAGAAGGCGATCCGCATCGAGATGTGGGGCGACGAGATCGAGCGCATCGCCGAGATCGATCCCGTGCGCGGCAAGGTGCTCCGCGAGCTGCCGAAGTACGCGATCTTCCCCGCCTCGCACTACGTGACGCCCGAGGAGGAGCGACGTCGCGCGGTCGAGACGATCAAGGTCGAGCTCCAGGAGCGCCTGAGCCAGCTCTCGGACGAGATGAAGCTCGTCGAGAAGCAGCGCCTCGAGCAGCGCACGCTCTACGACGTCGAGATGCTCGAGCAGACGGGCTTCTGCCACGGCATCGAGAACTACTCGCGTCACTTCTCGGGCCGAAAGGCGGGCGAGCCGCCGCCCGTGCTCGTCGACTACTTCCCGCGGAATTTCCTCCTGATCCTCGACGAGTCGCACCAGACGGTGCCGCAGATCGCGGCGATGTTCCGCGGCGATCGCAACCGCAAGGAGGTCCTCGTCGAGCACGGCTTCCGCCTGCCCTCCGCGATGGACAACCGCCCGCTGAAGTTCGAGGAGTTCTGGGAGCGCGCCGGCCAGACGATCTTCGTGTCGGCCACGCCGGGCGAGTGGGAGCTCGACGAGACGCAGGGCGAGTTCGTGGAGCAGGTGATCCGCCCCACGGGCCTCATGGATCCGGTGATCCACGTGCGCCCCGTGGGCTCGCAGGTGGACGACCTCCTCGGCGAGATCCGCGAGCGCGTGAAGAAGAACGAGCGCGTGCTCGTGACCACGCTGACCAAGCGCATGGCCGAGGACCTCACCGAATATTATTCGGAGCTCGGCGTGAAGGTCCGCTACCTCCACTCCGACGTGGACACGCTCGAGCGCATCGAGATCCTGCGCGATCTCCGCAAGGGCCTCTTCGACGTGCTCGTCGGCATCAACCTCCTGCGCGAGGGCCTCGATCTGCCGGAGGTCTCGCTCGTGGGCATCCTCGACGCCGACAAGGAAGGGTTCCTCCGCAGCCCGCGCTCGCTCATCCAGACGATCGGCCGCGCCGCCCGCAACGTGAACGGGCAGGTGATCATGTACGCGGACAAGGTCACCGACGCGATGAAGCGCGCGATCGAGGAGACCGATCGTCGTCGCAAGATCCAGGCGGACTACAACACCCTGCACGGCATCACCCCGGAGACGGTGAAGCGCGCCGTGCTCGACATGGGCGATCTGTCGAGCGGCACGAGCGACTGGATGCCCGCGCCGAGCGCGCACGGTGCGCTCGAGGGCAAGAGCCTCGACGCGAGCAAGCTCTCGGCCGAGGGGCTGGCCGACCACATCGAGGAGCTCCGCAGCGAGATGATCACGCTCGCCGAGGCCCTCGAATTCGAGCGCGCCGCCAAGCTGCGCGACCGCATCGTGGAGCTCGAGCAGAAGCTCGACGCCCGCCCCGCCGAGCGCGCGCAGAAGAAGAGCGACGTGGCACCCAAGCCCGCGAGCGCCCCGAAGAAGGCACGCGCCAAGCGCTGATTCCACGCAACCGAGCGGGCGACCCACCGACAAAGGGGGCTCACGCGGCACGAAGCCGCAGGAGACACCCATGAACGTCGGCACCATCGCTCGATCGCACTCGCTCGATTCCACGCAGCAACTGCCCCCGCCGTCCTCACCCGACGCCGCGCCCCTCGACATGTCGCGCGATGTGGTCGACCACGGGCCCGCGAGCGCGCCGAGCACCTCGCGCACCACGCATGGGGCGACCGCTCACGGCACCCAGGCCGCGTTGGCCACGCCGCCAGCCGCGCGCACCTTCGTCGATCCGCAGATCCATCGCGCGACGGAGGCCTTCGTGCGAGGCGGCCTCGGGGGCCTCGACACCTTCATGCGGCAGCACCCGGCCGACGCGCGCTGGTTGCTCTCGGTCTCGCGCGACCAGCTCGCGGAAGGCATCCGCGCCGACCTCGGCACGCGCCCAGGCTACGGAGGGTTCCTCGGCCCACTCCAGAGCTACCGCGACGCCGAGTCGATCGACGCGCACCTGGCTGGCGCGGTGCAGTCGCAGATCCGCGAGGCCGTGCGCCAGACCGCGGTCGATCGCATCGACGCGATGACCCGCGCGCTCGAGTCGATGCCCATCGATCGCGCGGTCGAGGCGCTCCGCAACGCGCCGGCAGGCTCGCCCCTCGCGGAGCTCCGGAGCGCGCTGCGCATGCCTGGCAACGAGATGGATCGTGAGCGAGTCGAGAGCTGGGTGCGCACCTCGCTCCACGAGCTCCACGCGCTGCGCGACACGGTGATGGGCCAGTCGTGGATGCCCGAGGAGCTCCCCGGCTCGATGCGAGCGGTGCAGCGCGCGATGGGCCTCGAGCACGCGGCCGAAGGCTCGATCGCGGGTGAAGCGCTGTTCCGCGGACCGCACGCGGCGGACACACGCGCGCACGGTCACGAGGTCGCAGTCGACGGCACGATGCTCGCGGCGGAGACCACCGAGATGGGCCTCGAGGCGGCCGAAGGTGCGCACCTCGCCGCCGAGGCGACGCACCTCGCGCACGCAGGGCTCGCGGTGGAGTCGGCCGAGATGTCCGCGCTCGCGACGCTCGCGACCGAGACCTCCATCGCCGCTGCGGGCGGCATTGGCGTGGGCCTCGCGGGTCTCGCCTTCGGCTACGCGATCCACCACCAGATCGAGCACAACCGCGCCGAGCGCACCGAGACGGCCGCCGCGCTGGGTCTCTGATCCCACGCCTCGAGAGGATGCACACCATGCTGCGCACACGCCCCGAACGCTGCCCTTTCTGCGCTCACGACCTCGGCGGACGCTTGCTCTGCCCGCACTGCCGCGAGCCCGTGCCCATCGCCGGATCGCTCGAAGAGCGCGGCGCGTGGACCACGAGCTACCTCGTCGAGATCCGCGGCCCCGCGCGGATGATGGGAGACGAGCTCGTCTTCGACGCCACCGTGGGCGAGCCGCTCCGCGCCCGCGCGCTCTGAGCGCGCACGACACGGACCCGAGCAGCGACTCGAGGGATCGATGCTCTACGATCCCGAGAGAAGGGACGACCCCGAGAGAAGGGACAACGACCGCGATGCTTCGATCACGACCCGAGCGCTGCCCCCTCTGTGGCCACGACGTGCGCGGCGTGGCTCGCTGCGAGGGCTGCGGCGAACGTCTGCTCGTCGCGAACGACCCTGCGCCGCCGCCTCGGCCCGTGCGTCGTGCGCTCGGTGCGGCGGGCTCGGTGCTCGCGGGCGCGACGCTCGGCATGGGCATCGCGGTGGCAGGCGTCGTCCATCCGCTGCTCGCGCTCGCGCTCGTCGCGGCCGTGCCGGTGACCGCGGGCTCGGCGGGCGCGGTGTCGCGCTTCGTCAGGCGACGACGCGAGCGCGCGTGGCGCAAGCGTGAGCGCCTCGCCCCCACGCCCGAGGCCTCGATGAACGAGGCCCGACAAGCGCTCGCCGCCGATGCGGGCGCGATCGTGTCGGTGCGAGGCCGCGTGCACCTCGAGATCGCCGCCGTCGAGGGCGTCGATCACGCCGTGGCGCGCGGCACCGCAGGTCGCTTCGTCGTGTACGCGAGCGATGGAGAGGCGGTGATCGACGACGATCGCGTGGAGGTCGCGCCCTCGCTGGTCGTGCGAGACGGAGACGACGTGGAGGTGACCGGGCCCGCCCGGTTGATCTCGGACGACACGATCGGCGACTACCGCGCGGCCCGCGCGAGGATCGTGTTCTCGGGCACCGAGGCCCGACCGCTCACGATCCGCGCGCGATGAGCGCTCGGTGGTGAGCGCTCATCGAACGTCGAAGTCGCTGCCGAAGAGGAGGTAGAGGCCCCACGCCTTCTCTCCGATGGCGTCGTACACGGAGTTGTCCGCGAGGCTGATGAAGAAGCGCAGCTCGGCGAACACATCGTGGATTCCCCACGCACGAAGGGGACCATCGAGAAGAAGCCGATCGCCGAGGGATCGGAGCCACCCGCCCGGCTCTGGTCGTACATCGCGGTCTGGAGGCGCAGCCCCGCGGCGAGCTCGGGGATGGGCCGTACGCCACCGAACACGCCGAGCTGCGCGCCCACCGCGAGCCCGTCGTAGCCATCGAGCACCGGCACGCCGATCCCGAGCGCGGCTTCGCCTCCGAAGAAGTACCAGTCCTCGCGGTACTCGCCGTCCACGCGCAGCACGATCGGCACGTAGCCACGCGCCACGAGCCACGGATCCCAGCCACCGATCGGCACGGTCGTGAACGGCAGCGAGACGAGCCCGAAGTCGTCGTCGTGGTAGGCGTTGAGGAGGGGCACGACGGCGCCGAGGCCTCCGCGCACGCGCAGGCCGCGGAGCGGTGTCAGGGCCACGCGGGCGCCGAGGTAGACGTTGCCTGCGCGGAAGTCGGTGCGCTCGTTCGAGCCGAGCTTCCAGATCGACGCGACGGAGCGGAACGCGAGATCGATCGAGAGGCTCACGTCGGGCGTGATCGCCACGACGTCTGCGTTCACCGAGAGGCTCGGGATGATCGCCGTGTGGCGCTCGGAGCCGAGGAAGGTGTCGTTGCCGCCCGTGTAGAAGCCCGCCTCCAGCGTGAAGCGCGAGCGCGCGCGCTCGGAGAGCTCCCCCGTGGACTGTGCAGAGGCGGACGTGACGCCGCCCAGGATGACGAGCACCGACACGAGGATCGACCAGAGGCGCATGGCGACGAGCTTGATCGATCCGCGCGCCCGAGACCAAGATCGCGCCCGCCGGTGAGCACCGCGCTCGACACCTTCTCGCGCAGCCTCGCGATCGTGCGCGTGCAGCTGCGTCTGTCGGCGTTGCTCGCGATGCAGTACCGCGCGGAGCTCTTCGCCGACGCGCTCTTCTCGGTGTTCTGGACGGGCACCGCGCTCCTTCCGCTCTGGCTGGTGTTCGAGGAGCGGCCGCGCATCGCGGGCTACACATTCCCCGAGGCGCTCGTGGTGCTCGGCTTCTTCACGATCCTCCAGGGCGTGCTCGAGGGGGCCATCCACCCGAGCCTCGGCACGGTGGTGGAGCACGTGCGCACGGGAACGCTGGACTTCGTGTTGCTCAAGCCCGCCGACGCGCAGCTGCTCGTGTCGACCGCGCGCTTTGCCCCGTTTCGCGTGCTCAACGTGATCGCGGGCGTGGCGATCGTCGTGCGCGCGTTCGTGCTCCTCGATCGCGTGCCGTCGCTGCTCGACGTGCTCGCGTCGCTCGTGCTCTTCGCGAGCGCGGTGGCGATCCTCTACGGCCTCTGGATCCTCACGGTGTCCGCCTCGTTCTACGTGGGGCGCATCGACAACCTCCGCTATCTGTTCACGAGCGTCTTCGACGCGGCGCGCTGGCCCGCGAGCGTCTACCGCGGCGCGCTCGGCTTCTTCCTCACGTTCGTGATCCCCCTCGCGCTGATGACGAGCTATCCGGCCTGGGCGCTCCTCGGCCTGCTCGAGCCCACGCGCCTCGCGGTGGCCATCGTGTTCGGCGCCGTGTTCAGCCTCGGCTCACGCGCCGTCTTCACGCGCGCGCTCGGCCGCTACACGTCGGCCTCGAGCTGAGCGGCGGTGTGGGTCGAACGGGGTTGTACGGCGCGACCAGCGGGGCCCACCGACTGAAGTCGGGGGCACACGATGGGTCGCCTTGTTCCGGACAAGCCCGCTCCGCGGGCTTCGGTCGAAGTGTCAGTCGGTGGGCCGCGGCGGCCGGGTGACGAGCGCGTAGGGGATGCCGACGCAGAGGAGGTGCGCCCAATAGGGCCACTCGCCGGCGGCGGTGGTGACGAAGAGCGCGGCGAACAGGGCAGTCGCAGCGAGGCGTGGGACGTAGACCGAGGGCGGCAGCGTCCGCCCACGACGACGGAGGCTGTAGGCGTAGAGGCTCGCGAGCGCTCCGAGCACGGCGACCGCGATCACGCTCGTGGAGCCGAGATCGCCGCGGAGGAGCCAGCGGAGGCCATACCACCACGTGGTGCAGATCAGCGCGTGCGCCACGAGCACGCTGGCGGGGATCACGAGCAGTCGAGAGAGGCCCTCGAGCCGATCGAGCAGCACGTCGGCCGCGGCTGCGAAATAGCCCCACGCCAGGATGCCCTGCACAGGCACGTCGAGGTGGCCAGGCTCGGACCACACCCAGAGATCCGCGCGCGTCGCGAGCACCTCCATGAGCGACGCATCGGCCGTGACGAGCGCGAAGAGAAGCAGCGGCCTCTGCCACGGCTTGGCGGCGGGCCAGAGCGCGTGTCGCACGCCGCGCGCCGAGAGGATCACCAGCGGCCAGATCAAGGGCACGAGGAGCGGAACATCGCCGACGCGTACGTGCCAGTCGGCCGCATAGCTGTAGTGCCGATAGAGCGTGATCGAGCTCTGCTCTCCGACGAAGCCGGCCACGGCCAGGAGGGCATAGTCGCCGAGCAGCCGAAGGCGCTTGTCACGCCCTGCCTCGGCGCGGAGGCTCACGCCCAGCGTCACCACGACCACCAGCGCCGCCAGAGCCTCGAAGAGCGCGAGAGACATGGTGTGTCAGGCGGCGAGCGATTCGCGGGAGAGGTCCTGATCCGCCAGGCGCCACGCGATGCGGGTGGCCGCCATCATGATGGTCAGTTGCGGATTGACACCCAGGCTCGACGGCAGGATCGAGCCGTCGGCCACATAGAGGCCCTCGGTGTCCCAGACACGGCCCCACGGGTCGACCACACCATCGGCCGCGTGCTTGCTCATGCGACACGTGCCGAGGGGGTGCTGCGAGGCCGCCTCGAGCCGGGTCGAGGGGATGCGATCGAGGTCGAAGTGGCGGAATTCGTCGGGTGTGAGGCCCTCGGAGCCGAGCACCGGGAGGAACACCTCCCGGGCGCCCGCAGCGAGGAAGATGTCGGCGATCTTGCGGATGCCGAAGCGGATGCGCGCGTGGTCGCGCTCCGAGCATCGATAGAACGCGACGGGCTCGCGCCCGAAGGGATTGCGGTGGATCGAGCCACCGCCGTCGTCGTGGACGAGCGCGCCGAACATCGCGATGTGGTCGATCTGCTCGGTGAGCTTCGCGTGGCGCGGGCCCGCGTAGGGCATGGTCGCGGCGATCACCGACGCCGGCACGAAGAGGCCCGTGAGCGTCACGCCCTCGTGCTCGAACGCGTCGGAGTACGCGCTCTGGAGGGCGCCCTGCCAGCCGCGCACCTTCTCCTCGAAGCGCGCGTACACGCGAAAGCCCGGGTGCAGCGTGAGGTTGCGGCCGATGTGCGAGCCCACGTGCGCGAGGCCGCTCGCGCGAAGGAGCAGCGGCGTGTGCATGCCGCCGCAGGCCACGACGACGCGCTTGGCGCGCACGCGAAGGCGGCCCTTCTTCGTGCCGATCGGGCCCGTCATCACGCGGCCCTCCACGCCGATCGCGCGGCCGTGCTTCATCGTGATGCGATCGACGAGACACTCCGTGTAGAGCGAGGCACCCGCCGCGACGGCGCGCGGCAGGTACGACAGATCCACCGAGAGCTTGGCGCCGTGCGGACAGCCGAAATTGCAGCGCCCGCAGCCGTTGCAGTCCTTGGTGTTGCGGCTCATCGGGTGCACGGGGATGCCGAGCTTCTCGGCGCCCTCGACGAAGAGCTCGGTCGAGCGTGAGCGGAGCGAGGCAGGCACCTCTTCCACGTGGATCGCGTCCTCGACGTGCCGGTAGTAGCGGTCGAGGCCCTCGGGCGTGAAGTCGGCGAGGGCCATGTCGCGCGACCAGGTGCGGAGCACGGAGTCGGGCACGCGGAAGCACACGCCGCCCGTCACCACGCTCGAGCCACCGAGCACGCGTCCCATCGTGACGTTGATGGTGGGCGCCCCGAAGAGGCCGAGGGCCGCGGTCATGCCGCCCTCGCGCCACACGTGCCGCAGCGACTCGCTCTGTCGCATCGCGCCGTGCTCGGGCGCGGGGATCTGCTTGCCCTCCTCGAGCACGATCACGCGCTTGCCGGCGAGCGCGAGCTCGGTGGCCACGGTGGCCCCGCCCGCGCCCGAGCCGACGATCACGACGTCGCAGTCGAGCTCGAGATCGCCCTGATGCGCCGCGCCCGAGACGATCGCGCCCTTCATGTTCTCGCACCTTCGGCGCTCGAGCCGGAGCGCCCCAACGGCACCAGGCGGCTCGCGGCGACGCGCTCGGGTCGCACGTCCGCGAGGCACCGGCGATCCCAGCCGATCTCGGCCGCCGCGTCGGGGTGCTCGTAGTAGACGAGGCTCACGACCGCGCGCGCGCCGAAGAGCGCGAGCGAGGCGGGCGACTGCTCGAGGGCCTCGAGCGCGGCGATGCGCCCGGCGACCGAGAGCCCGCGGAGTCGTCCGAGGTGGCCCGCGAGCAGCGGTGCGACCCAGGTCACGGCGAAGAGGCAGAAGAGGAAGAGCCAGCGCGCGCGGAGGTTGAGGTGCGCGACGAAGTCGTCGAGATCGTCCACGAACCAGCGCATGCGCTCGGCCGGTGGCGCCTCGTCGAGGGTGCGCGCGAAGAGCGCCTCGCCGAAGGCCTGCGCGTCACGACGGCTGGAGTCGGAGAGAGCGTGCTTCGGGGCAGCGGCCATGCGAGCGCAGGCTAACACGCGGTGCGCGCGGTCCGCGGCGATCCGCGTGGGCGACCGCGTCGCTCAGCGCCCCAGATCGAGCGAGTCGAGCTCCTTCTGGAGCGCCAGGCCGCGGCTGCGATCGATCATCGCGATGTAGGCGATCTTGCCGCGGAGCCAGGCCTCGAAGGTGGGCGAGAGCTCGCGGTTCTGGGCGGCGAGGCCCGTCTTCTTCGCGTTGTGGAGGATGGCGCGCACGAGCCGGATCTCCTCGCGCGGCACGCCGAGCTTGCTCGCCTCGTTCACCACGATGCCCGTCACCGTCTGTCTCTTGCTCTTGCGCTGGATGCGGCCCTTGTCGGGGTGGACCGTGAAGCCCTCGCTCCGCGCGACGTGGTGCAGCGTCGCGAGCAGCTTCGCGATGTCGTTGCCCGAGTCGGCGGCGGGCTCCAGATCGCAGCTGAAGGTCAGATCGTCGGCGTAGCGTGTGTACGTCCAGCCGTGCTTCTGCGTGTAGCCCTGGAGACGGCGATCGAGGCGCGACGCCACGAGGTTCGAGAGCGCCGGGCTCGTGCACGCGCCCTGCGGCAGACCGCGCGGGCCCACCGCCACGTGGTACTCGTGCCCTGCGTAGGTCGCTCGCGTGCGCGGGCACTCGGTGGTGAGCAGCGCGAAGATCGTCGCGACCGCGGGCGAGTAGCCGGCGCGCTCGAAGACCGCGCGCACGCGGCGCAGCGTGATCGAGGGGAAGAAGTCGACCAGATCTTGGTTGACGACGATCGCCTTGCCCTGGTGGGGCTGCGCGTTCGTGACGGTCGAGCGACCCTTCACGAAGCCGTGCGCCTGCTTCTCCACCGAGAGGCGCTCGAGCACGTTGTCGAGGATCCACTGCTGCGCCTTGGCGAGCTCGGCCTTGGGCGCCGAGAGCGTGCGCATGCCGCCCTTCTTCTTGGGCACCTCGAATTGCACGTAGTGCACGTGGCGCTGTGCGTCGGCGTGGAAGGCGAGGAAGCGGAGCTTCTTCACGTCGATCTCGAGCGCGCGCGCGACGTCGGCCGGGCTCGAGAGGCGCGGCAGCGCTTGGCTCGCCAGGCGCTCGATGTTCGAGCGTCGATCGGCGAGCCCCTTGCTCAGCCCGGGCGCGAGGCCGCTCCTGCCGAGGTAGACGATGTCTTCGCGCCTGCGGCGCGCGACGTCGTCTGCGTGCTTGGCGCGCGCGGCCGCGGCCATGTCCTTCTTGCGCGCCTTCTCGAGCTGCTTGGCGAGGCGCTCCTGCGCCAGCAGCGCCTCGACGTTCTTGTGCGCGATCGACTCGGTGAGGCGCGCCGCGTCCTTGTGCCGGAGCCAGAGATCTCCGACGCGGTGGATCTCCACGATCTCCGCGCGGCTCAAGAAGCCGCGGAGCTCGAGGCCGCGATCGATGAGCGCCGTGCGCTCGTCGCTCTCGGGCGGGATCACGTCCGTGCGACCGATCCACGCGGTCTGGTACGGGTTGATCTTCAGCGCGCGCGCGCGATGCTCGGCGGGCGTGAGCGTGAGGAACACGCCGAGGTCGTACGGGTCCTTGACGGGCCCCGCGCTCGCGGTGTGGCCCGTCACGCTCGAGGGCAGGCGTGAGCCCTGCGGCACGAGCGGTCCCTTCGCGGCCACCGGCACGGGCGCAGCGGCTGCGGCCTTGACTACCGGCGCGAGCGCCGTCGGGGCCTGGGCCTTGGGGTGATAGATCCAGTTCGTGCCCGCCGGCGTCTGGAGCAGCGTCCGCGTGTAGCCGTGCGGGCCGAACATCCCGCGATCGAACAGCTCGTGAACCGCCTGCACGGCCTTGGTGATCGTGTCGACCGTGCGCGGCTGGCCCGCCGTCGCGGCGTCGGCCACGTCGACCGCGGTGAACTGCCCACCGGCCTTGACGTGCACCATGCACGCGGCCCAGACGGCTGCCTCGAGCGGCGAGCCCGCAGGCGGCGCCGGCGCGGGCGTGCTCGCCGCCGCCGTCGGCTCGGGCCCGAGGAAGAACTCGGTCAGCTTCTTCCAGAAAGACATCAGCGGTCGCTGTTCATCGGGCGGTCGAGGTTGCGAGTCGTGTCAGCCGAGGTCGGCCGTCGAAGGTGCCTGTACGAGCGGTCGAGGTCGCCAGTCGAGGTTGCCAGTCGAGGTTGCCAGTCGAGGTTGCCAGTCGAGGTTGCCAGTCGAGGTTGCCAGTCGAGGTTGCCAGTCGAGGTTGCCAGTCGAGGTTGCCAGTCGAGGTTGCCAGTCGAGGTTGCCCATCGAGGTCGCCAGTCGATCGCCGAAGAGAGAGGAGGAAGCTCGACTTCTATCCCTGGACCACGGCCGTTCACGACGGCGCCCGCGCTAGCTGTCGCTTGGCAGGGCTCCGCTCGCGGGCTCTCCTCGGTGCCAACGACAGCTAGCGCGGGCGCCGAAAAGAACAACGGGCGTGGGTGAGCAATGGAAGGCCAACGTCGACCACGGCGTAACGCCGCAGCATGAGGGCTCGTGCCTCGCTCCTCTCACTCCGAAGATCGATTGTCGAAAGAACGGGACGAGCGGGTCTCGCGACCCACGCGGAAGGTCAGTGGATGAAGCCGCCGCCGAGGCTGGCGCTCTGGAGGCGCAGCTCGTCGCCACCGAACGCGGTGAGACGCAGCGCGAGTAGATGCCTGCAGGGACCAGCCCGCAAGCCGTTCTTGTAGAAGTGGTGACACGAGCACTTGGCGCGGGTCATGAGGCCGTCGGCGTCCACGATGGCCTCGCACGTCTCACTGGCGATCTTCGCGGCGAGGTAGCGCTTGCCGCCCGTGATCGCGTCCGACTTGGCCAGGGCCACGCGCGCACCGAGGAAGAGCTCCTTGCCCTTGGCGAGCTCGGGCGACTCTTCGGTCATCACCTTGCGGGCCTCGGGGATGTCCACGACCTGGCGGAACCGATAGCCGCGCGTGATCGGATCGTAGAGGAGCTGTCCCTCGCGGCCGAGGTGGTGGAGGGCGCCCGCGACCTCCGTCTCCTTCTTGCCGAGCTCGCTCGCGATCGTCGCGCGATCGGCGAGGCGCGCGCCGCGGAGGAAGGTCCACGCGGCCTGACGCGTCGGCTCGTCCGAGAGGATGGCGCCCGAGAGCAGGTCGAGGCCCGAGCCGTGGGTCCAGTCGTTGGTGGTCCAGCCCGAGAGCGCGAGGAGGAAGCGCATCTCGCCCATCTTCGCGATCCACAGCGACGGAAGACCGCTGCCGAGCAGCTGCACCTCGACGCGCTCGATCATCGGCAGGAGGCGCGCGAGCACCGAGAGGCGACGACGGCCCCACACCTTCACGTCCTCGTCGCGCTCGCCCTCGTAGTTGCGGCCCCGCGACACGAGGCGCAGGCCCCACGGCTGCACCACCAGCGTGGGCGGCTGGCCGCGACGCAGCTCGAAGACGATGGCGCGCGGCCCGGTCTTCTCGCGGTGGCGCTTGAGGAAGACGAGCAGCGAGTAGAGCGTGGCCGTGTCGAGCTCCACGGTGTGCGACGCGAGGCCGCTCGTGGCCGAGATCTGCCCGAAGCCGCGCAGCCACGAGGGCGGCAGATCGATCTTCTCCTCGCGGTAGTCGAGCTGTCCCTCGACCTTCACGTCGAAGCCGCGCGGATCGAGGTGCAGCCGCGTGGTGCGGTACGTGCGCAGCGCCTGGAAGCGCTCGTAGAGCGCCATCGAGTAGTCGACGTTCGTGGTCCCGAGGCCCGCGTCCTGTCCGCCCACGAAGCCGTCTCGATCCACGTAGAGGCAGCCGTAGCTCGACTCGTCCTTGCTGAAGGCCTCGAAGAAGACGACGTCGTCGGCCACCGAGATCACGGGATCGCACGGCACGAGCGCGCGGAACATCGCGGGGTCGTTGCGCGACAGCTCGTTGGCCCAGCGCACGCGCGCGTTCCAGTACTTGCGGTGCTGCGCGCGGAACTGCTTCTCCAGATCGGCGGGAATGGGCTCCTTCGCGAGCTCCTGCGCGGCCTGGACGCGCGCGCGATCGAGCAGGCTCGCGCGGAGCTCGCCCTCCTCCTTCACCTTCTGGGCCTTCCACGCCTCGTAGGCGGACTTGTCTCGGCGCTGGAAGCGCTGGTCGCCCACCACCACCTCGTGGAGGGCCGAGATCGCCTCGCGGAATCGCAGCGGATCGCGCAGCTCTCCGTCGAACCACACGCGCTCGCGCGAGAGGTTGGGGGCGAAGCTCAGCGTGGAGCGATAGGGTCCCTGCTCGACGTGCGAGCGACCGAGGTAGCGGAGCGAGTACTCCATCAGCTCGCTCCGTGAGAGGAAGAGGGCGCGGGGTGCACGCCCTGGATGTGGATCTCGGGCGCGTGGCGGGTGATCGCGTCGCGCACCTCGGGCTGGCGCATCGCTGCGCGCACGAGGGCCGAGAGGGCCCCGCGTCGCTCGGTCTCGCGCACCGAGCGCAGCGCGAACGCGAGCAGCGGCATGAGGACGTCGGCCTGCTGCGGCTGTGACTCGAGGCGCTCGCCGAGCTGCGTGAGCGCCCGCTGCTTGGCGCGGCTGCCGCGGTTGACCTCGAGGATCGTCGTGGCCCAGAGGTGGTGCAGGCTCCTGTCGCCGAGCTGCGTGCCCTCGAGCGCGGTGCGGCGGCGCGCCAGGAGCGAGAGCAAGAAGGTCCGGGCGTCGGCGTGGGGCGACTCCGCCAGCGCGGCCCAGAGCACGATGCTGTCGCGGAAGCGCGGCGTCTCGGTGAGCAGCGCGAAGGCCCTGGCGCGCACGTCGGCGTGGCGGGCGTCGAGCAGCTCGCGCATGTGCGCGTCGAGGCCGAGCTCGTCGCGCACCACCGCCGGCGTGATCCACGCGAGGCCGCGCTCTCGCGCCTCGCGCACGCCCGCGTCCACGATCGGCAGCGCGGCCTCGAGCTCGACCTTGGTCGTGATCGTCTTGGTCTCTGCCCACTCGGCGCCGAGCATCGCGGGCGCGTGCGCCTCGTGACGGGCCAGGGCCACGCACTGCTCGAGGCTCGCCCGGGCCGGCGTGACCGACGCCGACATCTTCTGGACGATCAGCGGCAGCACCTCGGCGTTGTCGAGCTGGAGAAGCGACAGCCACTCCTCGAGGAGGAGGTTCTCGACGCCCGGCGCGCTCTCGAGCAGACGCCCGCCGAAGAGCTGCAGATCCGCGTGCGGCGAGAGCAGGAGGCCTCGCACCCGCGAGACGTCGAGCGTCCCGAGCTCGGCGACGAAGTCGCGCTCGAGCCAGCGCACGAGCTGTCGTCGCACGAAGAGCGAGCGCGCGCGCAGCAGCGCGTCGAAGAGCTCGGCGCTCGCGACCTTCCACGCCGCCGCGTGGTGCGGGGCGGGCGCCAGATCGGCGAGCGTCTTGCCGCTGGCGAGATCGATCCGGCGACCGACGCGGAAGAACACGTCGCTGTGCGCGAAGAGCAGGCTCACCAGGCTCCGCATGCGCGGGAGGGCGTGGCCGGCCGGGAAGTCCTTGTCTTCGTAGCGGCAGAGCGCCTCGAGCACCGTGCGCCGATAGGCCGCCGGGTCGTGCGTGCCGAGCATGCGCACGTGCCGCGCGACGCGCGCCTGGAGGTAGTTGCGCGTGCGCTGCGAGAAGTGGAGCACGCCGGGCGTGCGAGGCTTGAAGTCCTCGATGCGCTGCGACTCGACGACCCGCCGCGTGCTCCAGTCGTAGACCTTGCGGGTGCGGACCCGCATGCGGCGAAGGCGGTCGAAGCTCACCACGAAGAGCGCGAGCAGCTCCTGGTCTCCCCGATCCTCCACACCCTTGTAGAGGCGCTTGACCAACGTCCTATGACCGGGACGGTCGCAGCCATCGGCGATGTACTGTCGAAGCTGATCCCTGGCCCAGGGCCGTGGGTCCTCGAGCCAGCGCTTGGCGAAGATCCCCAGCGGATGGGCCTTCTGGGGCTTGCGCGCGAAGCGCGTCGGCAGGTCGTAGGGCTTTCCGCCCCAGCCCTTCACCTGCTCGGTCCCGCGAGGGACCTGCACGTCGTAGAGCGCCGCGAGGAAGCCTGGATCGCCGCTCGCGAAGAGCTCTTCGGCCAGGAGGGTCGACGCCGTCGGCACGGGCGGAGTGATCGCATGGGGGCCCTCGCACGGTCAACGCAGGGCCGACTCGATCCGCCCCGGGCCTCGACACGTATTGACATCCGTTCCGAGGACCCCAGGAACGGACGGCCGAGGCGGAATGGGCCGCGCTCGGCATCCCACGGCCCGCGGACCCCCCGAGGTGTCTCCATGTTCTCTCCTCGTCAGCTCGAGCTCGTCGAAACCCTCTTCGAGCTGGAGCCCGACACCACCTACGCCCAGCGCGCGGTCGCCGCGACCGCCGAGCTCGCCGCCGCCGCGGGCTACCGGCTGACGCTCGAGACCACCGAGCTGCGCCACAAGGCGCCGGCCGCGGGTGACGGGCTCACGATCCCGCTGACCCACGGGAAGCAGAGCGTGGGCAAGCTCCACCTCTACGCGGCCGATGGCTCGGCCCGTCTCAGCGACGATTCCCAGCGCCTCGCCCGTTGGGCCGCACGCCTCCTGGCGCGAGGCCTCGTCTACGCGAGCCGCGTCGGCGCGCCCAAGAACGAGATCGACGTGAAGGCTCTGCTCGAGAGCACGCCGCTCACGCCGCGCGAGCGCGACGTCGTCGGCCGCCTCGTCTCGGGTGCCTCCACGCGGGAGATCTCCGACGCCACCGGCCTCACGATCTCGACCGTGAACACGTACATGAAGCGCATCTTCGCCAAGCTCGGCGTGCACAGCCGCGTGGAGCTCCTGGCGCGCGTCACGGGCACGCACGCGTCCCGCCAGTCGACCGCCGTGGCGTGAGCTTGCTGGAGCACCGATCCGTTTGATTCCTTGGGGAATCGAATGGATTCGGGGCTCTTGGGGGAGAGGGGCCCCGCGAGGCGGGGCCTCAGGAGCGCTTGGGCTTGGAGAAGCGGGCGAACGCGCGGAGGTCCGACATCATCTCGTCGGCCGGCGCTGGCACCGCGTGCACCTCGGTCTCCCAGCTGTCCTCGACGAGCTCCTCCTCGACGATGACGATCTCGGGCTCGGGCACGAGCGAGTCGCGGCGCTGCTTGCGGAGCGGGCGCGCGTGGTGGGCCTTGGGGATCGAGCTCACGCCGAGCGCGGCCTGCACCGACACCACGACGGCCGCGCAGTTGTCGTCGGGGCCGCGCCCGAGCGCCGCGCGGATGAGGCCGCGCGCGTGCTCCTCGGAGTCGCGCGTGGTCTGGAGCACCTCGACGATCATGTCGTCGCCGAGCACGTCGGCCACGCCGTCCGAGCAGAGGACGAAGCGATCGCCGTTGGCGATGTCGAAGCTGCGCATGGCGACGCGGAGGTTGTCCTTCATGCCGAGGGCGCGCGTGATCACGTTGCGCGGCAGGCGCGCCGCGGCGGCGTCGTCGAAGTCGGGCGTGAGCTCGAGGACGTCGCGACCGAGCGTGTGATCCTCGCTGAGCTGCTCGAGGTTGCCGCTGCGCATGCGAAAGCACGTGGAGTCGCCGACGCTCGCGAGGTGCGCGAGGCCGTGCTCGAGCTGGAGCGAGAGCGCCACGATGGTGGTGCCCATGCCGCGATAGCGATCGTGGCTCTTGGCGATCGCGAGCACCTCGCGGTGCGCGCGGTGCACGGCGCGCGAGAGCCTGCGCGCTCCCGCGAGCACGCCGAGCGCGTCCACGAGCTCCAGCTCGCTCTGCCCGCGCGTCGCCTCGAATTCTCGCGTGAGCGAGGCGAGCGCGACGCTCGAGGCGATGTTGCCCGCGTTGTCGCCGCCGGCGCCGTCGGCCACCGCGAAGAGGCCCAGATCGGGGCGGACGAGGATCGCGTCCTCGTCGTGGGGACGGCCTCCTACGTTCTTCTCGCCGAAGGCGCTCACCTGGAAGAAGCGCGCCAGGTTGTCGGTCATCGCGACCAGCCTACCAAACCCGTTCAGCGAACGGTGCGGAACCCGCGCGTCGTCGGCGTGTCGCTGGCGGCCTGCACCCAGTAGCCCGTGCCCCCGCCCGTCGTCTGCACGATCACCGCCGCGCCCGCGACCACGAGCGACGCGTGAGAGGCCCCGCCGGTGGCCGAGTCGGTGAGCCAGATGCCGCCTTCGCCCAGGCGCGCTCCGTCGGCCCAGCGGCCGAGCACCTCGGCGTAGGGCGAGCCCAGGTAGGCGCCGTTGACACCGCCGATCACGTTGCGATCGCGGCCGTCCATGGGCGCGGTGAGATCGACGAAGGTCGCGTTCGAGCTCGTGCGCCGCACGTGGTGGTGCGCATGGATCACGTCCATGCCGAGCGGCCCGTAGTACGCGGCGCCCGCGATGGTGGCGAGGTGCGACTCGACGTCGGGCTGACCTGGATCTCCAGAGCCGGTGAGGTCGCCGCCCCAGTGGTAGCGGAACGAGCCGTGCTTCACGAGCGTCACGAGGCTGCGCGCGTTCTCTTCGTTCGAGTCGGTCGTGCCGAACGGCAGCGCGGTCGCGTGCGTGCCGTCGGACATCCAGCCGTCGGCGCCGAGGAATTCCATGCGCGCGCCGCCCCCGAGGTCGAGGTAGCTCGGCGCATGCGCTGCGTCGTCGGAGGGCTCGCCGAGCTCGCCCACGAAGAGGCCATCGCACGCGGTCGCCGGGTTCGTCGCCGCGCTCACGCTGCAGGCTCCGGCGCTCGCCCCCGCGCAGAGGCGCACGTCGAGGTGCGAGAGCGTGCCCGTGAGCAGATCGCACATCGCGACGTAGTCGCTCTCGGTGACGCCCGCGCCCACGTCGACGAGGCCGCGGTGCACGACGCCGCGCGTGACGTCCACGGCCGAGCCGCCGGTGAGCAGATCCTGGAAGCCACCGATGTGATCGGAGTGGAAGTGGCTCACCACGATCCAGTCGACCTCGCGGCGTCCGCGCGCGCGCGGAAAGCCCCGCGCGGGCGTGATCCAGCGCGTGTTGAGCTCCTCGACGATCGCACGCACGTCGTCGTCGTGGCCCGAATTGCCCACGTCCATGAGCACCATCGTGCCGTCGGGCCCCACGAGGATCGCGGCCTCGCCGAGCTGCGGCACGAGCCCGACGGGCAGATCGATCTGGAGGATCGTGACCTCGCCCGGCGCAGGCTCGAGGATCGTGGTCGGCGTCGGTCCGGCGTCGCTCCCCGCTCCCGCATCGTCGCTCGCGCGGGGCGCATCGAGGGCCGCACGAGCGTCGCTCGCGGGCGCATCGAGACCGGGCGCGTCGTCGCTCGGTGTCGTCGCATCGATCCCGGGCGCGTCGAGGCCGGGCGCGTCTTCGGTCTCGCGAGACGCATCGCGTGCGCTGGCGGCGTCGCCCGCGCCTTCGCCGTCACCGCAGCCTGCCGCGATCACCAGCACCGAGATCGCAGCCACCCGCACGCGTCGTCCGGTCACGCCCGATTCGTCGCACGAGCGCGCCCGCATGGCCACCCCGCTTCTCGGGGGAGGGTCCGCATGGACCCTCGGGCAGCGAATGGAGCGGGTGGGGGCCCCGCATCGCGGGGGAGGGTCCGCATGGACCCTCGGGCAATCACCGCAGCGCGCCAAGCGGGGCTGGGGCCCCGCGCGGCAGCATTCGCGTCGGCGAATGGAGCGGGTGGGGGCCCCGCATCGCGGGGGAGGGTCCGCATGGACCCTCGGGCAATCACAGCAGCGCGCCTCGCATCGTGATCGTCCAGGTCTTCTCGTCGGCGGTGTCGACCTCGACCTCGCCGCCGAGGAAGGTGCGCAGCGTCTCCAGCTGCGTCTCGAAGTGCGAGCTCGGCTCGCTCGTCGTGAACACGCCGCCGCGGCCCATCGCCATGGGCACGAGGAGCTGATCGGCCAGGTGCTCGTCGACCGCGCCCTTGCTCTCGAGGTAGCGGAGCGAGGGTCCGATCGCCTGCTCGGCCACCTCTTCGGCGCGCGCGCCGCGATCGCCGAAGCCGCTGAACACCGCCGCGACGTTCGCGAAGCGGTGCACGACGTACACGACGTTGCCGGGCCCGAGCTCCTCGGGGTGATCGATGCGCTCGATCTCGTCCTTGCCGAGCGAGAGGCGATCCTTGGCCACGCGCAGCTCTCGGTCGGCGATCGCCGGGGGCAGGCCCGCGCTCACCGCGATCACGCGGCGTCCCGTGACGGCGCCGCGCTCCTCGAGCTCGAGGTGATCGAGCGCGCTCGGCGTGACCTTCATGCGTACGCGGCCGCCGCCCTTGGGAAAGAAGCCGGGGCGCTCGAGCGTCAGCTCCACCTGCGCGCCCATCTTCGTGAGCACCGGGAGGAAGCTCCAGGCGAGGAATTCGAACGGCGGCGCCGCTGGGTTGTGCGTGCCGCCCTCCACCGTGATCGTGCTCGGCTCGCTCGCGCGCAGGAGCGCGGGCAGCACCGTCTGGAGCACGAGCGTGGCCGAGCCCGCCGTGCCCACGCTGAAGCTGCGATCGCCGCCGTGCACCGTGCGCGGTTTGAACGTGATCTCTCGCGAGCCCGGCTCCGCGCCGCTCACCTCGGCGTTCGACACGGCCTTGGCCGCCGCGATCGCCGTGAGGTGCTGCGCGAGCAGACCCGGCTTCTGTCGTCCTGCGCGGATGCGCTCCATGCGGAACGGCGTGCGCGTGAGGATCGACAGCGTGAGGGCGCTCCGCAGGATCTGCCCGCCGCCTTCACCAGCACTGCCATCGAGGACGATCATCGTGGCTCGAAGGTACCAGCCTGCGGATCGCGCGCGAAGTGGGTACGAACGCACCCACGCCCGCCCACCGTGCCGGCGCTCTCACTCCGCGGCGTCGACCATGCCGCGGTCGAGGCGGTGCAGCTCGGCGCGCGCGGCCTCGATCGTCACGTGGCCGCTCTCGGCGATGGCCTGCGCCACGCGCTCGACGAGCTCGCCCTTGGCTCCGGCCGCGATCGCGACCGAGCGCGCATGCAGCGCCATGTGACCGCGCTGGATGCCCACCGTGGCGAGCGCACGCAGCGCCGCGAGGTTCGAGGCCACGCCCACGCACGCGCAGAGCATCGAGAGCTCCTGCGCGGAGTCGACGCCCGCCGCGAGCAGGCCGAGGCGCGCGCCGTCGTGCACGCGCAGCGTGCCGCCCACGATGCCGAGCTGGAGGGGGATCTCCATGAGGCCCACGAGCCAGCCTGCGCGCTCGTGCGCGAAGGGACCGAGCCCGCCGAGGGTCGGCTCCGCGTCACCCGAGACATGCCCCGAGACGTGCCACGTGCAGAGCGGCGCGTAGCGACCGCCGCGCGCGGCGAACGCGTGCGCGCCCGCCTCGACCGCGCGCCAGTCGTTGCCGGTGGCGATCACCACGGGATCGATCCCGTTCATGATCCCCTTGTTGTGCGTGGCCGCGCGGTACGGGTCGCGCGACGCGAATTGCGAGGCGCGCACGATGCCGTCGCGCACCTCCTCGCCGCTGTACCCCTCGGTCGCGAGCACGTGCGGCGGGATCGCGCAGCGCACGCGCACGCAGCGGCGATCCGAGAGGTTCGAGAGGATGCGCAGGCCCACGCGCCCGCCCGCGAGGCGCGCGACGCGCTCGGCGAGCGACTCGGCGATCGTGTTGACGAGGTTCGCGCCCATCGCGTCGCGGCAGTCGACGAGCACGTGCACGACGAGCCAGCCGTCGCCGAGATCACGCACCTCGAGGTCGCGTGCGCCGCCGCCGCGCGAGACGAGGTTCGGCACCGCGCGATCGGCCGCGCGCAGGAGCTCGTCCTTGCGCGCGAGGATCGCGCTCGTCGCGCGCGCCGCGTCGGCCACGCCGTCGAGCTGGATCTGCGAGATCATGATCGGCGCGTCCGACTCGCTCGCGAAGCCGCCGCCCTCACGCACCATCTTCGCGGCGTTGCTCGCCGCGGCCACGACCGAGGGCTCCTCCACCACCATCGGCGCGAGGTAGTCGCGCCCGTTCATCTGCAGGTTGAGCGCGAGCGCGAAGGGCATGGCGTAGGTGCCGATCACGTTCTCGATCGTCTTGTCCGCGGTCTTGGTGTCGAGGCCGCCTGCGCGCACGTCGAGCGCGCCGAGCACCGCGTCGAGCTCGCGCACGGGCACACCGAGCACCTCCGCCGCCGCGCGTCGGCGATCGGCCAAGGACAGCTTGTAGAAGCCGGGGATGCGCGAGGTGACCATCGTGGGTGGCTCCGGAGGTGAGGGCCGCGCCCTCAGGAAAGAACCGGCGGTGGCTCGGATCGGACGCCGTCCGCGCCGAGCTTCATGGGGACCAGGACGAGGCCCGCGAGCTTGCAGCGGGTCTCGAAGCGCAGCGCGGAGGCCTCGTCTGCGAAGAGGGCCACGGCCACGTCGCCGCCGCCCGCGCCCGAGGGCTTGGCCGCGCCGTCCTCGGCGACCGCGAGCTCGGCGGCCTGCGCGAGCGCGGGCGTGACGATCGGCACGCCCGCCTTCTCGCCGAGCGTACGGAGCGCCTCGTGGTGCGCGCGCACGGCCTCGATGCCGGCCTGCACGTCGTCATCGGCGAAGGCGTCGATGAACGCCGAGCTCGCGTCGGCGATGTCGCTCATGCTCTCTTCGTAGCGGTCACGATCGCTGTCGGCGAGCGTCTTGACCGCGCGCACGAAGTCGCTCGTGCGGGCCGGCGTGCCCGTCCACACCACGCGCCACACGAAGCTCGGCGCCGGCTCGATCGACTCGACGTCGATGCCGTCGTCGTCCTTGCTCACCACGACGAAGCCGCCGAGCGCCGAGGCGATCACGTCCGCGCCGCTGCCCTCGGGCGCCACCGCGCGGTGGCCCTCGAGCGCGAGCGCGAGGATCTCGTGTCGTTCCGCGTCCACGTCGCGCCCCTGCGCGGCAGCCACCGCGGCGGCCGTGGCCACCGAGGCCGCAGCCGAGGAGCCCAGGCCGAGCTTTCGCTCGCCATCGCGCAGGCTCGAGACATCGAGGTGGAGGTCCATCGTGACGGCGCCGAAGAGCGCTTCGGCCTTCTCACGGGTTAGCAGGACCTCGGGCGGGAACCTCGTCGCGTCGGGCGAGCCGCTCGAAGCCGACGGTGAGCCGTCGGCGACTCCCAGCGAAGCGTCGATGGGATCGAGGGCGACACGGGCCCGTCGGCTCACCGCGGCGACGAGCGCCGAGGCACCCTCCAGCACGGCGTACTCGCCTGAGATCATGAGCTTTCCAGGCGCGCTGGCGTGGATGCGGCGGAGGGAGTTCTTGTCCATGAAGGAGAGGTGGCGAGCCTGACACAAAACGCGGGCATCGACCGCCCGCGAGGCCCGGTCGGGCCATGAGCGTCACGGATCGACGTCGATGCGACCGAGCGCCGCGAGGAATGCGACGGCCTCGTCGCGCTTCTCGAGCCTCCGTGCGTCGGGCAGCGCGCGCAGGAGCAGCTTGCCGTAGCCCTTGGATCGGAGGCGCGGATCGAGGATCGCGACCAGGCCGCGATCGGTCCTCGTGCGCACGAGGCGACCGAAGCCCTGGCGCAGCGTGAGCGCGGCCGAGGGGAGGAGGAATTCCTTGAAGGCCGAGAGGCCTTCGTCCTCCAGGCGGCTGCAGCGAGCGGCCACGAGCGGATCGGTCGGCACGTCGAAGGGCACGCGATCGAGCACCACGAGGCGGAGCGCGTGGCCGGGCACATCGACGCCCTCCCAGAAGCCCAGCGTCGCGAAGAGCACGGCGTGGCCGTGCGCCCGGAAGCGCGTGAGCAGCTCGTGCTTGGGCAGCTCGCCCTGCACGAGCACCTCGGTGCCGCGTCGGCGCAGCGCGGGCGCGAGCGCGCGGCTCAGCTCGAGCTGCATGCGCACCGAG
>JAIBCE010000365.1 GCA_019694315.1 Sandaracinaceae bacterium
CGTCGGCGCGCGCGAGATCGACGCCCGCCGCGAGCGCGCGCCCCTGCGCCCCCGTGAGCGACTGCTCGGTGGCCGTGGTGTTCGCCGCGGCGAGCGCGGCCTCGGCCTGTCGGAGCGTGGTGCGCGCGTTCTCGAGCTCCACGCCGCTGATCGCGTCGCTCGCCGCGAGGCGCTCGTAACGCGCGACCGTGGCGCGCGCCTGCGCGACGCTGGCCTCCGCGCGCTCCACATCCGTCGAGGCCACGCGGGCGGTCAGGCGCGAGAGGCTCGAGCGCTGCGCCTGCGCCGAGCCCACCGACGCGCGCGCCCGCTGGAGCTGCGCCTGGAGCTCACGGTCGTCGAGCTCCACGACGAGCTGCCCCGCAGTGACGCGATCGCCCTCGGACACGTGCACCGCGCGCACGGCGCCGAGCGCCACGCTCGCGATGGTGATGCGCGCCGGAGCGAGCACGCGGCCCGAGGCGACGATCGTCTGCACGACCTCGCCGCGCTCCACGCGCTCGACGGCCACGAGCGGTCCCCGGCTCTTGTGCCAGGCGAACGCGCCGATCGCTCCCATCACGATCAGCGCAACGAGCACGTTTCGGATCTGCTTGGCGCGCTTGCTCACGAGGCCCTTCCGTACAGCCGCCCGGTTCTACACACGGATCGGGCGCGGATCGAGGCCGAGGCTGCGCGAGCGCGCGGGCCTCACTCGATCGTGCAGATCGCGCTCGGTCGCTTGATGCGTAGGCAGATCCCCTCGTACACGCGGTACGGGTAGTCCTGATCGCGCTCGCCGAGGAAGGTGAGCGAGAGGTCCTCGGTGATCGCGATGTCGAAGCTCTGATCGCCCGTCGAGAGGAGCACGGCCTTTCCGTCGGGGATGGTCGGCGAGGTGAAGACTCCGTCGTCGCAGAGGCGCGCGATCGCGTCGATCTCCGGCGCGAATTGGCCCTCGCGCTGCTGGACGAGCCGCGCGTAGTCGCGGGCCGCGATCGCCAGCGCAAAGGGCCGATGGTGGCTCTGCGCGAGCAGGGCCTCGGTGGCCTTCACCACGTCGCGGTACGCGTTGCCGTAGGTGGCCCAGTCCGTGCGCGCGACCGTGGTCCGGCCCTTCGCGTTGAGGAGGCCCTCGATGCCGAGGCGCGCGTCGCCGTTGAACACGAGCGTGTCCTCGCGATCGGCCACCGCGTGCGCCGCGCGGATCGCCCGCGAGGCGTCGAGCGGTGCCCCGAGCTTCTTCGCGAGCGAGACGTCGCGCCAGTGCAGGACGAAGTCCTTGTAGAGGATCGGCACGCGCAGGAAGGTCTCGTTCGTGCCGGTCACGGGGCGCGGATCGGTGCGGCCCATGAAGTCGATCTCCGCGTCCTCGTCGCGCCCGTACTGCTCGACGGACACGGTCTCGATCCCCGCGCCGAGCGGCCCATAGATGCCGATCATGCGGCGCCCGATCAGCGTACGGCGCGCCTCCTTCACGATCTCCTGCTGCAGGAACTCGAGCTGCTCGGGGCTCAACGGATTCTCGGCCATGATCGATCCTTCCTCGTGCGTCCTCGACGGCGCGTCGCGCCCCGAGATCATGCGATTCTCTTGGAAAAACGGGCCTTCTCAGCCGCGGCGGAGGGGCCCGACCGTGGCACCGCGCGGGCTCGTGAGGTGCTGCGCGAAGCCGCCGCTCCGCAGGTCGCCCACCGTGGTGCCGCTGCGCACGGCGGAGCTGGCGAGCGCAGCGCTCACGCCGAGCTTGGTGCGCGCGACGACCTGCTGGAGCGCAGGGCCCTCCTCCTCGAGCAGGTGCTCGACGAGGACCTCGAGCGTCGCGGGCGCCATCCCCGCGTCGGCGAGCAGCGTGCGCAGGAGGTCTCGATGCTCGGGCTTGAGGCGCGCGATGTTCTTCACCGCGACCTCGGTCGCGGGACCACGCGCCTTGTTGCCAGCCTCGTTCATCGCAGCCTCCGGGCCCGAGTCTCGGAACGCGTCCCCCGCACGTCAATGGCCTCGGCGACACTTCGCGCCGTTCTCGCTCATGGCGACGGACGCACCACCAGCGTGAAGCCCGCTCCTTCGCTCCTCACCCAGAGCCTTCCGCTCGCGGCCTCCCACGCGACGCAGCCGCGATCGAGCCGGATCTCGGGGGAATTCCCCACGTGCCGCGGCGGCACGAAGAGCTCGCTCACCGCCCCCGCGTCGCCCTCGCTGCTCGCGAGGATCGCGACGTGCCGATCCGCGAGCCAGAGGAAGCGCTCCACACGCCCGGCCGTCGCGCGCGGATAGGCACGCACCACCTCGTCCACCTGCGGCCTCTCCGTTCCGTCGGCCGTCACGAGATCGAGGCGCTCTCCATTCCACGCCTCGTCGGTGAGCGACACCTCCCAGATCGTCGCGCTCGCGCCGAGCGCGTCGTACGCGTCGTAGAGGTCGCGCAGAAAGAGCGAGGCGTCGCGTCCGTCCCAGGCTGCGTTGAATTCGCCGAAGACGATCGGCACGTCCCACGCCACGCCCACGTCGTGCAAGCGCGTGGCGCGCAGGCCGATCGGGCGCGCGCGGTTGTAGCGACCTCCCACGATCGTCTGCGCGTCGTAGAGGTGCGGCCCGTACACGAGCCCGCTCACCGCCGGTTCTCGCATGGAGGTGCTCGCCTCCACCGCGTCGAGGCCCGCGCCGCCCTGCACGAAGAGCGCGTCGCCGTCGATCGCGGCGAGGCGCGGCGCGAGGCGCTCGACGAGCTCGGGCAAGAGGCGCGACTCCATCTCCACACGACCGGCCTCGCCCCAGCCCGGCTCGTTGAGCAGCTCGTACGCGACGATCGCAGGGTGCGCCGCGAAGCGCGCGACCACGTGCTCCCACATCGCCACGAACGCGTCCTCGATGCCATCGGCGTTGGTCCAGAAGCGCTCGAAGGCCGCCGGAACGCCGCTCTCCACGTCGCCGTACTGCGTGCCCCACGAGAGGCCGCAGTCGTGGCGCGGGGGCCCGTGCGCGAGCGCGCCGAGCGTCCAGAGCGGAAAGCCGTCGCCGCAGAACGGCGACGCGTACACGTCCTGGTGGAAGTCGAGGATCACCCGCATGCCGCGCGCCCACGCGAGCTCCATCAAGCGCGCGAGCCGGTCGAGGTAGGCCTCGTCGTAACGTCCGCGCTCGGGCTCGAGCGCCTCCCACGAGAACGGCAGCCGCACCACATCGAGGCCCCAACCCGCGAGCTGGTCCACGAGCGCGGTCGCGCGACCCTCGAAGTCCTCGTCGCGCACGAGCTCGAACGGGAGAAACGGCGCCCACTTGTTGCGCCCTCCCATGTTCGCGCCGCGCAGCCACACCTCGCGTCCGAGCGCATCGCGAAAGCGCGTTCCGTCGGCGACGAGGCGGGCGGTCTCGAGGCTCGGCGGGGTGATCTCGCAGCGCATCGCGAGCGGGAGCTCGGGGATCGCCGGGCCTCCGTCCGGCGCGACGAACGCGTCGTCGATCCGGCCCGCGTCGTGGGCCGGCGCGTCCTCGACGTGGGCGTCCGCGCCGTCGTCGCGGGCCTCGCACCCGGCGACCGAGGCGAGGAGCCCGAGGAGCGCGGCTACACGCACTCGGTGCGCGCCACCGCGAGCTCCGCTCATGGAGCCTCGGTGCCCGCGTCCTCCGCGGCGGCCTGCTCGTCGGCGAGGCGCATCATCTCTTCCATCGAGACGTTGCCGTCGCAGTCGTAGTCCCCCTCGATGCCGTTGGCGCACGCGGGATGTGCTGGCCCCTCGACGTCGCCGCCCGAGCCCTCGTCGGCGAGGCGCATCATCTCCTCCATCGTGACGGTGCCGTCGCAGTCGTAGTCGCCCTCGATGCCGTTGGCGCACGCGGGCGTCGGGGTGCCGCCCGAGCCCGTCTCCGTTCCCTCGCTCGTCTCCCCCTCGTCCTCGAGCTCGCCACCGCCCACCACGCCGCGCTGATCGGGCGGCACGAACGCGGGCGAGCCCGTGATCCAGCGACCGAAGTCGCCCGAGATCGGCGGGTAGTAGGTGATCACGAGCAGGCCGATCGACATGAGACCGATGAACGGCAGCACGCTGCGGATCACGTAGCCGAGCGGCTTGTTGAAGAGCGTCGAGGCCACGAAGAGGTTCAGGCCCACGGGCGGCGTGAGGTAGCCGATCTCGAGGTTCACGATGAAGATGATCCCGAGGTGCAGGGGATCGATGCCGAGCGTCTGCGCGATGGGCGCGATGAGCGGCACGAAGATGAAGATCGCGCTCATGATGTCCATGAGGCAGCCCACGATGAGCAACAGCACGTTGATCATCAGGAGGAAGCCCGTGCGATCGAGGTTCATCGAGAGGAACCACTCGGTGAGCGCGGTGGGCACGTCGGCCTGCACGAGGAACTCGCCGAAGCTCCGGGCGACCACGAGGATCACGAGGAAGCTCCCGAGCATCACGCCCACCTCCTGGAACACGCCGAAGAGGTCTGCAGGCTTGATCGCGCGGTGGAGGAAGAGCTCCACGATGGCGGCGTAGACGACGCTCGCGGCGGCGGCCTCGACGGCCGTGAAGATGCCGAAATTCGTCCCGAAGAAGATGAAGAACGGAAAGAGCAGCGACCAGAAGCCGTCGCGCGTCGCCGTCATCAGCACCTGGGTGTCGAAGGTGTCGCGCGGGGTCTTGTCCACGACGCCGCGGAACACCGAGTAGCCCATGAGGATGCCGCCGATCACGAGGCCGGGGCCGTAGCCAGAGGCGAAGAGATCCTCGACGCGGATCTGGGTGGTGGTGTTGACGATCGCGTAGACGATCATCGGGATCGAGGGCGGGATGAGGATGCCCAGCGAGCCCGACGAGGTGACGAGGCCGTGCGTGAAGCTCGGCTGGTAGCCCGCGGCGATCATCGCGGGCGCCATCACGCCGCCGATCGCCACCACGGTGGCGGGGCTCGAGCCCGAGATGGCGGCGAAGATCATGCACGCGAGCACCGCGCTGATCGCGAGGCCGCCGGGCATCCAGCCCACGAGCGCGCGCGCGAAGCCCACGAGGCGCTTGCTGATCTCGCCCTTGGCCATGATCGCGCCCGAGAGGATGAAGAGCGGGATCGCGAGCAGCGCTTCGTTGTCGGCGAGGCTCACGATCTGCTCGACCATGGGCTTGAACTCCTCGACCGAGTCCGACTGCGCGGGCAGCCAGAGGACGAAGCACGCCACGGTCACCATGCCGAGCACGGCGTAGAGCGGCAGCGCGAGGAGCGCGCCCGAGAGGATCACCGCGAGCAGGCGCCCCGCGTTGCCGCCGATCGCGAAGAGCACGACGATCAGCGCGAGCACCACGAGGAACGCGATCGGACGCTTGGGCTCGGCGGCGGCCTCGGGGCGCTTCGCGGGGTCCTTGGAAGGCTTGTCGTCGCCCTCGGAGCGCTTCGCGGGGTCCTGGGAAGCCTTGTCGTCGGGCTCGGAGCCCTTGTCGGCTGGCGCGGAGGGCGTGTCGTCGGCCGCGGCCGCGAGCTTCTCGGCGTCCTCCATGCCCTCGGCCTTGGCGGGCATGCCGTAGCTGCCGCCGCGGAGCGCGCTCACCGCGGCGGCGATCGAGCGGATCGCGGTGAGGCCGAACGCGATCGGTACGACGACCGTCTGCACCCACTGCGGCAGCTCCGTCTGGCTGAGCTCACCGCCGGTCGCGATCTGATCGCCGAGGTAGAGGATGCCCAGGTAGCCGAGGAAGAGCGCGAAGAGCGCGGCCACCGCGTGCCCGACCGCCGACACGAGGTGCTTGTGGGCCTCGGGGTGGATCTTCTCGAGCGCCTCGAGGCGGATGTGCTTGCCCTCGTGCACGCAGATGCTCGCGCCGAAGAAGCCCACCCAGAGGGTGAAGAGCATCGAGATCTCTTTGCCCCAGCCGTAGCCCTCGGGGATGTGCGCGAGGCAGAACCACACGAAGACCGGCGCTCCCAGCGCGATGCTCGCGAGGCGGCCCTGCCAGCCCGCGGTCTTGTCGCGCCAGGTGTACGCGGCGTAGCCGAGCGCCACGATCGAGCCCACGACGAGCGTGAAGAGGCTCGAGGAGACCGTGACCATGAGCCAGCCACCGAGCGCGAGGACGGCGCCCGTGCCGAGCGTGAGCACGATCGCCGAGCCCGGGATCGCGAGGAACGGCTTGCCGCGGCCGCGCTCGGCCGAGCTCCACGCGAACCAGAGGATCGCGCCGCCGATCGCCACCGACACGATCGGCGCGATCGTGTGATCGATGCTCGCGCGCGTGGCGGCGTCCTCGATGCCGGCGATGCGCGCGAGGAGCTGGCCCACCTTGGAGTCGGGCGCGACGAGACGTCGCTCCACGACGTCGGCGAAGCTGCCCAGCGTGATCAGCGTGAGGAAGACCGCGACGATCGACTGCTCGATCGCGAAGATCCCGTCGTCGATCCGCGAAAGTACGCTCTTGGGCGCGGCCCCGCTCGGCTCGTTCATCGCGCGGGATTGTCACCGGAGCGCGCCGAGCCGGGCAACGATCTCGCGGCCCCCGCATCGGTCCGTCACTCGTCGGGGCTGGTCTCGGCGGCGTCGGGGAGCTCGGCGCCGAGCGCCTCTCGGCTCGCCTTCTTGGCGGCCTTCTGCGCCTTGCGGATGCGCCCGAAGAACGCGCGGAGGAGCGCGGCCGCCTCGTCCTTGAGCACGCCCGAGGTCTGGGCGAAGCGATGGTTGAGGCGCGAGTCGGAGCCGATCGCGTAGAGGGTCACGGTGGCGCCGGCCTTCGGATCCTCGGTCGCGAAGATCACGCGATCCACGCGCGCGTTCACGAGCGCGCCCGCGCACATCGGGCATGGCTCGAGGGTCACGTACACGTCGCAGCCCGTGAGCCGCCAGGTGCCGAGGGCGCGCGCGGCCTCACGGATCGCGAGCACCTCGGCGTGTGTGGTCGGATCCTGCGATTGCTCGCGAAGGTTGTGGCCCAGGGCGATCACGCGACCCTCGTGCACCACCACGCAGCCCACGGGGACCTCGCCCTCGGACTCCGCGCGCCGGGCCTCCTCGAGGGCATGTCGCATGAAGGCCTCATCCTCGGCCCGAGCCGGAACGAGGGGCGGGCGTGCGATCATCGTTGACGCGCTGTCGGCGTTTGCTACAAGCGGCGGCGGAGAGCTGGCCGAGTGGTCGAAGGCGCTTGATTCGAAATCAAGTGTACCGGTAACGGTACCAAGGGTTCGAATCCCTTGCTCTCCGCCAACCACAGCCGCTCCTTGGTGAGCGCGCAACGACGCCCCGGACGACGACTCGTCCGGGGTGTTCGTCTTCGTGGGCTCGTCGCCCTCGCTCATCGGCGGCGACCGACGAGCCACGCGAGCCCCACCGCGAGGAGGGCCCACAGGGCGGGCGGCGCGGAGGTCCGACCCACGCTGCAGCTGGCGCAGCCCGCGCGCGTCGCGGGCGGCTCGCGCGGCGGCTCGTCGGCGTCGTCCACGACGTCCACGGGGATGGTGCCGGAGCCGAGGAGCTGGCGATCTTCGCTCGCGTCGTCGATGCGCGCCGTGCGCGAGCAAGCGCTCACCGTGAGGTCCTGGGCCTCGCCTTCCGCGTAGACGAGGTAGTGCTGACCCACCTCGAATCCATAACCGCAGGCCGCGCCGTG
>JAIBCE010000039.1 GCA_019694315.1 Sandaracinaceae bacterium
CCCGCGCCCCGAGCCCCTGAAGGCCGAGCCGGCCCGTGCGCCCGAGCCCGTGGCCCCTGCGCCCCGCGTGATGGCCGCGCCCGTGGCGCCCGTCGTGAGCGCGCCCGTGGCGCCGATGGTGAGCGGGCCCGCGCTCGTCGAGATCGCCGCGCCCGATCCGCACGCGCTCGGACCGCTCGCCTCGCTCCTCGAGGAGCCTGGTGTCCTCGAGATCGTGGTCGAGGGATCGCGTGGCATCCTCGTCGACCGCGGCACGGGCCTCGTGTCGGCGTCGGGTCGCTTCGGCTCGCCGTCGCAGGCCGTGCGCGCCGTGGCGCAGCTCTTCGCGCAGGCGGGTGTCGCGCTCACGAGCGCGTCGCTCCAGGAGGCCTGTCTGCCCGATGGCTCGCACGTGTCGGTGGTGCTGCCGCCGGTGGCCGTCGGTGGGCCGCTCGTCGAGATCCGTCGCGTGGGTCGCCCCGCCGTGGCGGGCGAGACCCTCGTGTCGCAGGGCATGCTCTCGAACGACATGCTCGCGACGCTGCGCGCCGCGATCGCGGTGCGTCGCAACATCGTCGTCGTCGGTCCCGACGATGCGGGCGTGCCCACGCTGCTCAGCGCGCTCGCGCAGTCCTCGGGCGACGAGCGCCTCGTCGTGATCGAGTCCTCGCCCGAGCTCACGCTCAACGGCAACAAGCTCGCCCGCCTCTCGGCCGGCAACTCGCCCTTCGGCGAGCTCATCGCGCACGGCTCGCGTCTGCGCGCCGATCGCGTGGTGATCGACGGCGTGCGCGGCGCCGAGGCGCGCGACGCGCTGGTGGTGCTCGCCTCGCGCGGAGGCGCCACGCTGCTCGGCGTGCGCGCGGTCTCGCACTCGGCGGTGCTCGAGCACCTCGAGGCGCTCGCGAGCCTCGCAGGCGGCAAGGACGGCGTCGCTGCGCTCATCGGAGCCTCGGTGCACGTGGTGGTGCGCATGTCGCGCGGCGCCGACGGGACCCGTCGCGTCGAGTCGATCGCGGAGCTCGGCACCGAGGGTCTCGTGGAGCTCTTCGAGCTCGGCGAGAACGGCTTCGCCTCGAGCGGCTATCGCCCCAGCTTCATGCAGGGCTGAGCGAGCTCGTCAGCTCTTCTCGAAGAGCGCTTCGAGCACGTCGCGGCGGAGCTTGCCCGTGGGCTCGCGCGGCAGCGCGTCGAGCACGCGCATGCGACGCGGCAGCACGACGGGCTCGAGCCAGCGCAGGAGCTCCTTGCGGAGCGCATCGATCGTGAGGAGCTGACCGCTGGCGTCCTTGCCGGCGATCACCGCCCGCGTCTCGTGGCCGCGCGCGCCGCCCACCTGCACGGCCCAGACGGTCGCATCGGTGACGCCTGGGATCGCGAGCAGGCGTGCCTCGATCTCCTGGAGCGACACGCGCGTGCCGCCGACCTTCACCACACCGTCGGCGCGACCGAGGTGCACGAAGCGCGACGTGTCGACCACCACGATCCGATCGGCCGACACGTAGGGACGCGGTGCGGACGGATCGAGGAAGGGCGACTCGATCTGCATGCGACCGCCCTCGCCCTCGCTCACGCGCACGCCGGGCAGCGCCACGAAGGGCGCGCTCGGCTGCCCGCTCTGCCACACCGCGGTGCGGTGACCGATGCCGCCGGTCTCGGAGCTACCGAGCACCTCGGTCACGCGGAAGTCGAAGCGCTCCGCGAGCATGAGCGACACGGTCTCGGGCAGCGCGGCGCCCGACGAGAAGACGTGACGCGGCCGCGCGCCGAACGCGTCGCGCTCGAGCACCTCGAGGCCTCGCAGGTGCGCCGGCACGCTCACGAGGACGCTCGCGCGCTCGTCGCGGACCATCGCCGCGAGGGGCGCCGCGTGGAGCGAGGTCTCGCGCGCGAACGAGGCCCCCGACACGAGCGGCACGAGCAAGCCGAAGAGGAGGCCGTAGATGTGATGCGGCGGCACCGTGGCGAAGATGCGATCGGCCGGACCGATGCCGAAGGTCTCGGCGAGCGCGACGGCCTCGCCCAGGAGCTGAGCGGCGGTCTTGGGACAGCGGAGCGGCGTGCCCGTCGTGCCCGACGTGTACACGACGACGATCGTGCGATCGGCCTCGATCGGGGCGAGGGTGAGCGGCGCCACGTCCCTCTGCGCAGCCCCGAGACACGCGCGCACGTCGAGGCCGGGCATGTCGTCGTGGTCGTGGAGCACGGTGCGCACGTCTTCGTGCTGACGGAGCGCGCGGATCATCTCGGGCTGCGTGCTCGGCGGCAGCGCCACCACGAGGCCGCGAGAGAGCGAGGCCAGGAGCGCGCACGCGAAGCGATAGCGATCGTGGCAGACCACGAGCACCTGCTCCCCCGCGCGACGCGGCGGATCGAGACGCGATGCGATCTCGGCCGCGTCGGAGAGCAGCTCGGCGACGTCGTGATCGCGCGTGATCGCACCGTGCGCGCCGTGCGCCGCGAGCAGCGTGAACGCTCCGCTCAACGCCGCATCCTTGCCGAGCTCGCGGTGGTCACGAAGGTGTGGCGCGGCCAGTGCCGGTACCACTCGCCCACGATCACCGGGTCGCCGGAGGCGTCCTGCTCGCCCTGCGAGCGCCCGTAGACGCGCACGAGCGAGCCCTGCCACAGGCGGTCGGGGCCGCTCGAGGCGTCCTCGCTGCGCACGGGGATCTGCGCCGTGAAGGTGCCGAGCTCGCGCTCGGACACGGTGACGCGACACGAGTCGGCGTACTCGCTCGAGCAGAGGTGGCGCTCCTGGTGCGCGCGCAGGCTCAGGCGCACGCGCGCGACGCCGTCGTGGATCTCGGGCGGGCCCAGCGCCACGCCGAACCACGACACGTAGGGCTGCTCCTCGGGGCGCGCGCGGCGCACCTCCTCGTAGCTCGCGTCGACGGATCGCTCCATGTAGGCTCGCTCGCCGTCGATCGGCTCGTAGGTGCGGGCGTAGCCATAGCGGCCACCGCCCCCGCACGCCGAGAGCAAGGACAGGCCCGAGAGCCCGAGGACCGCGAGCGAGGCACGGAGCGAGGACATGCCGGCGAGAATGCAGGAAAACCGCGGCGCTTCAAGGTGGAGAGGGCACGCGCTCGCCGTCGGCCTGGCGCTCGGGACGCTGGGCGTGCTCGCGCAGGCGTGCGGGGGCCTGGGCGTCGAGCAGTATCGAACCACCGCGCCGCGCGCCACGCTCGCCGTGCGTCGCGTGGCGGCCGAGGGGCGCGCCGACGCGGAGCGCCTGCCACGCCTCGATGGCGAGGGTGAGGTCGCGCTCGAGCCGGGGGCCGTGCTGCGCGCCTCGCACGTGGCGGAGGTGCAGCTCGTCACGGGCGCAGACGGCGCTCGCCTGCTCGTGCTGCAGCTGCGCGACGAGGGGCGCGTGCGCCTTCGGGAGGCGACCGCCTCGGACGAGGGCCAGAGCGTCTCGCGTGTCGACCGGAGGCTCGCGCTCGTGGCCGACGACCGCGTGATCGCGACGCCCACCGTGCGCGGCGTGCTCGACCAGAACGAGATCGCCATCGCCCTCGACGACGCTCAGGTGGACGCCGCCTTCGCAGCGCTCTCGCCCTGAGCGCAAGCTGCCACGGCGCGTGCGCGAGCGCGCTGGGTGCACGATACTCGCGGCGATGAGCGAACGACCGTTTCGAGTGCTCGGCGTGCAGCAGGTGGCGATCGGCGGCCTCGACCGCGAGCGGCTCGCCGGCTTGTGGATCGGCCTGCTCGGCCTCACCGAGCACGGCCGCTACCGGAGCGAGCGCGAGAACGTGGACGAGGTGATCGCGGTGGCAGGCCACGGCGCGCACGCGGTGGAGATCGACCTCATGCAGCCCGTCGACGCGAGCGCCAAGCCGCGCGTGCACGACCCAGCGCTCAACCACGTGGGCCTCTGGGTGGACGATCTGCGCACCGCCGTGGCCTGGCTGGAGTCGCAGGGCGTGCGCTTCACCCCTGGTGGCATCCGCAAGGGCGCGGCCGGTCACGACGTGTGCTTCATCCATCCGCGCGGCGACGACGCACACCCGCGAGGCGGCGAGGGTGTGCTCATCGAGCTCGTCCAAGCGCCGCCCGAGGTCCTCGCCGCACACCCCTGACGCGACGACGCGGCGAGCTCACCCGAGGAGGGAGCCGGCGATCTGGCTCGCGAGCTTCGGGTCCGCCGTGGGGTGCTTGGCCTTGAGGGCCTTCATGAGCGTCCCGAGATCCTTCTTGGTCGTGAGCCCGAGCTCGGCCTTGAGGGCCTCGATCGCCGCGCGCGTGTCGGCCTCCGACATCGCCTGCGGGAGATAGCCCGCGATCACCGCGAGCTGCTTCTCCTCGGCGTCGACGAGATCCTGCCGGCCGCCGGCCTTGAACTGGTCGATCGCGTCCTTGCGCTGCTTGACCCCCTTCTGGAGGACAGCGAGCGCCTCGGCGTCCTCGATGGGTCGACCGAGCTCCACCTCGCGCAGGAGCAGCTCGCTCTTGACGACGCGGAGGGCATCGCGCGCGGTCTCGTTCTTGTCGAGCATGGCGCGCTTGAGGTCCTGATCGATTCGCTCTCGGAGGCTCATGGGGCGGCAGCCTACACGAGATCGGCGAAAGCGCCGCGGAGCCACGCGGAGAAAGGCTATCCTCACCTCGACGATGGCAGGCCTCTCCGACGCGGCGCTCACAGCACGCCTCGTGCGTGTGGCCGCGAGCGTGCTCGGCGCACCGCTCGCGGCGCTGTTCCGCCTCGACGGCGACAAGGCCAACCTCGTCGAGCGCGTCGTTCGCCTCGAGCAAGCGAGCGAGGTGACGCAGATGACGCTGCCGGCAGCGCGCCTGCGCATCGACGCCCGCCGCGTCTGGCACGCCGCACAGCGCACGCGTGCGCCCACCGAGCTCGTCGCGTTCCCGAGCTCGACCCGCGTGGCGTGGGCCGTCAGCACGCCGCTCTTCGACGGCAAGAAGCAGCAGATCGGTCTCCTGGTCGTCGCGGACGTGCGCGCGCGCGCCGAGGACGGCGTGGTGGCCCTCGACGACGTGTGCGAGCTCCTCGAGGACAAGCTCGCGCCCGGCAAGGCCGTGCGCGCCACGCCACGCCCCGAAGACACTCGCCCGCGCGCGTTTGCGGGCCCCGCGCTCGTGCACACCATGCCCCCACCGCCGACGCCCGGGCGCGCGCCGAGCTCGCGGGAGGAGTCGTCGAGCGAGCGGCGCATCCCGTTCGATCCCATGACAGGCCTGCCGGATCGCACGACGCTGCTCGACGAGACCGTGCGGCGCATCGAGCGCGCGAGCGTGCTCCAGCTCGGCCTGGCGCTGGTCGTGATCGCCCTCGATCGCTTCCGCCGCGTGAACGAGACGCTCGGGCAGAACGTGGGTGACACGGTGCTGCGACAGGTCGCGGAGCGACTGCGCGAGTCGGTGGGCGACGCCGACCTCGTGGGCCGACGCTCGGGCGACGAGTTCATGGTGGTCGTGCAGGACGACGGCGCGGCGGGCGCTCCGCTGGCGCTCGCCGATCGACTGCAGCAGGCGATCCGCGAGCCGTTCCACATCCAGGGTCAGGAGCTCACGATCTCGGCCTCGCTGGGCGTCGCGCGCTTCCCCGATCACTCGAGCGACGCGCAGGGCCTGTTCCGCGCCGCCGACATCGCGCTCGCGCGCGCCAAGCAGTCGGGGCGAGGCAAGCTCGTGGTCTTCGATCACGCGATGCAGGAGGCGGTGAACACACGCGCCGAGCTCGAGCGTGAGCTGCGCATCGCGATGCGAGAGGGGCAGCTGCTCCTCCACTACCAGCCCAAATTCCAAGTGAAGGATCGTCGCCTGGTCGGCGCCGAGGCGCTCTTGCGCTGGAAGCACCCCACCAAGGGGCTGATCTCGCCAGGGCACTTCATCCCCGTGGCCGAGGACTCCGGTCTGATCGTGCCGATCGGCACCTGGGCCCTCGGCGAGGTCTGCCGGCAGCGCGCCGCGTGGCACCGCCTGGGCCTGCCCGTGGGGCGCATCTCGGTCAACGTGAGCTCGCTCCAATTCGCGCGCCCCGACTTCGTGGGCACCGTCACGCGCGCGATGCGCGCCGCGAACGTGACCGCGGGGGAGCTCGAGCTCGAGCTGACGGAATCGATCGTCATGGACGACGTCGAGCACGTGGCCGCGCGCCTCTCGGAGCTGCGCGCGCTGGGCGTCGCGGTGTCGATCGACGACTTCGGCACCGGCTACTCGTCCCTCGCCTACCTGCAGCGGCTGCCCGTGGACGTGCTCAAGATCGATCGCTCCTTCGTGCGGCCGCTCGATCGCGGCGGTCACGACGCGCGCGGCGCGCATGCGCTCGCGGGCGCGATCGCCACGCTCGCGCGCGGCCTGGGCCTCGAGGTGCTGGCCGAGGGCGTCGAGACCGAGGCGCAGCTCGCGGCCCTCGCCGAGCTCGGCTGCGACGTGATCCAGGGCTTCCTCCTCGGGAAACCCATGCCGGCCATGGACCTCGCGGCCCTCGCGGCTCGTGCGCACTGACGCGATGCCCGTGACGGAGCCGCTCACGATCGCGATCGTGCTCGCGGGCCTCGGCGGCGCGCGCGGCGACGGCGCTGCGCTGCTCGAGCTCGCCTCGCCATGGCTCACGTCGGTGCGCACGGAGGTCTGCGTGCTCGCGAGCCGGCCGGGCTTCGCGCCGCATGCCTCGGTGCTCGCGTGTGCCTCGGGCTTCGTGTTCGTGACGGGCACGTACTGGGACGGCTGGTCGAGCCATCTCCAGCGCTTCCTCGAGGAGGCGACGCCCACGGAGGCCACTTCGCTCTGGCTCGGCAAGCCCGCGGCGGTGTGGGTCACGGGCCACTCGGTGGGAGGCAAGGGCGTGCTGTCGCGCCTCCAGGGCGTGCTCGGCACGTTCGGCTGCGCGATCCCGCCGATGGGCGGGCTCGTCGTGACGCGCGCCAACGAGCTCGCGCGGCGGCACGACCCCGAGGCCGCGCGTGACCTCTTCGGTCCGGCCGACCTCGAGGTGAGCGTGCACAACCTGCTCGCGATGGCGCGCGGCAGCCGTGACTACCGCGCGTGGGACGTGGATCGCGCCGATCCGAGCGTGCCCTGGCTGCGCGAGGGTTGAGGCCGTCGGGCGCGCGTCCCAGCGACGCGCGTGAGCGGTGCCGCCTGCTAAGCTCCCCACGCGATGAGCGAGCCGCCGAAAGGACCGATCCAGGGGAGGATCGATCCCTCGCGCCCGATCCAGACGCACCTCGCGCGCGCGCTCCTGCCGCTCGTGCGCAGCAAGCGAACCGGCGCCCTGCAGCTGACTTCCGGCGGCCTCCGGCCGATGCGCACGCAGCTCGTGATCGCCGACGGGCACCTCGTCTTCGCCGAGAGCGAGGCCGACACGGGACGCGTCCTGCGCAAGCTGGTGGAGCGCGGGCTCCTGACCGCGAACGAGGCCCAGCGCCTCGAGCGGCGCGTGCTCGAGGTCGGCGGCTGGAGTGGGATGGTGAAGGCCACCGAGCTCGCGGTGGCCGAGGCGCACGTGGCGCCCAACGCAGCGCTCGAGGCGATCTCGGAGGCGGTGCGGGAGCGGGTCGCCGCGGCGCTGCGTGTGCCCGATGGCGAGTGGGTCTACCGTGACGATCCGCGGGCCGCGAGCGTGCCTCGCTACGCCGTGCCGTTCGAGAAGACCGTGCTCGAGGCCTTCGCGCACCCCGACTGCTGTGCCTCGTTCGAGGTCGCGCTCGAGCGCTATCACCAGCACTACCCGCGTCTCGAGGGCGACAGTCACGAGAACACGACGCTCTTCGGGCTCACGCCCGCGCGCTTCCGGACGATGCGTCTGCTCGATGGAGCGCACACGCTCGCCGAGGTGCTGACGCAGAGCCCCATGGGCCCGAGCGAGGCCGCCGCGCTCGTCGCCGGGCTCACGGTGTTCGAGCGCATCTGGTGGAACGCCTCCCCCGAGCCGCGGCGCGCGAGCGGTGCCATGGCGGCCGCGCCCTCGCCTCGCGCGCTCACGATCGAGCGTCCGCCACCCGCGATCGAGGCGCTCCGCGCGCTCGAGCGTCCAGCGCCGACGAGCGCCTCCCTCGGCGAGCGAGCTCCGCAGCGCGCTCCGTCTCAGATCCGCATGCCCACGCCCGCACCCTCGGAGGGCAGGCCGGCGAGCGCGCCCGTCGCGGTGAACGCCGCGCTGGTGAACGAGCTCCTGCGACGAGGCGGTGGCCGCGCGGTCGCCCCGACCACGGCTCACCCGCACCCGCCGCACGCACCGCAGGACACGCTCTCCGCGCGTGGTCACTTCGATCGCGGTCGCACGCACCTCCGCGCGGGCCGCATCGGCCCTGCGCACACGGACTTCGCGCGCGCGCTCGAGCTCGAGCCGAACGACCGCGACTTCCTCGTGCACTTGCGCTTCACCGACTACCTCCAGGCCGCCGACGCCGCCGCGCGCGGCACGCTGGAGAAGGAGCTCACGCAGCTCGCGACGGCGCGCACCCGCGAGGCCGAGTCCGATCCGTTCGCCTACCACGTGCTCGGTCGCCTCGCGTTCGACCAGGGCGACGACGAGCGCGCTCGCCGCGCGTTCAAGCACGCCGAGCGCCTCGCCCCGAACGACGTCGAGACCCTGCGCTATCTGCGCTTGCTCGCCGCTCGTCACAAGAAGTGACGTGTCCGAGGAGGCCTCCTCGAGCGCGCTCTGGCGCCTTCAGCGCAGCGCGACCAGATCCGCCGGCAGCGGGCTCACCACGCGGATCACGCGACGTGTGCTCGGGTGCTCGAAGCGCACCCGCGAGGCGTGGAGCGCGTGTCGCGCGAGGCCTGGCACGAAGGGGCCGCCGTAGAGCGTGTCGCCCAGGAGCGGCGCGCCCACGTGCGCCAGGTGCGCCCGCACCTGATGACGAAACGCGTGCGGCGCTCGCACCTCCACCTCGAGCGAGCGCGCGTGCGTGATCACGGCCGTGAGCTCGGTGCGCGCCGGCCGCGCGTCGTCGAAGAGATCGCCCACCACCACGCGGCGCGGATCACGCGGGTCGTTGGCGAGCGGCGCGTCGATCGTCTGACCCTCGCGGAGCTCGGCGTGGGGGTCCACGAACGCGAGGTAGTGCTTGTCGATGCGATCGGCCTCGAGCGCGGCGCGCAGCGCCTCGAAGCTCGCCGTCTCTCGCGCCACCACGAGGACGCCGCTCGTGCCGGTGTCGAGCCGGTGCACGATGCCGGGCTCCCGCGCGCGGTAGCCCACGAAACAGGTCTCGGGCCAGCGCGCCACCACGAAGCTCGCGGCCGTGCCGAGCTCGTCGGGGCGCAGCGGATGGCTGGGGACGCCCGCCGGCTTGTCGATCACCGCGACGTGCTCGTCCTCGTAGAGGACCGTGATCGGCACGCTCGCGTCCGGCAGCGCGGGAAAGTCACTCGGCACCGGCGCCTGCGCGAGCGTGATGCGGTCGCCCGCGCCGATGCGATCGCCTTTGCGCGCGCGGCGACCGTTCAGACGGATCGTGCCCGTCTCGAGCATCTCCTGCGCGCGACGACGCGACAGACCCGGCACCCGACGCGCCAGCACCACGTCGAGACGCGTGCCCGTGTCCTCGTCGAGCGCCTCGAGCTCGAGGTACGGCGCCGCAGCGGAGTCGCGCGCGATCAACGCGCCCTCGCGCGCATCACTCGAAGAGACCGCGGAGCTTCTCGAAGAAGCTCTTCTGTTGCGGGTGCACCTCTTCGCCGAATTCCGCTGCGAGCTCCTCGATCAGCTTGCGCTGCTTCTTGGTGATCTCCTGCGGGACCTCGACCAGGATCGTCACGAGCTGGTCGCCCTTGCCCGCGCCGCCCAGCACCTCGATGCCCTTGCCGCGCAGGCGAAACACCTTCCCCGACTGCGTGCCGGGAGGGATCTTCATCTTCACCTTGCCCTCGAGCGTGGGCACGTCGCACTGCGTGCCGAGCACCGCCTCGGGGAAGCTGATCGGCACCGTCACCTTCACGTCGGCGCCCTCGCGGGAGAAGAGCGGGTGCTCCTTCACCACGATGCGCACGTGCAGATCGCCCGGCGGGCCGCCGTTGCGCCCGCGCTCTCCGCCACCTCGGAGCGAGCGCACCGCGCCGTGCTCCACGCCCGGCGGGATGCGCACGAGCACCTCCTCCGACGCCGGCACCGCCGTGCGCCCCTTGCAGGTGGGGCACGGCGACTCGATCTTCTTGCCCGTGCCGCCGCACGACGAGCACGGCCGCGACGCGGAGAAGAAGCCGCGCTGGAAGCGGATCTCGCCCGTGCCCGCGCACGCAGCGCAGCGCTCCACGCGCGTGCCGGGCGCCGCGCCCGTGCCCTCGCACGTGGTGCAGTCGCGCAGCCGCTCCACGCTCAGCGTCTTCTCGGCGCCGAGCGCGGCCTCCTCGAAGCTCACCGCGAGCTCGACCTCGAGGTCGTGGCCCTGGCGCGCGCGCCGCGTGGCGCCCTGGCCGAAGACCTCGCCCATGAGGCCCTCGAGCATGTCGCCGACGCTGCGGAAATCCATGCGCTCGAAGCCTGGATCGCTGCCACCGCCGCTCCCGAAGCCCGCGTGGCCGAAGCGGTCGTAGCGCTTCCGCTTCTCGACGTCGTAGAGCACGTTGTAGGCCTCGGTGGCCTCCTTGAAGCGCTCCTCCGCCTCGGGATCGTCGGGGTTCTTGTCCGGGTGGAGCTGCTTGGCGAGGTTGCGGTACGCCGTCTTGATCTCGTCCTGAGACGCCGATCGAGCGACGCCCAGCACGTCGTAGTAGTCGCGCTTCTGAGCCATGTCGCGTTTCGAGGCCGAGCATAGCGGGCGGCGCGCGTGCGGTACACACGCGCCCCACGCCTCACGCGGCCGTGGCCTGGCTCACGGCATCACCACGCGGACCTCGCGCTGCTCCTGCTCGTCGGTGGCGCGACAGAGCGCCGCGAATTCGCCGTACTCGGTGGGCGGGATGCGCATGCGGTGCATGCGCACGCGGCGGCTCAGCGCGAGGCCGTCGGCGGTCGGGCTCGAGCCGTAGCGGACCTCCATGCCCTCGCGGCCGCTCAGCACGCGCTCCTCCTGCGGCTCCACACGCCCACCGGGCGGCGCGTGGATCGTCACGCGCACATCCAGCGCTTGCGACGGCACGATCATCGTGCGCTGACGCGACGCCAGGCGCGCGTAGTTGGCCGTGAGCATCGAGGGGAAGAGCGTGGGCAGGAGGCGCGCGCCGTTCTCCACGCGACCGATGTCCTCGACCTCGATCTCGTAGCGGAACACGAGCGGCATCTCCGGATCCTCGCGGCCCGTCATGCGCAGGCTGCGCATGAGCGCGCCCGGGAGGATCCGCGCGACGTAGTTCTGCTCGAAGAGCGTCTCGAGCTGCGCCTCGGGCACGTCCGCGAGCTCGTTGCGCCAGCCCGCAGCGCCGAGGCCGTCGAAGGTCGCGGTGATGGTCGCCGTCGCGTCGCCGTTGGCCGCCACGGTGAGGTCCACGTCGACCTCGTGGAGGTCGCTCTCGTCGCTCGGCGCGCTCACGTGCGTACGCTCGAAGGGCGCGTCGAGCACGAGCGCGTCCTGACCGCGCACGAGCGGCGAGAGGGTGCCGAAGGCGGAGCGACGCATGCCGGTCTCCACCCAGATCGGGCCCGCCGAGCCCCGGAGGCGCACGGCGAGATCACCGTAGGTGTCGTCGTCGGGCACATCGCTCTCGGTCGCGTCGAACGCGTAGCTGCGGACCACCGCGAGATCCGCGTCGATGCCCGCCAGGCGCAGCATGTACACGTAGAGCCGCGAGCGGCTGCCCGTGCGGGCCGAGAGCATCGGCGCCGCCTGGCCGAACACGTCGCTCGTGTCCTCCACGTTCTCGATCACCCAGTGGTAGAGGCGTTGCGCGCGCTGCTCCGCGCTCGAGGTGGGCTCGCCCACGATCTCGCGCACGAGTCGCTCGGCCGCGGGGTCGCGGAGGTCGCGATCGGCGAGCACGTCGCGGAGGCTCTCGACGAGCTGCGGCCACTCGGCGCGCACCGCCCACCCGATCGACGGCAGGAATTCGCGCGGGTTCACCGCGCCGGGCTCGGGCGCGAGCGGCTGACTCTGGTGGACCTCCCAGTGATAGACGCGCGTGTCGCCCTCGGTGCGCTGCTCGGTGCGCGGCGCCTCGCCGCGCGGATCGACCCGCACCTCGACGCTGGCCGGCACCACGAGGGTGAGCTGGCTCGTGTCGAACGGGATCTCGAAGCTCTGGAAGTAGAAGCGATCGCCCACCGCGCCGCCGTCGTACGCGGCCGCAGGAGGACGCACGCGCAGGTACTCGGACTCCACGTAGTCGCCCACCTCGAGGCTCGGCATCTCGATGTGCTCGAGGCCGGCGATCCGATCGGGCTCGCGGCGCGTTCCGTCGGCCTTGATGGTGCGCAGCGTGAGCAGGAGCGCGTCCTCGGGCGCCTGGAATTGGCCGAGGTCGTCGACCGCCTCCTCGCTCTGTGCGCGGTAGATCTGGTGCGTGAGCTCGAGGATCGTTCCGTCGGGCAAGAGGCGCGTGACGGTGTAGTCCCACACGAGCACCTGCGGCGCGTTCTCGTAGGTGCGGCCCGACGCGGCGAAGGCGCGGATCACCTCGGCGCCGTCGCGGCGATAGGCCTCGAGCGGGCTCTCGTGGAAGATGCTCCGCGCGAGGTGGCGGAGCTCCGCCATGGACTCGGGCTCGCGCGCGAAGGCCTCGAGCAGACGCGTGCGGGCGGCCTGCTCCTGGCCCCGCGCGAGCTGCCGATCGACCTCGGCGAGCACGATGTTCTGCGACTGCGGCATCATCTCGCCGAGCTCGTGGAGGAGCGCGTCGATGCGCGGCTGGTCGTTGCGCGCGCGGGCGATCGTCAGCTCCGAGTCGAGGATCGCGAAGCGCGCGGAGCGAGGCTCCATCGAGGCGAGGCGCGCGAGCTCGGCCGTGGCCGCGTCCCACTCGCGCCGACGCAAGAGGCGCTGCATGCGCGAGTCGCTGCGCGCGTCGCACGCCACGAGCTCCTCCGAGAGGCGATCGCTCTCGGGGAGGTGACCACGCTCGAGCGCGCGGTTGAGCGCTGCGCGCATGGGTCGGCACGCGTCGGGCACGCGCGTGCGCATCGCCGCGATCACGGGCTCGACCTGGTCGTTCCAGCCGCGCGCGGTGAGCAGATCCACGAGCGAGAGCGGGAACGCGAGCACGTCGGGGTGCTCCTGCATGCCCTGACGGAGCATCGCGATGGCCTCGCGCACGCGGCCGTTGTCGGCCTCGAAGCGCGCAGCCTGGATCGTCGGGTACCAGGCCGCGGCGTCGCGCTCGCGCGCCTCCGTCACGAAGCGAAGGGCGTCGTCGCGCGCGACCGTCTCGGCGCGGAGCGGATCACCGAACGCGATGCCGGTGGCGAGCACGAGCACGGGGCTCGGCGCGAGCTCGGCGTCGACCTCGCCCAGCGTCTCGCGCGCGCCCACCCAGTCCGCCCGCGCCATCGCGCGCGTCACGTCGAGGTAGTACGCGAGCGGGTGCGCCTCGCGCACGCTCGAGAGCGCCACGTCGCCGCTCTGGTCGCCGTCCACGAGGCTCACGAGCACGATCGGGTTCGGATGGCGGGTCGCGATCTTCGCGAGGAAGCGGTGCTCTCCCGCGGTGAGCTCGACCGCGTGCAGCGTGGTGCGGCCCACGGGCTCGACGCGGCGATCGACGCGCGCGACGGAGCGATCGTCGACGAAGAGCTCGACGGCGTTGGGGGTCTCGAGGCGGATCGTGTACGTGCCGGCGCTCGGCACCGAGACGCTGCCCTCGGCGTAGGTGGTGCCCGGGCCGCCCACGGGCCCGTTGCCCAGGTGCACCGCGCAGCCGCGCGCTTCGGCGTCGCGCGTCGCACGTCGACCCCGGCCCACACCGAGGTCGTAGCTGTCGGCGAGCGGGCCCGGCTCCTCGGGCGCGAGCGCCCGATCGAAGTCGAGCAGCTGTCGCGGGCCGAAGGGGCCCGCCACGCGCATGGCGGTGACGCAGCGCTGAGCGCCCGCGATCGTGCGGACCGCGTCCATGTCGCCGCGGCGGTAGGCGAAGTCGATGAGCACGTTGCCGATGGCCCAGCGCGCCCGCGGGCCCACGCTCGCGGCGCCGCTCGCGAAGAGCTCCTCGAAGACGGGCCGCACGTGCGCGACGAAGCCCGGGACCGCGTCGTCGTATTCGACGATGGACGCGACCGCGACCTCGGCAATCACGGGCGCCCAGGCGTCGTCGGAGCCGGGCACCGCGCGCAGCACCTCGAGGTAGGCCTCGAGCGCCTCAGCGTGTCGCCCGTGCACGTCGGCCTCGATGGCCGCGAGCATGCGCGTGCGGAGCGGGCTCGCGCCGAGCTCGGCGGCGTGCGCGATCGCGTCGTGCGCCTGCGCGGCGTCTCCGCCGTTCACGAAGAGCTCGGCCTCGGCCCGCGCGAGCGCGAGCTCGGGATCCGAGGGGAGCGCCTCGGCGCGCGTGCGGTAGTCGGCCGCCGTGAGCGGTGCGGTGCGCACCGTGGTGCCGCCGCAGCCGACCATCGCGAGCGTGAGGATCAGGACGGAGGCCGAGCGAGAGGAGCGGAGGAGCGGATGTCGCATGTCGAGGTCTCTGCGAGGCAACGTGAACGGTTGGAGCGAGGGGTGCGCGACGGGGCTCAGGGGCCGCCCTCCCGGGCGCCAGAGGCGCGGGACCCGAGCGTGAGGCGCTGGCGCAGCACCGCGTCGGTGCGCTGGATGAACGCGCGGAACTCGGCGTACTCGGACGCCTCCACGCGATCGCGCGAGAGCGTGAGCTCGCTGTGCACGACGACCGCGCGCGCCTCGCGCGTCACGGTCATCACGAACACGCCGAACGGGCTCTCGACGCGCGCGCCCTCCGGCAGCGTCGCCACCTCGAGCCCCGCGGGCAGACGAACCGTGCGGTCCTCGACGTAGCGCGTGGTCGCGCCGAGATCGAACGCATGCTCGCGCGTCTCGGTGCGGGCGAGCGCGCGCACGAGATCGCCCATCACGGTGAGCGGCGCGCGGAGGCCGTCGGCGTCGCGCACCGCGAATTGCGGGACGCTCGCGCGATAGTGCGCCGTGACCGGCACCTCGTAGTCGGTGAGGCCCGTCATCTCCACGCGCTCCACCTCGAGCCCCGCGAAGGTGTTGCGCATCGCACGCTCGAAGCGATCGAGGCGCGTGCCCTCGGCCTGGTACTGACTGCGCCACGCGGGCGCCTCGTGGCCGCGCACGGTCTCGTTCACGTCGAGCCGCGCCGAGCCGTCGGCCGCGAGCTCCACGGTGAGGCGACGCTCGCGCATGTTGTGCTCGGGGCTCATCACGGGCGAGCGACGCAGCTCGGCGCCGTCGGGGCCCACCACGAGCACCGACACGCCCTGATCCATCTGCGGGAACTCGGTCGAGCCGCTGAATTCAGCCGTTCCGTCGAGGAACAGGTCGAGCTCGGGCACGTACGCGATCGCGTGATCGAAGACCGACAGCGAGGCCGGCAGGTCGTTCAGCGCGCCGTTGCGGCGGGTGCGCACGAGCACGAGGCGCGCGTCGATCCCGGCCTCGGTGAGCATCGTGTAGAGCAGCGACGCCTTGTCCTTGCAGTCGCCGAAGCCGCGCTGGACGATCTGCGGGACGCGATACGGGAGGAAGCCGTGGATGCCGAACTCGAGGCCCACGTAGCGCGTGTGGTCGATGACCCAGCGGTAGATGCGCTGCACCTTCGTACGCGTGTCGGGCGCGCCCGCCACGAGCTCGCGCACCGTGCGGCGCAGGCTCTCGTCGGCATAGAGCTGGTCGTGCACGAGGCCCCACCACCAGTGCCCCACGTCCTGCCAGCTCTGGTACGTGGAGACGTGCAGGTAGGGGCGCGTCTCGGTCGCGCCGGGCATGCCGTCCTCGCTCTGGATCGCCGGCACGTTCTCCGCGAAGTAGCGGTGGATGCGCCGCGCGCCATCGACGCGCTCCTCGTGCTGGAGCGAGGCCATGTGGGGCGTGTTGAAGTAGAACTGCCGCGCCGTGGGCGTGATGAGCACGTAGTCGGTGCGCGCGATGGGCGCGCCGCCCTGGAAGAAGTGCAGATCGCCATAGTAGTCGTGGAACTGGTTGCGCTCCGCGACGTCATCGATGCGATAGCGGATCTCCACCACGTCGCCGGGCTGGAGATCGGGGAAGACCACGACGAGCGCGCGCGTGTCGTAGTAGATGCGGTACGCCGGCTCGCCGAGCTGCTGCTCGTAGGTCTCGGTCGCCTCGAGCTGACGGCCCTGACGGTACACGCGCGCCGCGCGCACCATCACGCGCTGCACGTCGGGATCGAACGTGATCGGGAAGCTCCGGAGCGAGCGCCCGCCCTCGTCGTTGATCACCTGCGCGGCGAACTGGTGGAACTGCGAGCCGAGGCCGCTCTCGAAGACCGAGTTGACGGTGAGCTCCTCGAGCACGCGGTACGGGTAGCCGCGCTCCTCGTTCACGCGCGCGAGCAGCTCCTCGCTCGAGACCGCGTAGGCCTCGTCCACGCGCTCCTCGGGCTGGAGGTGCTCGACCAGCTCGCGCGTCTCGGCGTCCTGCGGCCGCAGCTCGAGCGCGGCGTTGAGCGACTGCATCGCGAGCTCGTCCTGGCCCGCGCGAAGGAGCGCGCGTCCGTAGGCCACGTGCGCGTCGGCCTCCTCGGGCGCGAGCTCGAGGGCCGCGCGGTAGGCGCCCATGGCCTCGTCGTCGCGCTCGAGCGCCTCGTACCAGGCCGCCACGCGCAGCAGGCGGAGCACGCTGTCGTTCGAGAGGTCTCGGTAGATCTCGATCTCGCGCATCGCCTCGTCGAGCTGCGTCCGCAGGATCGCGTCGCCGATGATCGTCTCGCGCAGCCCCTGGTCGTCGTAGCGCGCGAGCTGCGCCTCGCGGAACAAGGCCATCGCCTGATCGCGGCTCTGCACGGTGTCGGCCGCGTGCGCACGGATCGCGAGCCACGCGGGCGCGCCCGGCGCGTGCTCGGCGGCGCGCTCGAGCGTGGCGCGCGCCGTCTCCTCGAGGCCCAGGCCCTCGTACAGATCGGCGCGGAGCTCGGCGGCCTCGAGCGACTGCACACCCTGATCGGGGACGCGGTCGAGCACGTGCAGCGCCTCGTCCGAGCTCGGCCCGCTCATGGTCAGCCGCGCCTGCGCGAGGAGCACGTCCGGATCCGTGGCCGAGAGCGCCGCGGCGCGATCGATGAAGCGGCTCGCGTCACCGCGCGAGGTCGCGAGCTCCGCCGCGAGGAGCCAGCGCTCTGCCGTGGGCCCGCGCTCGGCGGCGCGCTCCGCGAGCTGCTTGGCGCGCTGCTCGGCCGGATCGTCGGCGCCCGTGTACGCGAGGAATTCCGCGAGATCCTGGAGGGCTTCGGCGCTCGGCGCGTCGCCCGCAGCAGCCGCCTCGAACGCCGCGAGCGGCGCCATCGGCGCAGCCGGCAGGCGCGCCACGCCGTGGCCGGAGTGGGCCTGCGTCACGTCGGCCATCGGGTCGATCGTCACGCCCGTGGCCGGCTCGCCCTGCGCGTTGCCGACGCGCGCGTAGAAGCCCCACGTGGACTCTGCCGTGCACGCCTTCACGAGCAGACGATTGGGGCCCTGGTGCGCGCCCACCATCGCCACGAAGCGATCGGGATCGGGCTGCCGGTAGTCGTCGTCGCGCAGCACCTCGGTGCCGTTCCACCACGCTGCGATCGCGCCGCCGCCGCCGAGCCAGAGCGAGAGCGCCTGCGGCCGATCGCTCACGACGAACGTCTCTGCATACCCGCAGACGTTCGTGTCGGGCCGATACACCGCGTCGAACGAGACGTAGCCGTAGTGACCCACGTCCGGGTAGGTGCGCCAGCCGACCGGACGCTCGCGGCCCTCGTAGCGCGCCTCGAGATCGTAGGGCGACATGCGGAGCCGCTCCGGCTCGTACTCGCGCGCGAAGCCCGTCTTGCCCTCGTTGTCGAAGGGGCCGATCACGCGCCAGCGCTGCACGTAGCCGAGCGTGTCGAAGGTGCGGCGCGAGCCCGCGACGTCGCCCATGCGGAGCTGCGCGCGCCCGAGCAGCTGCGAGGCATACATGCGCACCGCGGGGCTCAGCCGGCGATCGCGCGAGAGGGCCTCGAGGGCGCTCCGCGTCGTCTGCGGCCGCGCGGTGGGATAGCCGCGCCAGAGCTCGAGCAGCGGGAGCATCGCGCGGGGCGATCGACCTCGACGGCCCACCTCGGCCGCGAGGCTGCGCTGCTCGGCCTCGTAGGGCTCCTCGGGCGCGGGGACCGCGTCGGCGGCCGGCGCGCGGCGCGCCGCAGGACGGGGCGTCGCCTGCGCGAGCGCGTGGTCGTGGGCATCCCCCAGCGCCAAGAGCGAGGCGAGGCTCAGCGTGGCGAGGGCGAACTGGCGGGCAGATCGTTGCAAAGGGGCCTCCGAGCGCGCCGATCGCTGCCGAGGCAGCGCGGCGGGGTCAGTCGTGCGAGCCGGCGGTGGAGCGCCGACCGCGTTGAGACCACGCCCGAGCGCGGTCCCGTGGGGGCCAGACATGCAAAGCCCCGTTCGTGTTCCGCCGAGCCTTGTAACACCTCGCCCGGATCTCCGTCAGGAAGGGTATGGGGCCCCGCCACGTAGGAGCGAGGAGCACCGCGCCGCGGCTCGGTCTCGCCGGACGAGATCTCGTGTGCCCACGGCGCGGCTCGCGCGCCTTGCGCCCCGTCACCTCGCGTGATGTAGGGGCTCGCATGAGCGTCGCCACGATCTGTCTCGTGATCGCCTGCGTGTTCCCCGTCGTCTGTGCCGGCATCGCCAAGCGGGGAGGCGTCGCCGACGGCTCGTTCGACAACCACGCGCCGCGCGACTGGCTCGCCAAGCAGACCGGCGTCGCCGCGCGCGCCAACGCCGCGCAGGCCAATTCGTGGGAGGCCCTGCCCATCTTCGCGGCGGGCGTGCTCTCGGCCCAGCTCGCGCAGGCGCCCGCGCACCTCGTCGATGCCCTCGCGCTCACGTTCGTCCTCGCGCGCGTCGCGTACCTCGCGCTCTACCTCGCCGATCGCGCCACGCTGCGCTCGGTCGTGTGGACGCTCGGCCTGGGCGCCTCGCTCGGCCTCTTCTTCCTGCCGCTGGCGGCCTGAGATGGAGCGCGCGCTCGTGCTCTTCGTGGCCACGCGCGCGAGCGAGGTGCCCGCGGGCCTCGTGCGCTACGCGAGCGTCGATGGCTCGGTCCCGGGCGCGGCGCTCGTGTGGGATCACCACGTCACGGGAGAGCCCGTGAGCCTCGACGCGCTGCCCGAGCGGATCGATCTCGCGGGCCTCGACGGGCTCGGCACCACGCTCGCCGACACCGACGCGATCGTGGGCGCCGTGGTGGCGCTCGCCGGGGGCCCCTCTCGGGTCGATCCCGCCACGCTGGCGATCCTCCGCGCGGCCTCGTGGTGGTGCGATCACCTGCGCGGCGCGCCGGGCGTCGAGGGCGAGGCCGATCGCCTCGGGCGAGGCCTCCACGAGCACTGCGCGCAGGCGCTCGCGAAGAGGCCTCGCAGCGAGAGCGGGCAGGTCTTCGCCGCGCTCGTCCTCGAGCTCGAGGCGGCGCTCGCGCGCGGCGGGCCGCTGCCCTTCGCCGAGATCCCCGAGGACAACACGCCCGATCTCCGCGTGATGGGCCGCATCACCGAGCACGGCGCCGTGGCGCTCGTCGATCTCCGTGGTCTCGGCGCGCCGCTCGATCCGCTCCGCGCCTACGCGCAGCATCGCTGCCCCGTGGCCGTCACGGTCGCCGATCACTCCAAGGGCGGCACCCGCTTCACGGTGGGCGTGAACCCGCACGTACCCTCGAGCCCCACCGATCTCGGCCCCGCGCTCGCCGCGATCGCCCAGGCCGAGCACGCGCACGGCCCGCCCTGCCTCTCGCCGTCGCACGGGCCCGGCACCGAGAACTGGGGCGGGCGCGCCACGGTCTTCGGCTCGCCGTGGAACTACGGCTCGCGCCTCGCGCCGCACGACGTCGTCGCGCTGGTGCGCCAGGCCCTCGCGACGATCGCGACGAAGCGCTGAGCCCGACGACGCCGAGACGACGCGCGCGACGCGCGCGCTGCGATCGCGACGATCGACGACGATCGCAGACCAAAGAGCGCGACGCGCGACGCTCGATGTCGAGCGCCACGAGCCCACGCGCCGCCATGACTCACTCGTCGGCGCTCGAAGGGAGCCCGACGAACGAGGAGTGAGTCATGAAGAGAAGCTCGATCGTGCTGGTGTGGATGGCGCTCGTGGGCTGCGGTCATGCCGAGGGGACGCCCCAGCAAGCCGAGCCTCCGACCGCCCAGGCGGAAGCACCCGCAGCGGAAGCCGCAGCAAGCTCTGCGGAAGCCACAGGAAGCTCTCCGGAAGCGACAGGAAGCGCTCCGGAAGCCACAGGAAGCTCTCCGGAAGCGACAGGAAGCGCTCCGGAAGCGACAGGAAGCGCTCCGGAAGCGACAGGAAGCGCTCCGGAAGCGACAGGAAGCGCTCCGGAAGCGACAGGAAGCGCTCCGGAAGCGACAGGAAGCACTCCGGAAGCAAGCTCTGCGGAAGCGACAGGAAGCGCTCCGGAGGCTGCGGGAGTCGGAAGCGCCCCGGCCAGGGCCCCGAGCTCGCCCACGCCTTGAGCGACGGGCTCGGGCGCGAGGCGCGAGGGATCGTCGTCGCACCGCGATGACGCACCGTGGGTCGAGCGGATCGGTCAGGGCGCGACCTCGGCCACGAAGCGCGCGATCTCGTCGTCGACCCACGGCTCACCCAGGTTGTGGCTGCCCCCGGGCACGCGGACGAAGCGGCGCGCACGCAGGAGCTCGCTCAGGCGCTGCCCTTGGGCGAGGGGGATCGTCTCGTCGCGGTCGCCGTGGATCGACAGCACCGGCACGTCGATCGACGGTGCGCGCGCGGCGCTGTTCAGGTGATACGCGTCGGGCACGAGGTAGGTGAGCGGCACGCCGATCACCGCGCGACCCATGTCGTGGAGTGAGGTGAAGCTCGACTCGATCACGCCACCCGCAGCGTCGTGGGCAGGACCGGCGAGCGCCGCGATCGCCGCCGCCCCACCGAGCGACTGCCCGTGCACCACGAGCTCGCGCGGAGACACATGCCGCTCCTCGAGGAGAAAGCGGATGGCCGCCTCGGCGTCGCGCTCGATCCCCTCGGCGCTGGGGCTGCCCTCGCTCTCGCCGTAGCCGCGATACTCGGCCAGGAGCACGTCCGATCCGCGCTCCGCGAGCCACGCGGCCCAGCCCCAGCAGCCCGAGGCCAGGCCCGCGTTGCCGTGGAAGTACACCACCGTGCGCCGTCGCTCGCCGCGCGCCGGCACGAGCCAGCTCACGAGGCGCACACCATCGCGCGTCACGTAGGTCACACGCTCGCCTCCGATGCGCGCCACGTCGTGGCCCTCCCCGCGCGAGGGATGAAACAGCATCAGCGAGAGCGTGTACGAGAGCACGAGCTCGATGACACCGAGGAGCAAGGCGATCCGCAAGGCCCTCCACGCGCGCGCCCGTGGGCTCGCGCGCACCTCGGCAGGGCGAGGGGCCTCGGACGCTGGTGTCGAGCTCTCGGTGGGCACGTCCCCCGCCTACGAACGAGACGCGCGCCGCATGTCGGAGCGCGGAGCGGTCCGCTGTCAGCGCCGAAACGCGTCGGAGACCTCGGTGGGGTCGAGGTCCTCTTCGTCGTGACCGTCCACGTGCACGTCCACCTCGAGGGCGGGCGCGCGCAGCGGAGGCGCGGGCATCTCGCCGCGCCGCGCGGCCTGGAGCGCCGCGAGCATCTGTCCCGCGTCCGCGTAGCGATCGTCGCGGTCGTGCGAGAGCGCCGTCATGATCACCGCCTCGACCTCCTTGGGCAGCCGCGGCTGCCTCGTGGAGGGTGGCTCCGCCCGCGTCGTGAGGATGCGGACGATGAGCTTGTTGTAGTTCTCGGCGCGAAACGGCGTGGTGCCGGTGATCATCTCGTAGAGCAGCACGCCCATCGCCCACACGTCGATGCGCTGGTCCACGTCGTCGCCGCGCGCCTGCTCGGGCGCGAGATAGAACGGCGTGCCCACGACCATGCCGGTCTTGGTGAGCGACAGCGTCTCTTCGCCGATCGTCTTGGAGATGCCGAAGTCGAGGAGCTTCACGATCGTGCGGCCCTCGCGCTGCGCGAGGAAGACGTTGTCGGGCTTGAGGTCGCGATGGACGATGCCGCGCTGGTGGGCGGCCTCGAGCGCGGAGAGCACCTGCTCGGCGATCACGAGCGACTCGTCGATCGGCAGCCCGCCCTCGAGCTCGATGCGCGCCGCGAGCGTCTGGCCCTCGAGCAGCTCCATGACCTGGAAGGGCACGCCGTTGTCGAGCGCGCCGAGGTCGTAGATCTCCACGATGTTCGGGTGGCCGAGCGAGCCCATGATCCGCGCCTCTCGGTAGAAGCGCTTCATCGAGCTCGAGCCCGCGTCGTGGCCGCGCGTGAGCATCTTGATCGCGACCTGCTTGCCGATGCGCTGGTTCTCCGCGCGATACACGGCGCCCATGCCGCCGCGGCCGATCAGCTCCTTCACGAGGTACTTGCTCTCGAGGAGGTGGCCCACGATCGAGGGCTCGGGATCGGGAAAGCTCGGCGGCGGCGGCGGCCGTGATGGCGCAGCGATCGGGGCGCTGGCCTCGGCCTTCTCGAGCTTGGGCCGCGGGCGCGCGACGACCTCCTTGCCCGTGATCGGGCAGACGCGCTCCGCCTCGGCGTGAGGCAGGCCGCAGTGGAGGCAGCGCACGAATCGTTCGCGGCTCATCGGTGCGTGACGGTAACGCCGCGCGTCATGCGGGGACAAGCACCGAGGATCGATGCTCGAGGCCGCATCGTGGCCCGAGGATCCGAGCCACCCTGTGTCACGCGCGACCACGAGCGCGACGTGCGCGCCGCGGCGCGAGGGCGCACCGCCACGAAAAACGCTGGCGATTGTCGTTCGGTATGCCGGATGCTCTGCGGCAGCCGCGTCTCGTGTAGAGACGATCGCCTGGGAGGAACTCGATGAACATGTTCGTGTGCGCTGCGTGCTCCAGCTTCGTCCCGCCGGCCTCGCGCGCGTGCCCCGCGTGCGGTCAGGCGCTCACGCCCACCGCTCGCGTCGTCGGCGGTGCGCTCGCGCTCGCGGGCGGCTCGCTCTTCGCCGTCACGCTGACCGCCTGCTACGGCGTGGCCGAGCCCATCCCGGAGCGTGACGCGGCCGTGGCGCGAGACACGAACGCGATGGGCCTCACGAGCACCTGCACCGACGCGACCGCGGACCTCGACGGCGACGGCTACTGCGGCGAGCTCGACTGCGACGAGGCGAACCCGAACGTGCACGTGGGCGCGTTCGACCAGTTCGGCGACCACATCGACGCCGACTGCGGCGGCACCGACGCGATCGACTGATCGCCCCGAGGCCCCGAGGACGGCATGACGACGTCGAGCGATCCCCCGCTGCGGCGACGGCTCGACGTCGTCCACAGCGCGCACCACCCACGCTACGTGGTGTGGGAGCTGACCCTGCGCTGCGATCACGCGTGCACGCACTGCGGCTCTCGCGCGGGCGTCGCGCGCGAGGTGGAGCTCACCACCGCGCAGGCGCTCGAGGTCGTCGATCAGCTCGCCGCCATGGGCACGAAGGAGGTCGTGCTCATCGGCGGCGAGGCCTACCTGCACGAGGGCTTCTTCGACGTGATCCGGGCCCTCGCCGCGCGCGACATGTCGCCGGTGATGACCACCGGCGGCCGCGCGATCGACCTCGCGCTCGCCACCAGGATGCGCGAGGCGGGCCTGCTCCGTTGCTCCGTGAGCCTCGACGGCCTCGAGCCCACGCACGACGCGATGCGCGCGCGCCGAGGGAGCTTCCGCGATGGGCTGCGCGCGCTCCGCGCGATCGCCGACGCGGGCATGACCGCGCAGGCGAACACCAACTTCAACCGCCTCAACGAGAAGGAGCTCGAGGCGCTCTACGAGCTCTTCCTCGCCGCGGGCGTCAAGGCCTGGCAGGTGCAGCTCACCTCACCGCTCGGACGCGCCGCCGATCGCCCCGACATGCTGCTCCAGCCCTGGGAGCTGCTCGAGCTCTTGCCGCGCATCGCGGAGATCAAGCGCCGCGGCCTCCGCGACGGCCTGCTCGTCATGCCCGGCAACAACCTCGGCTTCTTCGGCCCCGAGGAGGCCCTGCTCCGCTCACCCTTCGAGGGCGGCACCGATCACTTCCGGGGCTGCGTGGCGGGCCGCTACGTGATGGGCATCGAGTCCGACGGCGCGATCAAGGGCTGCCCCTCGCTCCAGACCGCGAGCTACGTGGGCGGCAACGTGCGCGAGCGGCCGCTCGCCGAGATCTGGTGCGACAGCAAGGAGCTCGCCGTCACGCGCGCGCGCACGGTCGACGAGCTCTGGGGCTTCTGCCGCGAGTGCCCCTACGCCGAGATCTGCATGGGCGGCTGCTCGTTCACGGCGCACGGCTTCTTCGGTCGCCTCGGCAACAACCCCTACTGTCACTTCCGCGCGATGGAGCACCGACGACGCGGCCTGCGCGAGCGGCTCGTCGCCACCGAGCCCGCCAGCGGCCTGCCCTTCGATCACGGCCTCTTCGAGATCGTCGTCGAGCCCTTCGACGCGCCGCTGCCCGAGGTCGATCGCCGCCCCGAGTCCCTCGTGAAGATCGGCCGCAAGCCCACGCGCATGGATCCCGAGCGCGCGAGCTGAGACACCGTGAAACGGTGTCTCACGGTGTGAAACGCACGTGAAACATCCTGCCCCAGCCGGCCTCCTCGTGATTCGCCGTGAATCAGGGGTCGCGGGCCACTCGCGTCGTGAGCTGGCCGGGGCACAGCACCTGCTGTTCCACGGCCATGCAACCTCATCGTCTCTTCGGCCTGCTCGCGCTCGTCGCCCTCGCGGGGTGCGGAGGGGAGGCGTCGAGCGAGCCCCCCGCCGAGCCGGTCGAGCCGGTCGCGTCTGCCTCGACGTCGGCATCGGCTCCGTCCACGGCCTCGACGAGCGCGGCGCCCGTGGAGGCCGAGTCGCTCGCGAGGGCCGAGGCGGCGGCCACGCAGCTCGGCACGACGTTGCGCGGGCGTCTGCTCGCGGCGATGGGTGAGGGCGGCCCGGCGCACGCGGCGGAGGTCTGTGCCGGTGAGGCGGCGGCGCTCACGGAGCGCGTGCACACCGAGACGGGCGTGAGCGTGGGACGCGCCTCGCTGCGCCGTCGCGGTGCGTCCTCGAGCCCCGCGTGGGTGGACGCCTGGCTGGCGGCGCAGGGCGAGCGCGCCGCCGAGGGCGTCGAGGGCTTCGCGCGGCTGGAGGACGGCCACGCGCGGGTGCTCCGACCGATCGTGATCGAGGCCCCGTGCCTGGCGTGCCACGGCGAGACGATCGCGCCCGAGGTCGCAGCGATCCTCGACGCGCGCTACCCGAGCGATCCTGCGCGCGGCTACCGCGTGGGAGATCTGCGAGGCGCGCTCTGGGCCGAGGTGGCGAGCACGCCGTGAGCCCTCGGCCGGTGAGCGCCCTTCGTCACCGCGCGAAGAAGTGGCTCGCGCTCTCTCGCTGGGCCTCGGCGCGGGCCGCGCAGAGCGTCACGCTCTCCACGGCGGCCTCGAGGTTGCGCGGACCGCCGTTGGTGTCGCCCACACGCGGCGCGAAGAACGCGCGACCCGCCTCGGCGTGCGCGCGATCGCAGAAGCTCTGGAGCGCGTAGGGGAGGTAGCCCGCGTACTCGGGGCCGAAGAGGGCGCGCACCTCGTCGTAGTGCGCCTCGAGCCACGCGAGCGCGTGCTCGCGTCCGTGCGCGTCGCCGAATTGCGCCATGAGCGGGCGGAAGCGCTCGTTCATGCGGAGCTGCGGATCGAGCACGAGGGCGAGCGCCCGATCGCGGAGGGCGTCGTCGTCCACGTTCGAGAGGCCCGCGAGCAGGCGCTGACGCAAGACGCCGTCGGTCGTGCGCCCGAGCTCGGCGAGCATGCGATCGAAGAGCGCGGCGTCGCCCTCCTCGGCCGCCACGATCAGCGAGACCTCGACGAGATCCGTCGGCACCGCGTCGAGGTGCAGCTGGTGATCGCCGCCCTGCCCGCGAACGACGGGGCCCTCGCCGAGGAACGCGAGGCCGCGGGCGCGCGCCTCGCGGCGCACGGCGGGATCGCGCGCGACCTGCGCCATGAACTGGAGGAGGCTCGCGCGGAGCGAGCGCGTCTCGGGCTCTTCGGTCGGCGTCTGTCCGCGCACCGCGCGCGGGCCCCAGCCGAGGCGGCGCAGCTGCGGCGCGTAGAGGCGCTGCGCGTGGCGCTCGAGGCCAGGGCGCGTCTCGTCGGTGAGGAGGTTGTCGTGCGCGAAGGTGTAGAGCTCCACCGGCGCGAGCGCGACGAAGCGCTCCTCGCTCGCGGCCATGGGCGAGAGCAGCGTCATCGCGTCGCCGAAGTCGATCGCGCCCGCGGCCACGCTCGCGCGCACGCTGTCGGCGAGGGCGATGAGGTCGCGCGTGCTCGCGCTGCCGCCGCGCGCGCCGTCCTGCCAGCCGCGTCCACGCGACGGTCCCAGGGCCGCGCGGAGCTGCGGCGCGAGGGCGGTCATCGAGGCCTCGCTCAGCGCGAAGCGGTAGTAGCTGCGGCCCTCGGGGTTGGGCCAGATCCACGCGGGGCACGTCGGCATCTCGAGCGTGCCCTCGCCGCCCGTGAGCAGCGTGCAGCTCTCCTGGACCACGCCGCCACGATCGGCGTGCGTCACGCACACCGGCACCGTCCACGTCGCGCTCGCGTCCGCGCTCGAGCCGAGCGGTCGGTAGCGCGACTGGCTCACGGCCACGCGCGCGTACGGGTGCCCCTCGTCTTCCCCGCACTCGATCGCGCCGAAGCTCACGAGCGGGATGCCGGCCTGCGTCGTGAAGCTCTCGAGGATCGGCGCCGCGTTGGGGTTGCGACCCTCGGCGGTGAGCGCGGCCACGAGATCGGCGGTGGTCGCGTTGCCGCGCGCGTGGGTGCGGAGGTACTGGCGGATGCCCGCCTGGAACTGCTCGGGCCCCATGAAATGCGAGATCATCGCGAGCACGCTCGCGCCCTTGCTGTAGGTGATCCCGTCGAAGGCGTTCGAGATGTCGTCGCTCGAGACGATCGGCTGACGGATCACGCGCGCGGACACGAGGCTGTCGGCGTCGAAGGCCTCGAGCTGCGTCGTGAGCTCGAGCGTCTCGGCATGGAATTGCGGGAAGGTCGCCTCCACGATCGCCGTCTCCATCCACGTCGCGAAGGCCTCGTTGAGCCAGAGATCGTCCCACCACTGCATCGTGACGAGGTTGCCGAACCACTGGTGCGCGAGCTCGTGCGCCATGACGAACGCGAAGCCGCGCTGCTGCGCCACCGGCGGATCGTTCGAGAGCAGGAGCAGCTGATCACGGAAGGTGACGAGGCCTGCGTTCTCCATCGCGCCTGCGGCGAAGTCGGGCACCGCGACGATGTCGAGCTTGTCGAACGGATAGGGGATCGCGAACCAGCGCTCGAGCGCCTCCACGATGCGCGGCGTGTGCTCCATCGCGAACGCCATCTCGGGCCCGCGCCCACGCGGCGCGATGCCGCGCAGCTGGAGGGGCGTCGTGCGCACGTCGTTGGGCGGGATCGTGGCCTCGACCACGTCGAAGGGGCCCACGGCGAACGCGACGAGGTACGTGGGCAGGGCCTCCGTCGTGGCGAAGCGCACACGCGTGAAGCCCTCTTGGCTTGCCTGCGCGGGGGAAGACTCCCCCTCGCGCTCCCCCGACGGTCTCGAACCGCCTTCGCGGTCCTCGACAGTCTCGAGCTCGCGACTGTTCGCGAGCGCACGCAGCCCCGGCGGCGTCGTGAGCGTGATGTCGAAGGGCACCTTGAAGCGCGGCTCGTCGAAGCAGGGGAACGCGCGTCGCGCCGAGAGCGCCTCGAATTGCGTGAAGGCGTAGTGATCGTCGCCGACGGCCACGTGGTAGAGGCCCTCGAGGGTCTGGTCGAAGCCGCGCGTGTACTCGAGGACGAGGTGCGCCGCGCCGGGGCCCACTGCACGCGGGAACACGACGCGGGCCATGCCCTCGCTCGTGTCCACCTCTTGCCAGCTGCCCACGGCCTCGCCGCTCGCGTCGGTGATCGCCACGCGCGAGACCGCGAGCTCGCGGCCGTGGATCCAGATCCGCGGGCTCGCCTCGGCGAGCGTCACGTCGATCTCGACGCGCCCCGAGAAGGTCTCGGCCGCGGGATCGACGCGCAGCGAGAGCGCGTAGTGCGTGGGCGTCACGCCCTCGGGCAGCCGGAACGGCGCGGCCTCGTCGGGCACGCCGACCGCGGCCTCCGTGTCGTCGGGGCGAGGCCCGTGCTCCGGCATCACGGCTTGGGAGCCGGAGCCGCAGGCGGTGAGGACGAAGGCAGCGAGGATCGCGAGGCGCATGCGCATGCAGCGGGGCATAGAGCGGCGCGCGCGCGGTGTCGACCAGCCCGATAGTTGCGGCCAACGAGCGCCCGCGGCGTGACCCGGCGCCGGTCGTCGCGTTAGAGACGCGTGCGAGGTGCGCATGAAGATCCGACAGGCGAGACGGCTCTTGGCCCTGGTGGCGGTGGCCTCGAGTGGGGCGTGCGGTGACGGCGGCGCGAACGACGCGGGCACACCTCTCGACGCGCCCGGCCTCGATGCGCCCGGCCTCGATGCGCCAGGCCTCGACGCGCCCGGCACCGACGCGGCCGTTCCGGACGCGTGGAGCGCCTCACCCGACACCGGCCTCGACCCGTGCCTCGGCGCCACCTGCTACTTCCTCGCGCCCGACGGCCACGACGACGGCGCCGGGACGATGGCCGATCCCTGGTTCTCGCTCGAGCGCGCGTGGGAGGTGGTCGGCCCAGGCGACATCGTCTACCTGCGTGGTGGCACCTACGACCTCCACACCAAGCCCGTGCTCGTCGGGCGCAGTGGCACGGCCGAGGCGCGCATCCACGTGTGGGCGTATCCGGGCGAGACGCCCATCCTCCGACCGGGCCCCGACTACGTGCTCGAGGAGTACGTGGGGATCTTCTTCACCGGCGACTACGTGCACTTCCGTGGGCTCGAGCTCACGGGCTTCCGCAACGTCGATCACTTCGTCGCCGCGGCGCTCCGTGCAGAGGCCTCGAGCCACAACGTGTTCGAGCGCCTGAACGTGCACCACAACGGCTCGGGCTTGCGGATCCAGGATGGCGATGGCGGCGGCCCCGCGTCGGACGACAACCTCGTGATCGACAGCGACTTCCACCACAACGAGGATCCGTTCACCGGCTACGGCAACGCCGACGGCCTCCAGATCGCCTACGTGAGCGCGGGCACCCACCACGTCGTGCGCGGCTGCCGCGCGTGGGCGAACTCCGACGACGGCTTCGACTTCTTCGCGAACGAGGGGCACGTCCTCGTCGAGGACTCGTGGTCGTGGCGCAACGGTTGGATCCCCGACACCGAGACCGTCGGTGGCAACGGCGACGGCTTCAAGCTCGGCATCACGGGCGACCACCCCGACGAGCTCCTGCGCACGATCCGTCGATCGATCGCGTTCCACAATCGCCTGAGCGGCTTCCACTCCGAAGAGGGCAACGCGCGCATGGAGGTCTTCCACAGCGTCGCGTACGACAACGGCGAGAACGGCTTCCACTTCGACTACCTGAACCTCGCGCACCTGCTCCGGAACGACATCGCCCTCGACAACGGCTGGCACCCCTACTCGCTCGGCAGCGCCGGCGTCACCGATCACTGCGCCTACGGAGGCGGTGGCGAGGGCGGCAGCTGGGCGAACATCGTGAGCGCGGCCGACTTCGAGTCGCTCTCGCCCGCCGGGCTCGACGGTCCCCGCGGAGCCGATGGCTCGCTGCCCACGATCCCGTTCCTGCGGCTCGCGGCGGGCTCGGATCTCATCGACGCCGGGGCCGATCTGGGCGATCCGTTCCTCGGCGGAGCGCCCGATCTCGGCCCCTTCGAGCGCGAGTGATCACCGAGCCACGTAGGCTGCGCCGCTCTCGGGCGCGCCCTCGTCACTCGGCGGATCGATCAGCCTCCCCGCGCCGTCTTCCTGCGGTGCGCCCACGACGAGCACGCTCCCGTCGCGCGACAGGGCGATCGCTCCGAAGCGATCGTCGCTGCCGGCGTTCGAGGCCTTCACGAGCTGACGCGTCTGCCACCCGGCCGCCGTGCGCGCGTAGCTGAACACGGCCCCGCTGTAGGCCGCGCTGCCCATGGCGATGGTGCCGAGGCCCATGCCTCCGCTGCTCTCGAGAGGACAGCCGACGGCCAGCACGCCGCCGTTGCCAGCGAGCGCGACGGATCGCCCGAAGTTCAGGTCTTCGCTCGCGTGGAACGCCTTGAGGTAGGCCTCTTGCGACCAGGACGAGCCCAAGCGCCCGAACGCGTAGACGGCACCGGTGTCGAGCGCACCGTCGTCGTCGGCCCCACCCACACCGAGGCTCGATCCGTCCTCCAGCGTGGCGCCGACCACGAGCACGCCCGCGCCGTCGTCGAGCGCCACGGAGCTACCGAATGCGTCCCCGGCCCCCGTGTTCGACGCCTTGAGGTACCAGAGGAAGCTCCACGCCACACCGTGCTGGTAGAGATACACGGCGCCGCTGTCCGTCGCGGCCTCGTCCGAGGGCGGATCCACGCCGCGGCCGCCGCCGTCTTCGTTCGGCGCGCCCACAGCGAGCAGGTTGCCGTCCAGGCTCAGCGCGACCGAGGCGCCGAACCCATCGCCCGTGCTCGTGTTCGAGGCCTTGAGGAAGGCGTCGAACGCCCACCGGTCCGTGTGCCGGAACACGTAGACCGCGCCGCTGCCCGTCGCGAGCAGGTCGGGGCTGGGATCGACGCCGGTGCCGCTGCTGTCCTCGGTGATCGCACCGATCGCGAGCACGGCTCCATCACCGCTGAGATCGAGCGCGCCGCCGAACGCGAGATCCGAGCCGGGGTTCGAGGGCTTGAGGCGCTCCGTGAAGCGCCAGCCACCCGCGTCTCGCTCGTACACGTAGACAGCCCCGCAGCCAGGCACGAGCTCGTTGCTCGCAGCATCGAGCAGCGCCGCGTTGCTGGCCTCACCCGGCGCCCCGACCGCGAGCATCGTCCCTGCGCTGTCGAAGGCCAGCGCGCTGCCGAAGCGATCGTTCGAGCCCGTGTCCGACGCCTTGAGGTAGGCGTCGAAGACCCATCCCCCGCCGGTCGATCGAAACACGTAGACCGCGCCGCTCTCGCTCGAGCCCTCGTCGACGGTGGGATCCACGCCCGTGCCGCTCCCGTCCTCGCCAGGAGCCCCGATCGCCATCATCGATCCGTCGGCGCTGATCGCCACCGCCGCACCGAACCCGTCGCCGACTCCCGTGTTCGATGCCTTCACGTAGTCGTCGAGGCGCGCCCAGAGCGCGGGAAGAACGCCCCCGTCCATCCCCGCGTCCGGGCTCGTCGGCGCGTCGAGCCCCGCATCCGATGAAGCGTCGAGCCCGGCGTCGAGCCCCGCATCCGATGAAGCGTCGAGCCCCGCATCCGATGAGGCGTCGAGCCTCGCATCCATCCCGTCGCTCGCGTCGCTCACGGTGCGCGCATCGAGCGCCGCGTCCACGTCCGACGGCGCGTAGCCGAGGCGACCACAGCCGATCGAGAGCCAGGTGAGCAGAGCGGTCCATCGAAGCGAGGGGCGCACCGCGCCCATCATCGCTCGAACGCACCGAGATCGGGCGCCGAACCGCGGAAGGGCGTGCCCACGTCCAGCCCCGTGTCGACCAGATCCGACGTGGCCACGAGGTGTGCGAAGGACACCTCCGGCAGCTCGCCCGCGGGACCGCGAGGTCCGGCCAGCTCCATGCCGTCGAGGCTCTCGAAGTCCGCTTCGTCGACGACGAAGCCCTCGTTCCACGTGTTGTGATCGACGAGGGAGAAGGGCGCGAAGGTCACGGGCATGCCGTCGAGCTCGGGGGCGGCACCGGCGGGACCGAACGCGACGTTGTTGCGCACGAGCATCACGAAGTCGTCCTCGGTGCCGGGCTGGTCCCACGAGCCGAACCAGTAGTTGCGGCCGCCGTTGAGGATCGACGTGTTGTGGAACACGTGCATCACCACGCGTGCGTCGTTCTCGACGAAGCCCCAGAGGCGATTCCGATACGACACGTTGCCCACCACCACGCGCAGCAGCTCCGCGCCCGGCGTCGCGAGGCCCAGCTTGAAGCCCGCGCCGTTGCCCGCGGTGTCGAACGTGTCGGGGATGTAGCCGTTGTAGAAGGCCCACGAGCGCTCGAAGACGACGAGGCCGTTGCTCGCGAACGCGTCGAAGCCGTCGTCTCCGTTCCACCACGCGCGACACTCGCGGACCGTGTTGGTCGTGCCCGCCACGAGCTCCGCCACGTCGAGCCCGTCGGTGCCGTCGTAGTCGTCGCGCGGATCGGCGTTGTGGTGGAAGTCCGAGCGCAGGATCAGGTTGTCGTCCGAGCCGCGACGGATCGCCATGCCTGCGCCGTTGTGGTGGTAGTCGAAGCGCTCGTAGATGCAGTGACTCGAGGCGTCGGAGCGGAACGCCGGCCAGCCGAAGTCCGTCGGGCGGAACTCCCGGATCTCGAGCCCGCGGAAGTGCACGTACTCGCCCTCGAAGTAGAAGAGATCCTGCCCGACGTAGCCCGGCGCGTCGGTGAACACCGGCTGCTCGCCCGGATAGGCCCAGACGCGGATCGGGGCCTCCGCGGTGCCGCTGCGACCGAAGAGGAGCTGGTCGTCGGGGTACTCGTAGAGCCCGCCGCGCAGGTAGAGGGTCCGCCCCGCAGAGAGCTCCTGCCACGCGCGCTCCACGGTGAAGAACGGCGCGTCTCGCGAGCCGTCGTTCGCGTCGTCTCCGTCGGGCGCCACGTAGATCGCGTCGGGATCGAGGACCTCGGGCGCATCGAGCCCGGGCCGGGCGTCCAGTGCGAGGACATCCTCGCCAGCCGCGTCGAGCCCCATCGCGTCGAGCCCCATCGCGTCGAGCCCCATCGCGTCGAGCCCCATCGCGTCGAGCCCCATCGCGTCGAGCCCCATCGCGTCGAGCCCCGCCGCATCGGCTCCCGAATCGGGTGCCTCGGAGCCCTCACATCCCATCAAGAGCGCGAGCACGAGCGGAAAGGAGCGTGATCTCATCGCCCAACCATAGACGCGTCGCTGTCGCTGTCGCCCGATACTTTCCGCCGTCTCGGGAGGGCACCGCGTATCCTCGCGCCGTGCCCGCCACCGCGCGCAACCTCTGCTTCCACTACGTCACCGAGAGGCCGGGCGCGATGCGGCTCGGGCTCGACGTCGCGACGTTTCGGGCGGTGATCGAGCGCGAGCTCGCGCAGCGCAGGCCGGCGCGTCTGTCGGACTATCTCGGCGCGAGCCCGCCGGGGCCCGATCGCTTCACGGTCTCGTTCGACGACGCGCACGTCTCGGTCCTCGCGCTCGCGGCGCCGGTCCTGGGTGAGCTCGGCGTGCCCGCGACCCTCTTCGTGCCGAGCGCGTGGATCGGTACGGGCCCCGACTGGCTCGATGAACGGGGCCTGCGCGCGCTCCGCGACCTCGGCTGGGAGCTCGGCGCCCACACCGTCCATCACCCGCGCATGCGCGTGCGCCTCTTCGGCGAGGACGAGGCCGCACACGCGGCGCGCCTCGCCGACGAGTGCACCCTCTCGCGCGAGCACCTCTCGCGCTGGAGCGGCCGCGACGTCACGCTCTTCGCGTATCCGTACGGCGACGATCCTCCGCTCGCGCACCGGGCCGTGGAGGAGGCGGGCCTGCGCGCAAGCTTCACGGTGCGAGACGCGCTGCCGATCGATCGCGAGCTCGAGTGGAGCGGCGATCTCCACGCGATCCCGCGCATGGACGCGCTCGAGGCCTGCGGGCTCGTCGCCGCGAGGCAGCGAGAGCCGCTCGGCATCTCGGTGATCGTGCCGGTGCGCGATCGTCCCCGGATGATCCGCGAGGTCGTGCGGCGCTGGCTCGCGCAGAGCTATCCCGACGATCGCTTCGAGCTGATCGTCGTGGACGACGGCTCGGCGATCTCGCTCGAGGGCGCCTTCGATCGGCGCGTGCGCGTGCTCCGCGTGTCGGAGCCCGATCGGCCGTTCCGCGCGGGGCAAGCGCGCAACGCGGGCGTGCGCGCAGCGCGCTTTCCGATCGTGCAGCTCGCCGACTCGGACGTCGCGGTCGATCCGGACTTCCTCTGGGCCATCGACTGGGCTCACCAGCGCAGCGGCGGTGACGGCGCGGGGCGCGCGGTGCTGCTCGGCGCGCTCAGCGGCTACAACCTCCACGATCTCGGGCAATTCCATCGCCTCGCGGAGATCGAGCAGAAGGACGATCTCACGACGATCCCGATCATCGCCGACCGCCAGCGCGAGCCCACGGCGCGTGCGGTGATCGACAACGTCGACTGGCTCGAGGAGCCGTGGCGCCTCTTCTACACGGGCAACGTCTCGTTCCCGCGCGCGCTCTTCGAGGAGCTCGGCGGCTTCGCCGAGGGCTTCTCGGGCTGGGGTCTCGAGGACCTCGATCTCGGCCTCCGCATGCACCGCGCGGGCGCCACGTTCCTCTACTCGCGCTTCGCGATGGGCCTGCACCTCGAGGACGAAGACGAGCCCGCGCCACGCAACCCGTTCCGTCGCAAGCAGGCGCGCCGCGAGCACTTCGAGGGCTACCTCGCGAACCTCGCCCGATGGCGCGCGATGCACCCCGACGAGCCCGCGCTCGCGCGCTTCGCGGAGCGCACCGAGGCCGACATCGCCGAGATCACGAGCCGCCCGGGCACCGTGGGCCTCGAGCTCGGCGGGGCGCTGCCGAGCGACGGGCCGGCCTCGCCCCTCCATCACGAGATCCATCGCGTCGCGCCCGGGGGCGTCACGAAGGACGAGCTCCTCGAGCGCGTCGCCTACGCGGTGAACGTGGGCGCCCGGCGACTCTGGCTCCAGGGCGGCGACGTCGCCTCCGATCCGCAGCTCCTCGCGGTGCTCGAGGCCGCCAGCGCGGCGACGCTCGGCGTGGGCCTCGTGGCGCGCCCTTTCGCGCTCACCTCCGGAGGCCGGTGCCGGCGCCTCCGCGCGCTCGGCGTCGATCACGTCACGTTGCTCGTCGATCCTGCGCACGACGCGCTCGATCCGCGTCAGCGCCAGGCCTATCCCGAGGCCGTGCGCGCGCTCCGCGAGGCGCACGTGCACGTGGGGGCGCGCGTGGTGGCCCGCTCCATCGCGGATGCGCACGAGGGCGTCGCGATCGGGCGCGAGCTCGCGATCGAGGAGCTCCGCGTGGCGCTGCCCAGCTCGCTTCACGACACGTGGTGCGCGCAGAGCGCGCTCGCGCCCGAGGAGCTCGCGCCGTAGGGCCAGAGGCCTCAGCCCATCGTGACGGGGCCCTTCGCGATCTTCGCGAGCGAGAAGCGGCTCACGAGCTCGCGCGCGGCGAGGGCTTCGTCGCGATCGAGCAAGCCGAGGGTGCGCGCGAGGCGCCCCACCAGTGTCTCGGGCAGGACGCCCTGCTCGCGCTGCTCGCGCACCGTCACGGCGCCGTGTCTCTTCGCCAGGCGCTGACCATCGGGGCCGAGCACGAGCGGCACGTGTGCGTAGCGCGGCGCGCGGCCTCCCAGCGCCTCGATCAAGGCGAGCTGTCGCGGGGTGGACGAGAGCAGATCGTCGCCGCGCACCACGTCGGTGATCTCCATCGCGAGATCGTCGACCACGACCGCCAGCTGGTAGCTGTGCACTCCGTCGGCGCGTCGCACGACGAAGTCCCCCGCACCCAGGCCCGCGCCGATCGCGCCGTGCACTCCGTCGTCGAACGCACGCGCGTCTTTGGCCTCGAAGCGAAAGCGCACCGCGGCCGGGCGCTCGGGATGCGAAGGCCCCGAGCGACACGTGCCCGGATAGATCGGCTCTTCGCCGTGCGGCGCGCTCGCGACGCTCTCGATCTCCTTGCGCGAGCAGGTGCACGCGAACACGCGACCCGAGGCACGCAGTCTCTCGATCGCGGCGTCGTAGCGCTCACGTCTCTGGGACTGGAGATAGGGCCCGAACGGGCCGCCCACGTCGGGGCCCTCGTCCCAGTCGAGGCCGATCCAGCGAAGATCGTCGAGCATCGCCTCGAGCGCACCCGGCCTCACGCGCGGCGTGTCGAGGTCCTCCACACGCAAGACGAGCGTGCCCCCCGCGGCCCGCGCCGCGAGCCACGCGACGAGGGCGGTGCGCGCCGTGCCGAGGTGGATCGGCCCGGTCGGAGACGGTGCGAAGCGGCCTCGGTACATCGCAGGGGCACGATATCGCACCGAGCACCGCGGCGACGGAACGGCGAAGGGCCCGTCGCGTGAGCGACGAGCCCTCCGATCACGCGGTCACGAGCGAGCTCGCGACGCGTGGACGATCACCAGCGATCGCCACCGCCACGGCCGCCGCGATCGCCACCGCGACCACCGCCGCCGCCGCCGCCGTAGCCGCCACGGCCACCACCGCCGCCGCCGCCACCGCCGCCGA